>DJXM01000058.1 GCA_002449755.1 Caryophanales bacterium UBA7004
CATTTGATTTATTCTTTTATGATGGAACTGTAAAAAGATATGATATCTTGTCGTTGTCAGATAAATTTCCACAATTAAATGAATTAAAGGATAGAAAATTATTCTTAAAAGGACATTTATTAGGTTGGGGTGGAATTGTTTGGAATGATGATTTAGATGTTTCTAGCGAGACAGTATATGATGAGGGAAAAGATGTTACAAATGAATATGATGACACAGACATCTTAAACATCATAATAGGATTTCAAATCAAAGAAAAAAGACTCCAAAAAGAGATGTCTCAAGAAGACTTAGCTAAAAAAGCGGGAATAGATCAATCTGATTTATCTAAAATAGAAAGAGGTACTTTAAATCCAACAGTAAAAATGCTAAAAAAAATTGCTAAAGGCTTAGGTTTAAAACTTAAACTTTCCTTTGAGTAGTATTTGAGAAAATTATTCATTTTATAAGTAGTAACGACGAATTTAAAATAGATTTTTATAAAAGAGTGAGTAAATATGGAAAATAAAGAAGAATTAGAATTGCTTAAGATGTTAGATGAAGCCGAAGAAGATGTTAGAAACGGAAAAGTATCATCAATTGAAAGCACATTTGATGAGATTAGAAAGAAATTAAATACATTTGTCCCACAAAAACAATTAATAATAAAATATTCCTGATTTGCACAGAGTTGGTGTTCTATTCTATATATTAATTATAAAATTACGATTTTATAAAAAGTAACACGCTAAATTGCTGAAGTAACACGATATTTTATAATTTTTATTTATAATAGTAGTTGAGGTGATTGATACATGGAATTTAGAGATAAGCTTAAGGAACTAAGAAATAAGAATAATTTAACCCAAAAGGAACTTGCAGATAAAATTTTTCTTTCAAGAAGTGCAATTGCTAAGTGGGAAAATGGATTGGGATTACCAAGTGATGATTCCTTAGAAGCTTTGTGCAATGAATTTAATGTAAGTAAGAATGAGCTTTTGTGTAATAAAGAAGAGGAAGAAAATTATGTTAAAAAGAATAATATAATTTTTAAACAAAAGGGTTTTATTATTGGATTATTATCTAGCGTTTCATTACTATTAGTTGTAACAATAACTTTAATTGTTTTATTATTTACATCTACTAATAAGTCAACAAAATATACATCAGTTACATATTATGCACCAGCAATAACTATTAATGATAATAATAGATATTATCATACTAATGCAGTTGTATTTGATGATGAGTCAATCGCATACAAGCGCGTGCTAATGTTGGAACTTGATAAGTTAAAGAAATTAGAAGCTTCACATAAAGCATCAGAATATACTTTAAATGTTCCAGAATATGAATCAATTGATGTATATTACTACTATTTAACAGATGATTACTTATATATGAATATGGAAAACGAGAAACCTTATACAGAAGATGAAATAAATGAAATGATTGGTTGGTATAATGATACAACATATAAGTATTCAAAGGTTAATAATAATGTTTTAAGTATCCCTGAAAATGATTATAAGAATCTTATTAGAATAGATTTAACTATTGATGGGCATACATTCCAATATTTTTTCTTATTTGAATAATAATTTGCAAAGATATTAAAATAAGAAGATCTTATCAGAAATGATGAGGTCTTTTTTGGCTTTAAGTAACCACTATTATGTCATTTTTTTAAATATAAAATAATTATCATTTAACACATTATGAAGATTATTTTTACATTGAACTGTTTAGCAAAAAAAGTCTATAATCAACTAGACATATAGAATATAATTTGTTAAAATTTAGATAGTTTTTTCTATAATATTTGGAGGAAATGCTATGAAAAAAATATTATTAACAATTATGGCTTCCATGGTATTTGTTTTTGGCTTATCTAGCTGTGATGATAAAATACCTGTAGCCCATACGACAATTGAGATAACAGAACCAGTTGATTCAAAATACACCCAACCTCAAAAGATGATTTTTGAGTATAATAGGTACGATGATGAAGAATGGATTGGTGTAAAGTATAACTATAATGAAACTGATGAAGTAGTTAATATTTCTCCTCAATATGGTGGCTATAACGTTAGATACTATTATAATAATATATTTTTCACGGAAGCTCAGGAAGAAAGAGGTTTTATAAAACGTAATACTACTACTAAAAAAATGATTTTCCCAGATTCTATGGAAAAAATCAGAAATTATGCCTTTCTTCCTTTTAAAAATCTTGAGGAAATAGTAATTCCAAAAAGTATTTATTATATTGATCCTATTGCCTTTTACAAATCATCAATTAAAACAATAACTATAGATGAAGAAAGCGAATTTTATGAAGTTAAAAATGATGCATTATATCAAAAGAAAGAAGGACATTTTGTTCACTATTTAAATAATCCTGATTTAAGTCAATATTCTGTTTATCAGGCTACTGATGTATTAGATTATGCTTTTCAAAATACAAATCTAACAAGCATTGTGTTTGGTGAAGGTGTTAAAAGAATATCTGGTTATGCTCTTGATGACAATGCTAATTTAACATCAATTACCTTACCATCTACATTTGAAGGATTTGTAGAATCTTATAGTTATGCTACAACACTTGCTATTAAGGATCCAGAAACAGAAGAATATATTTATAAAGATGATCCGCGTTTTAATGATTTAATTGCAAAAAGAATTATTAGAATTATTAAAGGCGACAATCCAAATTTAAAAACAATTTATTCTCATGCCAATATCGATTATGATTTTACTGAATTTGGTATTGAATATATTAAGTTATAAAAGTAATTAATTTTATAGTATGGAGTAAAAATATATGACAGAGTATGAAAAGATGATTTTGGGTAAAATTTATTCGCCAGGTGATCCAACTACTAATGAAATAGCTCATAAGCAGCATAGTTTAGTATTAGATTACAATCGCTTGTATGATAATGATCCTAAAAGAAAAGAATTGATTGATAAAATTTTTCCAAATCATAAAGGTTCTATTTATATACAAGGAAATTTATATGTTGATTACGGCATTAATACATATATAGGTGAAAATTTTTATGCTAATAATGGACTAACTGTATTAGATGTTTGTCCTGTTGTGATTGGAAATAATTGTTTCTTTGGACCAAATGTTAGTATTTATACACCTCTACATCCTTTAATGTATCAAGAAAGAAATCAATATTATGATGAAAGCATTAAAAGATATACTGATAAAGAATATGGAGCTTCTGTAAAAATAGGAGATAATTGCTGGTTAGGTGGAAATGTAGTTGTTCTACCTGGTGTTACAATAGGAAATGGGTGTGTTATTGGAGCTGGTTCTATAGTTACTCATGATATTCCTGATAATTATTTAGCATATGGTAATCCATGCAAAGCTATAAGGAAAATAACAGAAGAAGATTCTATTTATAATAAAAAAAATCTTTGGTAAAATTTTAAACAAGAGTGATTGATATGTAACTATTTGTGGTTGAACGTATTAATTGAATCAAAAAATTGGGGATAAAAAAGAAAAATGATTTAAAAAGAGGGGTTGAAGTGGTACCAATTTAGTAGACAATAAAATAAAAAAGGGTACTAAGATAATTTCATAAGAAATAAAATATATGATTATGATTCAATAAGCTTTCATTATTATAATGATAATGAATATAATACATTCGATGATAAGATTATTGTAACAACTGATAATTCAGGTAATAAATTATCTTCTGTATATTCAAAATATATTAAGGAAGAATGGGTTTTATTTAGAAAAGTCGAATACAAATATAATGGAAATGATTGTGAGCTTACTTATTATAATTGGAATGATGGAGAATGGGTTTTTGATAGAACAGAAAAAGCAGAGTAGACCTTGTCGATTGACAAGGTTTTTTTGTTGCAGTTTTGTTGCAATCATTTTGATAACATATAAATATAATTATTTCTATTTAAATAAGGAGGAATAAAAAAATGAAATTAAGAAATAAAAAATTATCATTATTTGAACAGATTTTAGTTTATGTTTTATTAGGCTTAACTCTTATTTATTTTATTTTCCTAATATTTGGAAAATATATGTTTGGAGCTGCAAATGAATTTTATCGTAGCTTTAATATTTTTTCTAATGCAGGTGATATAAATATCTTTGTTAGAATTGTAAGCTATACATTCTTTATATTTGGAATAAGCTTTGTAGTAAGATTAGCATTAAAGCTATTATTACCTTATTTTAAAAAATTAAAGGGCTTATTAACAATTATTATTTCAGTTATTAAATATGTAACTGTAGTAATTTGGCTATTCTTTGTATTAACAGCATTTAATGTTGATACAACAGTAATTTTAGCTGGAATTGGAATTGTGTCATTAATTGTAGGCCTTGCTATTCAGCCATTATTAGCAGATATTATCGCTGGTTTATTTATTATTTTTGAGGATGTATTTAATGTTGGTGATATTATCGTCGCTGATGGCTTTAGAGGTACTGTAAAGGAAATAGGTATGAGACATACTCAAATTGAGGATGCTGGTGGAAATATTAAGGTTATTAATAATTCTGATATTAGATCATTAGTTAATATGACAAATCAGCTATCTTTAGCATCTATTGAGATGTGCATTGAATATGGTGAATCTTTAGAAAGAGTAGAAGCTATATTAAAGGATAATCTAGCTAATATTAAAGAAGCAATTCCTGAAATTAAGGAAGGTCCATTCTATAAAGGTGTATCAGCACTTGCTGATTCATCTGTAAATTTAAAATTCATTGCTAAGTGCGAAGAAACTGCTAAATATCAGGTTGAGCGTGATATGAATAGAGAATTTAAGTTGCTATTTGATAAATATAATATTAATATTCCTTTCCCACAAATTGTTATTAATAATCCAATCGAATTTGAAAAGGCAACTTCTAAGGAAAAGCTTGTAGCAAAAGAATTTGTAAATAATCAAAAGGAAGCTGCTAGCGGATTAGAAGATGTTAATGATAGGAATTAATTATGGATTTTGAAAAGAATTTTCTAGAAATAGAAAACGAAGATGATATCTTCAATTTAGATGAAGAAAACAAAAGTAGTTTGGGTGAAGAAACATTTCGTGGAAAAGAGAATTTTAATGTTAATGAAAATAACATTGATTTGAAAGAGGAAAATGAATTTTATTCTTTAAAAAAAGTAGTAAAAGAAGAGAAAAAAGAAAAGAAAATACAATCACCTAGTCATGTTTTTGGTACATTCGTATCTGTTTTGTCATCTGTTTTAATAATAGGAACATCAGCAGGGCTTATTCCTTCATTGCTTTCAGTAAATGTCTCTAATATTATATTGAGAAGCACTGAGTTAGGATTTGAGGTTAATAAGGATCCAAATAAAATATATTTAATGTCCTTATATAATGATGATTATAAGGAAGAAATTGAATTATCTGATGAATCTAAATATATTTACACTGATTTAAATCCTAGTACTGTTTATAATTTAGATTTATATGATATTACAGATGGAAATAATAAAAAGCTATATTCTGCTAATTATTTGACTAAGGCTCGTGATGAATTCTCTGCAAATATAACTAATAGTAGTGTTATAGATGATAAGCTATTTTTAAATGTTGAATATGAAGGAGAAAATATCGATTTTGTCACAGTAGATGTTTTATATAATGGTGAAAGTATTTTATTATATGAAGGATTACCAAAGAATGAATTTATAGTTGATTTAAAAGAAGATGTATTTGATATTAAATTTGAAATATATATTAATGGAGAAATGACTTGTTATTCTACTCTTAAAAATGAAGAGGATGAAGAAATACCTAGTGAAGATGATCCTAAAGAGGAACAAACAAGTATTCCTGTACAATCAATTTCATTAGATAAAACAAATATTAATTTAAAAGTTGGAGAGGATTATACATTAACTGCAACTGTCTATCCATTAGATGCAACAGATAAGACTTTAATTTGGGAATCATCAGATGAAAATATTGTAACTGTAGCTGATGGTAAAGTAATGGCAGTTGCTGAAGGTAGCGCAACAATTACTGCTATGACAGCAGATGGTACTATAAGTACATCATGTTCAGTAACTGTTGAAGCTAATGTAATACCTGTAGAATCAATTTCATTAGATAAAACAAGCATTAGCTTAAATGTTGGAGAGGATTATACATTAACTGTAACTGTATATCCATTAGATGCAACAGATAAGGCTGTTGAGTGGCGTTCATTTGATGAATCTATAGCAACAGTAGTTGATGGAAAAGTTACTGCAGTATCAGTAGGTAGTACAACAATTGTTGTTGAGACACCTGATGGTGAGATATATGCTGGATGTACTGTAGATGTTACAGAAATAATTTCTGTTGAATCTGTATCTTTATCAGAATCTGAAATAACTCTTGTTATAGGCGAAACTAAGGCTATAACGGCAACAGTGTTACCTGAAAATGCAACAAACAAAGCATTAAGATGGAGTATTTCAGGTACAGATGTAGCTACTGTTGAAGATGGTTTAGTTACAGCAGTTGGTGTAGGAAGAACTATACTTATTGTATCTTCAAATGATGGTGGCAAATATAAAACATGTGTTATAAATGTTACGGATGGATCAGTACCTATTCAATCAATTTCTTTAAATGAATCTACTATTAATATGGAAATTGGTGAATCTGAAACTTTAGAAGCAACAGTATTACCAGAGAATGCGACAGATAAGTCTGTAACTTGGACATCTGAAGATCCGACAATAGCTACAATTGAAGATGGAGTTGTTACAGCAGTTGCAGAAGGTCATACAACTATTATCGCAACTGGTTCTGATGGAATTACTTGGGCTGGATGTAGTGTATATGTTACAGATCCAAATCCAAGTGTCAAATCAGTTTCATTAAATGAATCAACTCTTGAAATTGATTTAGGTGAAAATAGTACGTTAACAGCAACAGTAATGCCATATAATGCAGTAGATAAATCCGTTATATGGGAATCAAGTGATACAGATGTGGCTACAGTAGCAAACGGAGTTATTACAGCAGTTGGTGTTGGAGAAACAACTATTAAAGTTACAACAGTAGATGGTGGTTTCACAGCAACATGTATCGTTACAGTTGTAGATAACTCTATTCATGTTACAGGTGTTTCTTTTGAAAATGATACTGAATCAATTGAACAAAATAAAACTATAACATTAGTACCAATTATTGCTCCAACTAACGCTACAAATACAAATGTTACTTGGGAATCAAGCGATACAGATGTAGCAACAGTAAATAGTAATGGAGTAGTTACTGGTGTTATGCCTGGAGAAGCAACAATTACTGTAACAACAGAAGATGGTAGTTTCACTGCGACATGTGTTATTACCGTAACAGCAATAGAACCAACATTCTCAAATTTCTTTATGGAATCAAATAAAACTAATTCAGGAAATGAAATAATTACGTTCATTCTTGGTTATGAAGATCCAAGTTTAGTTTGGAAAAATAAATTTATAGTTGAATGCTTAAGAAAAATAGACGGCGAAGTATTATTCAAAGATTATGTAACGCCTTCTAGTTCTAAATATGCAGCATTAAATAGTAAGAATAGATATATGCTTCTTGAATGGAAGGATTCATACTTAGAAGCATTATCTAATCCAGAAGTAACAACGTATACTATTAATGTTTATGTAGAGAGTGATCAAGAAGATCAAGAAACTTTAATATATACAGATGATATATATTCAGGTAATTGCTTCTCAACTGGTATAAATCCAATTCCTGGAAGCATTATATTAGAGGGGACTGTCAATGATTCAGGTCAAGTGAAACCACAATTTAAGATTTCTTCAACTGGATTAACTGGAATTGATAACATTGGAGTTATATTTAGCTATCCAGCGACTGGAGAAGGTGTATGTACAATTGAAAATGTAACATTAAATGAAATAATAACTGCAAATATTAATTTACCATCAGGTAAAACTCCTTATAATGTTACTGTTTATGGTTATATTGACTCTAAAGAAGTTACTGTTATTTCTGAAAAAATAACTATAAGTAATAATTAAAAAGATAAAGTATTTCAACTCCTTTAATAAATAATTTTGGTCCTAGTCAAAATAAGTGGTGTTGGGAAATTCCGCTAGTCGAAAATGAGTGGGAACCCCTATGCAAAATCAGGTGGTTGAAAAACCATAATATAAAATTTGAGGTGACTTTATAAGCCACCTCTTTTTACAGTATGTCGGGCATGTTTTTTCAAATAAAAAAAAATAGTCAGTTTTGACTATTCTTTAAAATATATCTTTGATATCCTTCTTGTTTCGCTTTTTCATTTTCGTTATATACTCTAATATTATTATCATATATTTGCTTATAATATGGCTTACTTATCATTTTAACATCATGTCTAAATTTTAATGTTATTATTAATCCTAATACTAATATTACAATTGATATTATTGTTAATGCTAATATGTCCAATGATATTCCTAGTACTAAGAATAGAATAAATAATAGTAGAGTTAATAATATTGTATATTTAGATAGAGCTCTTGGCTTTTTTGTAGCTTCTAATCGTTGCTTCGAAATTGCCATATTAAAATTATTAATTTCATCATAATTATCAATTGGATATTCACCAAATACCTTTATTTCAATATCACCATTAGATATTGCAATAAATAGAAGAGATTTATCTCTTATTTGTAATTCCATAGCATACATAGATACTATAGTAACAGAAGTATTGAATAAGGATACTGTTCCATAATATTCTTCATTCTTTACATGGTTTGCTGGATAGGTAATATTAGCCTCAAATGCTTTTTTTAAAATATCATTTTTTAAATATTCAATGTTATCCTCAGTTAAATGATAATTATCTAATTCCTCATTAGTTAGCTCTCTTACATTATTTTTATCCATTACATGATTTGTTATATATTCGTCATATATTTTATATTCATCATTATAAGTACCTGAATTTGCAGTAGCATTTATTGTGCCAAAATCATTTTTCCAATCTGTAATTGTTCTAGAAGATGTAGAATGAGTTTTATTTTGGTAGCCATTACCATATGTTGTTGTTTTAATTTTTGTTGTTGTTTCTATCCTGTCATAGCCTAGCATTCTAGAATATTCTATATTAGCATCACCTGATGTTAATATAAGTGGTACATTAATTCTTGATATATTGCTTAATGACATTTCATCAAATATATATGATGGTGCGTTTGAATCATCTAATATATGCCTTAATACTGCATCCTTAAAATCCTTTTCTGTAAAAGAATCCTTATATAAATATCCTATATTTATCTTGTAATCATGCATAAATATTCCCTCACCTTTTTGGAAATTATTTTATCATTAATAGGTTGTATAGTCTATAAATTTAAGCCTTTTTTGAGCGAAAAATTCAAATTTTTTCTTTTTTTACTAAAAAAAGGGAAGTTTTACTTGTGTTTTAAAAAGAATTATGATATTAAATAAGTATATTTTACATTTCACATCAAATAAATATACTATATGAAATTATATTATTGATATAATATATTTATTTCTATTCTAATTTAATTTATTACTATATTTTATTAGCAATTCTACTAATTTTTTTGCTTATATTTATAGTTTATATAAAGCTACTGTACCAGTAGTAAAAACAAAAAAGGAGAGTATATTCTAAGGTACAATTAGACTATACAAGTGATTAGTTATGAAAAAAAGAATTGGATTATTAGGTTTATTGGCAGCTTCTGCATCAGCATTTGCATTAACTGCATGTGGGAATGAAGCAGACCCACAGGTTAGAGTTAATCAAGCAGAAATAGCTAAGGCTGAAAAGGAGATTGAAACTTTAAAGGAATCTTTAGAGGCATCAAAAAAAGCATTAGAGGAATCTATTGCTAATTTAAATAAGTATTTAAAGATAGAACAGATTTCAGCTAATGGTGATGCCATTGCGTCTTTAGAGGCTAAGATTAAGGAATTACAGGATGCATCTAATACAAGCATTAATGATAAGGTAGATGAAATCATTGAAGCATTAGAGGCTAAGGCTGATAAGGATGCTTTAACTGAAGCAATCAATAATTTTAATCAAGCGGTAGGTACAAAGGCTGAGGCTGAAGCATTGAATGCTTTAGAGAATGCTGTTGATAATATTAAGGCTAATTATGCAACTAATGAGGCTTTAAATAATAAGGTAGCAGAATTAGAGGCTACACTTGCTACTAAAACTGATTTAGATCAAGCAATTGGAAGAATTAAAGCAATTGAGGATGCTTTAGCAAGTGAATATGTTAAGTCATCAGATTATCAGACTGCAATTGATGAATTAAATGGTATTGATTTATCTTTTGCAGAATCTCTTGTTGATATTGATAGTGATATTGCATCAATAAAAGATCAAATTACTGCTTTAGAAACAGCTAAGGCTACAGTTGAAAAGGTTGAGGAATTAGAGAAATCTTTAAATGATAAAACTAAAGCTTTACAGGATAAGCTTGATTTAATTGATGCTGAAATTGGTTCAATCAAATTAGATGATAATGATGAAATTATCTCAATTCAGGATCAAATAAATACAATTAATGAAAAGATTGGTAATGTTTATTTAGATCAAAATAATGAATTTATTTCACTTCAGGAGCAAATTGATGAGATTAAAACTCAAATTGGTGATTATAGCAATTCTAACGAATTAAAGGAATTAAAGGCTGATTTAGTTTATAAGCTATCAGATTCATATGCAACATTCCAAGATGAGATGGCAGAAATTAGAGTTACATTAACTGAGAAGTATCATAAGAATGTTGAAAAGTTATTCCTAGAAATTCAGAAGCAATATAATCATGAAATGACAGGAAGCCTATATAAGGGTATTACATTAATTACTTTAGCTAAGGATGCTGAAGAGGCTAAGGCAACTGAGGCTCACTATGAAATATTAATTAATAACTATATTAATCCTGCTAAATTTGAATTAAAGAAGGAATTAGATTTAGAAATTATTAAAGCAATTGATGAAAGAATTGATATTCCATCTGGATATAATAATCAAACAATTAGAGAAAAGCTTACTGCTGAGGTTGAAGCTGTAAAATGGTTTGATGATGATAAATTAGAGGAATTTGTTATCACTAAGGAAGATGATGATCAAACTCAAAAGGCAAAGTCAGTAGCTTACAAGGAAGCAACTCAAGAATTAATTGATTTAATGGATTGTGCTGTTGCTAAGGGTGAAACTATTGATGCATTCTTAGAGGTATATAATACTGTAAGAACATCTATTAATACTAAATTAGCTGATGATGCATATCAAGAAGCTAAGACTGAATTTATTAGTATATTAGATGAAGAAATCTATGATTTAGATGAATATTATAATTGTAAGAATATTGATATCGAAATTATAGAAATCAATCCTTCAACTAATGAAGAGACTAAGCATACAATTAATGATTTAATAGATCAATTTATTACAGATTTTGATGCACTTACTTTAGTAGAACATGAGGTTGATGATTATCTATCATTAGATAGTCATATTAAGACTGAGCTTGGAAAGGTTAATACAGGTGCTACTAAGCTAGTTAATATGAATGCTAAAATATATGATAGTACAAGTGGTACTACTGATTTAGATGCATTTAATTTAGAGGTTAAAGATGTTTTAGATTATATTAATTATGCTAAATTAAATAGCTCTATTCTAAAAGCTGATGAGCAGCTTCAAGCTGATAAGGCATTAGTAGATTTATATATTGTAAAGGCTAAGGCTTATGATGAATTAATTAAATATTGTAATGATGGAGTTCAAACTGTTGAGAATTTATTAGAAAATACTGATGTTTATCCAGAAGAAAGAAATACTATAAAGGCTTTAATTGGAGCTATTCACAAATATGGTAATTATATTACTGCTGATTTAGTAATCGAAAAGCCAGAAACAACTGGAACTGACACAGGCGCTGGTACTGATACAGCTCCAGAGGCTACAGTAAAGAGCGTTGCTGAGCAATTAGCAGAAGATAAGTTCGCTGCTGATTTATTAGTTCAACGTGCAAATACATACTTAAATATTTATAATTATATTTGTGCTAATTCAGTAGGCTTGAATAGTTATATTGATAACAAGACTGCTAAGGTTACTCAAGAATCACCAAATTTATTCGTTGCTGATTTAAAGACTAAATTCAAGGCAGAATATACAGACTTAATAGTACCTGAAAAATTTGATAAGGTTATCAAGAATTTCGCTACAATTAAGGAATTCACTGATTATGAGACATCTATTATTGGTGAAGGTGGAGTATTAGATTTAATTAAGAAGAATGTAGATACATTCGCAAATATCTTAGTTATTGATAATGTTGCAAAGGCAACAATTAATAATCTTACTAATTTAAGTACTGAATATAAGAATGCATTTATTGATAATTTCAAGGCATATGCTACATATGATACTAATAAGGATAATACTAAGGAATTTGCTACAAAGGATGCATTTGATACATATTATACAAATACAGTTAAGGATAAGATTGATAATATAGTTAAGGTTGCTAAATATGAAAATAGCTTAATTGGTAAGAGAAATAGTGTTGATGCTGCAATTAATACAGCATTTACTGATGAAAAGATTACTGAAGATGTTAAGACTTATTTACTTGCAGTTACAGATAATATTTATTCAGTAAATACTACAGTAACTACTGAAAAGGTAGATAATGTTGATAAGCTAGTTACATCTCAAACTATTGCAGCTGATGCAACTGATGCAGTTATAGCTAAATTGCAGGCTGTAGAGGATGCAATTACAACATTCTATAATGTTGATGAGGCTGCTAAGGCTTTAGCAATTAGACTTGATACATATAAAGCAAATCAAAAGAAGATTTTCTTATCTACATACTATAAGTATAGAGATGATGAGGAATATGCTTTAGACCCAGCTGATGTTGGTAAATATAATGGATTTAACCAAGCCGCACTTGAGGCGTGGGAGGAATACGATGATGATTTCGATAATAAGATAGATGAAATCACATATGAATATGTTGTTCCAACTGAAAATATTACCTATGAGACATTTACTCAATTTGTCGCAAGCTTATTAACTACAGATACAATTGGTAATAGATATACTGGTATTGAAACTTGGTATTCTTTAAATACCGAAGAAAATCCAAAGGCTGGTATGTTCTATACTATTACAGCTAAATTCGAAGAATTAGATTCTTTAAAGGTTGAAGATTGTAGAACTTACTTTATTGGAAAGCTTGAAGAATATAAGGATGCTTTAAAGGCATTAGTTACAAGTGAAGAATATAAGGGTAACCTAGAGAATTTATTTGATGTTAATAAGGGCTCAATTAATGGTGAATACGGTAAGACAACAAATCTAATTATTACTAAGTATGAGGATAGTGTAAAGGCATTAGATCAAGAATATCAAACAGCAATTGCTGCATATAGAAATACTGCATTAACTACATTAGATACAATGTATAGCACTTATTGCACTGATAATCCTACATTAGCTTCTAAATTTGAACACGCATATAATAAACTAAAGACTATTTTATCAGCTAATAAGCATACTTATATGTCTGGTGAAGATGAGGTTAGTGAAGATTGGAGCGAAGAAATTATTGATTCTGTTTTAGATGATGCTGAAACTGCATTTGAATATATAATTATATTAGATTATAAGGATAATAAGCTATTAGATATAGATGGTTTACGTGATAGTGCTATAGAAGCAAAGCCTGAAATAGCATCATATTTAAATAGCTTATATGATAAATATTCTGCTATTTTAAGTCCTAATAGTTATTCTCATATTGTTGAAGATAAAACAGTAGAAGAATTATGGACAACAGATATTGTTGATACAATTTATGCTGAAGCTGAGGCAGCTTTTGAAAATGCATATAAGGACTATTTGAAAGAACTTTTAGAAAATAAATGTGATTCTTATAATAATCTAGCAAATAGTGTAAATACTGATTATATTTATGCTGATGCATTATCTAATATAAATGCTGCCCAAACTGATGCTGATGCATTAGCAGCTTATAATGCTGGTGATTTAGAAATGGCTAAGGATGCATATCTTAAGCTTTTAATAGATTACTATAATGAAAATGTTTCTGAAGCAGCTGATAAAGATTTATTTGCTAGTATTTACAATGAAGGTGCAATGACAATCAATAATGCAACATCTACTAGTGATGTAGAAAGTGCTTATTCTGATGCACATGAAGCAATGGAAACTTATCTTCAAGATTAATTTATAATCCAATTCTTGTAAAGGCGATAGTCTAAAATCTATCGCTTTTACTAGCTCAATATAAGTAAACGTTATTATATGGATGAGATAATTATTTATGATACAATATAGCCTGTTAGGAGATTAGATATTATGATAACTAATGAAGAAAAAATTGAATTAGAAAATTTATATCAAAAATATTTACATGATCCTAAGATTTTAAAGATGAAGGAAATAGGAATGCATAGAGGATCAAATTCCTATATTCATTCTTTTAAGGTTTGTAAGCTTGCTATAAGAAGAGCTATAAGAAAAAGAAAAAAGGTAGATTTAGAGGCTATCCTAATTGCGTCTATATTACATGATTATTATTTATATGACTGGAGATTAGATCATTCATTAAAGAAGAAGCATGGAAGAAGACATCCTTTTATAGCTGCTAAAAATGCTAAAAGAGATTTTAATATTTCTGATTTTGTATCAGATATAATCGAATCTCATATGTGGCCTTTAAATTTTAAGCATTTTCAAAAGACTAAGGAGGCTAGAATTGTAGGTAATGCTGATAATTCTATAGCCCTAAGAGAAGCTTTAACTAGTAGAAAATATAAAAATAAAAGAAACGAAAAAACATTAAAATTTATAGAAAATTTATTTAATTAGACTATTACTGTATAAATAATAGTCTTTTTTTCTTCCTTTAGAAGGAAAATGATGTTATAATGAAACAAATAAAACGATTAACTAGTAGGTGATTAATATGCAGAGTATAGAAGAAAAGAATCTTCATGATTCTGTTGTTAAAAGAACATGCTATTGGACTGATGGCATTTATTTATCAGTTCATATACTATATCTAATTTTATTCATTATTGCTAATTCAACTTTTATGATAGTAATGAATATCGTTAGTATTTTAGTTTATGTTCTTTTTTATTTTTTAATTAGAAAAGGTAAATATTATATTTATGCACTATCATGTGGTGCTGAAATATTAATATTTATGTCTATTTCTACAGTATTATTTGGCTTTCAGGCTGGATTCCATTTGAATATTATTGGATTATGTGTTGTATCATTTTTTACTACATATTTTAATAAAAGAACAGGAAGCCTAAAAAAAGCATTAGCTTGGAGTATTATGTCAGTTTTAGTATATTTAGGGCTTCATTTCTATTGCAGCTTTAACAATCCAATTTATACAATTGATAAATGGCTTGTTGTATCGTTATATGCATTTCATGGCATATGTGCATTTGGATTTGTTGTTTCCTATTTATTAATATTCTTGCTATATGCGATGGATTTGGAAGAAAAAATTAAAAATGAATCAAGAACTGATAAATTAACTCAGATTTCTAATAGATATGATTTATATAATTATTTAGATTCAATAGAGAATAAAGCAGATTATGCACTTGCTATATTTGATATTGATGATTTTAAAAAGGTCAATGATACATATGGACATGTATTTGGTGATTATGTATTAAAGACAATAGCGAAAATAGCCTTTGATAATCCTAATCATTCCTTTGTCGCAAGATATGGTGGAGAAGAATTTGTTGTCATTATAAAAATGTATAGTGATGAGCAAAGAACATTTGAAATAATCGATAGTATTAGAAAAACTATAGAGGATTATCAATTTGGTTTTGAAGGTATAGAAACTCATGTAACTATAAGCTGTGGTATTGCAAGGTATCAGGAAAATATTAATATTGATAAATGGTTAAGCCTTGCAGATAGTAAATTATATGAGTGTAAGCATTCAGGCAAAAATAAGACATTGATGCATTAGGCGGTGATTAATATGTTTGATTTTTTAAAGTTTATTGAAACAATAGAATTAATTGAAAAAGATGATGAATATATTAATAAATCTCTTGATTTAATTAAGGATGATTTTCATATTGGAAAATTTGAGATAGTTGCTGATAATGTTTTTAATTCTTATTCGATTACTATTGATAAAAATTATAAGAGAAAAAATTATTTTGAATATTCTAAGGGAGATTTTAAATATATTTTTTATAGAAATAGTGATAATTATGAATATACTGATTATGATATTAGTACTATTAATTCTATTTTGAGAATTGTTAGTATGACTCATTTAAAATATATTCTAATGAAAAAGGCTAATGATGCAGAATATATAAGCGCTAATACTAGATTACCTAATACTCATGGATTTATTAGAGATACATCTAATGTTCTAGCAATTAATAATCCTATAAATTATAATGTTTATTTCATTAATATTAAGGGCTTTGGATTAATTAATAAGCTATTTGGACAGCGTGAAGGTGATGAGGCTATTAAAAGCTATGCTGATAGATTAAGACAATTTATCGATAAGGATGAGGTTTTAGGCCATTTAGGTGGAGATAATTTTGTCGCTTTAATAAAAAAGAATAAGCACCTGGATTTTATTGATTTAGTTACAATGTGCCCTATTGAGATTGTAAAAAATAATAACAAAACAAAGGTTAATCTAATTGGTGTTGTTGGATATTATGAATTAAGTGAGAATAATGGTGCATCTAGAGATTTCTTATCTAAATCATCTATGGCATGCCAATATGCTAGAAGTACTAAAAAAATAGTAGTTAAGCATACCGAGGAATTAGAAGAAATTGTTAATTCTGTTAAGGTGATAGAAAGAACATTTAAGGATGAATTAGAAAAAGGCAATTTCATTGTTTATTATCAGCCAAAATTCGATATAAAAACTGGAAAAATAATTGGCGTAGAGGCCTTATCTAGATGGGTTAATAACGGCAAGGTTGTACCTCCTGGAATGTTTGTGCCTATATTAGAAAAAAATGGAGAAATCATTGACTTAGATTTATTCGTATTAGAGAATTTATGTAAGGATATTCATAATTATAGAAATATGGGTCATAATATTGTTCCAGCATCATGCAATTTATCTAGAAGAGATTTTGAAAATGATGATTTAGAGAAGATAGTTATTAATATTATTAGAAAATATAATGTTAGAACAGAGGATATCGTTATTGAGGTTACTGAGACAACTAATATCGAGGAAAAGGAAAGATTAGCTAGATTTATTAATACAATGAATGAAAATGGTATATTAACATCTATTGATGATTTCGGTACTGGCTATTCATCACTTTCTGTTTTAAGAGATTTCAAGGTTAGTGAAATTAAAATAGATAGATCGTTTATTAATAGAGAATTATTGTCTGATTCTGATGAAATTATTATTGGTTCAATAATTGATATGGCTAAGAGGTTAAGTATCAATGTTATTTGTGAGGGTGTTGAAACAAAATCACAGGCTGAATTTTTAATAAGGCTTGGATGTAATAACGCTCAAGGCTTCCTATATAGTAAGCCTATTCCAAAGCTTGAATTTGAGGAAATGCTTCAAAAAATTGGAACTGTATATGATTAAGGAGCTGTATTTATTACAGCTTTTTTAAATAAAAAATTGGCACCTAAGTGCCAATAAATTTTATTATGCTATCCTTTGTGATTCTTTGTTGTTCACTCCTTGAAATAGTAGAAATGCCATCATTATTTTGATCACCATAATTTCCGAAGTAGCAGTGGTTTCCGCCTTCAATTACTATTTCAGTATTATTCTTTGGTAATAAGCTTTTATTATTCTGATATTCCTTTTTGTTTAATACAAAATCATTTGTTCCATAAATAGATAGTGATGATATATTATCATCTATTTTTTTGGTTGGATAGGAAGCTAAAAAAATTATTCCTTTTATAGTATTGCTTGTATTAGATAAATGGCTTGATATTGCAGTACCACCTAATGAATGTCCCATTAGGTATACATTTTCATAGCTTGTATTTTCTAATACCATATTTGCTTTGTTAATTCCAAATAGCGCAAAATGGAATGGCATTTTAATAATATAAATATCTATATTATTTTCTGCAATATTATGCATTAAAGGAAGATATGCAGATTCCTCAACCTTTCCACCAGGATAAAATATAATGCCATTTTTATCATTATTTTTATTGTCTAAAAAATAATAATCACTATCCTCGTATACATCTATATTTGAATCACCTTTTAAATATTCTAGCGCATCATCTGTAGCTCTATAGAAGATTCCAAGATATGAGCATGTAACAGTAATCATTAGAATTATTGATGAAATTATTGATATTAATATTTTTATTCCCAGTTTATATTTTTTATTTCGTTTTCTTTCAAATAAATAAATAATAAAAATAGGAAGAGCTAATGATATAGCATATACGAATATTGCTATAACTACAAATTTCATTTGATCACCTTCAAAGCCTATGCATAGATTATTTTATCATAAAAACATTATGAAAATTATAAATAATTATTGGAAAAAGCTCTATTAAATGATAAATTTATATTAGATTGTTTTTTTCGGAGGCTAATATGATAACCTATACCAAATTAAAATATGAGCAATATTTTATTGATACATCTAGCGATATAAATAACACTGGTAGGACATCATTTAATATAGAATATAAAAGCATTGATTATGAATATAATGGTATTTTAACTCATGCTAATTATTGTGTTAGATATGATGAAAAAAGAGATGTTATTCAGGTTCATTTTGAGGGGACTAAGGATATTCCTGATTGGTTTACTAATTTTATTTTCTTACCAAAATATTATGATTCATTTGTATGGGAAAATAAAAAGATTACACTTAAGGTTCATAAATCATGGGCCGCAATGTATAAGGTAATGAAATATTTTGTAAGAAAAGAAGTAATGGAGCTAAAGGAAATTCATAAGGACGCTTATGTAGAAGTAATCGGTTGGTCCTTAGGCTCAGGTCAGGCAATGCTATGTGTGCAGGATTTAAATTATAATTTTGGTATTAAATCACATTTATATACATTTGGCTCTGTTAATTTATTTAAAACAAATATTTTTAATAGAAGAAAAACAAAAAAATATTTAAGGAGCTGCTGTAATAGCTATCATATTTTTTGTAACAAAAATGATATAGTTACATATGTAGTACCAAGAATATTTGGTTTTATTAAATATGATAGATTAAATGTAAAAAAGAAATTTAATCCATTTAGTATGTTTAGAGTATTAAAAAATCATTTTATATATGATAAGGAAGAAATCTATTCTAAAATATATAAAAGAGAAAACAAGAGTTAAAAAAATAATGCATGACAACATGCATTATTTTTGATTGATATATCTTTTATAATTATCAGTTTTTAGCTTTCTTAATCTATTTTTTCTATCATTATTGTAATCATCAATTTTAGTATTATATTCTAAATCTATTTTTTTAATTTTAGAATTAAATATTGCTGAAATTATTATACCTATAAATAATAAAACAAAGCTTGAAACATTTAAGAATGTATTACTAAATTCAATTCCAAGAATTAAAAATAATATAAAGAAGAAAATACCTGATATTATTGATAAATATTTTATTAGCTTTGGCTTCTTTAAATTATTCTTTTTCTCATTTAATAATTCTTCAATATGCTTTCTATTTTCTTCCTCATCGTCCTCAGGTGGGAATTCTCCTTTTCTTTTAATTTCAACAGGAGAATTAGCAGAAGAATAGAATGTTATTGTTTTATCTCTTAGGGTAAGTTCTAACTCATATAATGGTAAAACAACAACATTTAGCTCATTTATTTTAGTGTTACCTGAATATGTTTCATTTTTAACATGGTCTCCCGGATATGAAATATTTTCACGAAAGACTGTGTTTAAAATTTCATTTTTTAATTCTTTAATTAAATTATCATCAATTTTAATTTCATCAAGTATATCATCATCTAAATTAGATATATCCTTATTATTTCTTTTTAATGAAATAGCATCATCATAATCATCAAATTTAGTGCTATATCTTGATACAGTTGCATCACCTACAAGCATTCCTGAGTCAGGATCCCAATCTATTACGGTTTTAGAATGATTTATATTTTCCTTATGCTCACTGCCATCAGGATATTTTGTTATCTTAACCTCTGTCCAGGTTTCTATTTTATCGTTTCCTATCATTCTAGAATAATTGATTTCTGAATGACCAGTTGCTTCTAATATAGGAACATCTATTTCATTTACAGGTGATAATTCTAATTCATCATAAATATATGAAGGGGCCTCATCTATTATATTTAAAAACAATAATACCTGATCCTTAAATTCATCCTTTGTTATGCTTGGATTATATTTATAGCCTGATTTAATTGTTTTTTCTGAATCGTTTTTTAATCTTTCAATTCTATTAATAGCATTAATTAAATTATCATCAACATTAACTAAAAATTTGCCATTACATGATAAGCATTCAATTATTCCCTTATTTCCTATTTTAATATCATTGCTTCCACAATTAGGACAAGATATATTTTTAATATTATCCAAAATAACACCCTCTTAATTGAAAAACTTCAACGTTTTCATTTTAACATGTAATCTATCTAATAACAAACAAAAATGTTATATGTGAATACTAATAACTTATGTTAAAATGTTATGTGAAAAAGGAAAAGAAGAATATGATAAAGAATGTATTAATTGATTTAGATGGAACATTACTTGATTTTAATAAGGGAGAAAAAAATGCATTTATTGAAACTATAAATAAATTTGCTGGAATTATACCTAATGATGATGTATGTAATGAATTTTCAAAAATAAATGAATTTTATTTTCAGGAATATAGCCATGGTAATATGGATAGAAAGAAATTCCATTATAATAGATTTAAAATGATTTATGAATATTTAAATATAGATGTAGACATTATCAAATCTAATGAATATTATATTGAATCTTTGAAATATCAAGCCAATATTTATGATGATGTATTAGATACGTTAAAATATTTATATGATAAATATGATTTATTTATCGCTAGCAATGGAATGAATTCTGTTCAAATAAAAAGACTTGAAAAGGCTGGAATAAATAATTATTTTAAGAAGATATATGTGTCAGATGAAATTAAATATAATAAGCCTGATACAAAATTCTTTGAATATATATTTAATGATTTAAATGATTTTGATAGGGATAATTACATAATAATTGGTGATAGGTTAGATTCTGATATAAAGGGTGGAATTGATGCTAGAATCAAAACTATTTATTTAAATAGAGAAAATATTACTAATGAGATAAATCCAGATTACGAAATTAAAAGCTTTAATGAGATATCTTCAATATTATAGTTTTTTGTTTTTAGATTTAGGATTAATACACATTTTTTGAAAAAAGTATACTTATCTATGAAAGATAAATTATAATATCGCTATTTTAGTAGCTATTTGTTATAATAGTATTATATTGGATAAGTGTAGGTGATTTAATGTATAGCATTGATGATTTAAAAAAATATGATTATTTTAATAATATAGATTTCACATATGCTTTAGATTCTTTGACAGGAGTGCTATCTAGAGCTAATATTTTAGGATTTGCTAAGCAATTAGTTGAAACTAATTTTCCATTTACAATGGCAATTATGGATATTGATAATTTTAAGCTAGTAAATGATAATTATGGTCATATGGTTGGTGATGGCTGCTTAAAATATGTTGCTGAAAAATTAGCATTATATGTAGGAGAAGATGGATTAGTTGGTAGATTTGGTGGAGATGAATTTATTATTTTATATTTTAAATCTACTAAATATGATGATGTTCATGAATTCTTAGAGGGATTACTAAATGATGGTAAGGTTGTAAGAAGAAAGATTAGTGTTGGTAATGTTAAATTTTATGTAACAGCAACTATAGGTTGTGCAACATTCCCTAATGATGCTAAAAATTATGATGATTTATTTATAATTGCTGATAAGGCATTATATAGAGGTAAAACTAAGGGTAGAAATTGTTTCATTATTTATGTTGAGGCTAAGCATAAAAACATTGAAATATATAGAAAAGAGCAAGTAACATTACATAATGCCTTTAGTAGAATTTCTGAATTTGTTAATAATGATAAAAGAACTATTAATGAGCGTATAAAATATATTTTAGATTTTGTAGCTGATTATCTTCAAATTAGTGAAGCTGCTTTATTGCTAAATAATAAGACTATTTATACTAGTGGTGATGGATATCAATGTAATGTTGATGATGATTGCTTAAAAATATTTGAAAAGCTAACAGCACATAATAATATTTTCATTCCTGAAAATTTACATAATTATCAAAATGATGAGAAGATGAATAAATTTATTCAGGATAAAAAAATTATTACATTTATTGTTGCTAAGATTTCTATTTCTAAGAAGGTATATGGATATATTATTTTATTTGAGGAAAAGATAACTAGAATATGGCAGGAAAATGATAAGGCCTTATTAATATATTTGGGTAAGGTGTTTGAGATTTTACATTACAAGGATATGCTTAAGTAGAAATTATAATGCTTTAAATTATGAAAAGATTTAAAGCATTTTTTCTTTTAATGCGTTTTCGAATTCTTGTTCTATTATTGAATATATCAATAATATTTGATATAATTTGTTTATATTGTGAGGTGTTAAAATGAAGAGATTTATAATTCGAATAAGATTTTTAATTTTAGCAATTTTTTTCCTTATTGGTACTATAATTTCAGGTTATTTTGTTTATTATTACATAGATAACCCTAATGTATCTTCAACATATTCAATTGTATTTCTCTCAATAGCATTATTATGTGTTATTGGTACAAGTACATCTCTTTTTATTTATATTAGCTCTAAAAAGGATGAAAAGATTAAGGATTTAGATTTAAAGCTTCAAAAATGGACTAATATTTCATATCACGTAAGTGAAGCCGGAGATGAAACATTTAATAAGCTACCTATTGGTATTGTCATTTATGATAACTATAATCAAATTGCGTGGGCTAATAATTATTCTAAGGAAAGATTTGGAGATGTTTTAGATAAGAGTGTTTCAACTATTTCCGAAAAATTATTAGAAGCTGTTAAAAATAGTGTTCCTGATTTGACATTTGAGTATAATGATAAATTCTATGATGCGTTGCATAATTATGAAAACCAAGTATTTTATTTTTTCGATTCAACAGAAAGAGAAAATGTAAAGAAAAGATATAATGAAAGAATTACAGCTATAGGTATTATTGAAATTGATAATCTAGAGGAATCATTAAAGAAATTTGATATGCAAGAAAAAGCGAATATTAGAGGTCAAATTTTAGGTGAGATTTCTGATTATATGACTAATCATAAATGCTATTTCCAAACATTGCTTGGAGATAGAATGACTGTAACTATGGATAAATATGCCTTAATGCAGATGATTGATGATAAATTCTCTATGCTAGATAGAATTCGTGAAATCACTGATAAGAATAGACTTAAGGCATCTGTTTCTATGGGTTTAGCATGCTACGACAATATGTATGATGACTTAGGTCAAATTGCTCAGAATGCTATTGATTTAGCTACTAAGCGTGGTGGTGACCAGGTAGTTGTTAATCTTGAGGGTGAGCAAATTAAGTTCTTTGGTGCTAAGAATAATTCATTAGAGAAGAATACATTAGTAGAAGCACGTATGCAAACTATAAGCTTAAAGGAGCAGGTTGAGAATGCATCTAATGTTTTACTTATGTGCCATAAATTTGCTGATACAGATGCGATTGGATCTATGCTTGCAGCATTCCATATGATTAAGACATCTAATGTTGATGCTAAGATGGTATTTGATCCTACGCTTGCAGATTCAACTGTTAAAAAGATTTATGAAATGCTTAAGGCTGAGCCTATGGTTTCAGGGTTCTTTGTTAATTATAATGATGCTTTAGAATTTATTAATCCTCAAACATTGCTATTAATTACTGATACTCAGTCTCCATCTTTAGCAATGTTCCCAGAATTATTAAAGAAAATAAAAAATGTATCAATTATCGATCATCATAGACCTGGTGAGATTGGTTATGAAAATCCATTGACTTATTATCTAGATTCAAGTGCATCAAGTGCTACAGAATTAGTATCTGAAATGTTTATGTTCTATAATTCAGGCATTACAATGCTACCTATTGAAGCATCAATTATGCTTGCTGGTATTATTGTTGATACTAATAATTTTACTCAAAGATCTGGCGCAAGAACATTTGAAGCTGCTGCCACATTAAAGGAATATGGAGCTGATATGATTTTCGTAAGAAAATTATTACAAGAACCACTTGAGTCTGAGAAGTTCCTAAATAATGCTATTGCAAATGCTGAATTATTTGGCAATAGATTCTCTATTGTTTGCTTAAATGAAACTGATAAGATTCCAGATAGAACTACTTTAGCTAAGATTTCTGATCAGCAATTACATATCCAAGGAGTTGAAGCATCATTTACTATTGGTAGAATTGATGATATAACTGTTGGTATTTCTGCTAGAGCATTAGGTGATAGTGTAAATGTTCAAACTATCATGGAGCAAATGGGTGGTGGTGGTCACTTTAATAGTGCCGCAACTCAAAGAAAGAATGTATCTATTCAAAGCCTTAAGGATGAATTAACTAATATTATTAGAATTGAATATATCGACGGAGGTAGTGAGGTTATGAAGGTTATTTTAATTCAAGATGTTAAGAGTAAGGGTAAAAAGGGTGAAATTATTGATGTTCCAAATGGATATGGTAATTTCCTAATTAATAATAAGCAGGCTTTAGCAGCAACTGTTGAAAACCTTGCTAAGTATGAAGAGGAAAAGGAAAAGGAGCGTCAAATTGCTGAAAATAATCGTAAGCTTTTATTAAAGTTTAGAGATGATATTCAAGGTAAGAAGATTGTTATTAAATTGAAGATTGGCCAAGGTGGTAAGAAGTTCGGCTCTGTTACACCAAAGCTTGTATGTGATGAATTTGAGGCACAAACTGGAATTCATCTTGATAAGCGTAAGGTTGAATTACCTGCAGAAATTAATTCAATCGGTATCTTTACAGCTACTGTAAAGCTTGATACTGATATTATTGCACAATTTGAAATTAAAGTTGAGGGACAAGAATAGTCCTAGGAGGGTTTATGCCAAACACTAGTCTAGCAATTAAGCAGATGCCTACTGCGATTGAAGCAGAGGCTGCAGTCATAGGATCAATATTTTTAGAGCCGTCTTCAATTATTATTGCAAGAGACTCTATTAGTAGTGAAGATTTTTATGATATTAAAAACAAGTTAATATATAAAACAATGGTTCTATTATCTGATGCTGGTATGAGTGTTGATGTTACTTCAGTAGTTAGCTCATTAAGTAATAATAATTTACTTGAGCAGGCTGGAGGAATGGATTATTTGCTTGAAATCAGTAAATTATCTTATAGTGCTTCAAATATCGAAACATATTTAGATATGATTTATAGTGCCTCAATGAAGAGAAAGGCAATAACAACATTAGAGGCCTTAGTTCAAAAGGGATATGAGGTTGGCGAAGTATCAAAATATATTGATACAGTTGAAAGAACTGTCTTTGATATGTCTAAGCATAGAAAGACAACATCATTTGAAACTATAAGAAGTGTTACTGAAAGATTAGAGAGAAATACAGAGGCTAGATCAAAGCAGGATACTCAATTAGTTGGCTTTGATACTGGATTTCCTACTTTAAATTTATATACTCAAGGTTTTCAGCCTGGACAATTAATCATTTTAGCTGCAAGACCTGCCATGGGTAAGTCTGCGATGGCTTTAAATTTGGCTATGAATATATCACAAATAAATGATGTTAATGTTGCTATATTTTCACTAGAAATGTCAAACGAGCAGCTAGTACAAAGAATGGTTGCTGCAACAGGCTCTATTAAATTAGGTATGATTCAAAGTGGTCATATGGATAAAAATAGCTGGGTAAGATTCTCACCTTGCCTTGAACGCGTTGCTAATATGAAGATTTTCTTTGATGATTCAAGTGATTCAACAATTGAGTCAATTAGAGCAAAATGTAGAAAGCTTAAGCAAGAAAACGGCCTTGGCATGATTGTTATCGACTACCTACAGCTTATTGAGTATGATAGTGATTCAGATAAAATGAGTCAGGTTCAAAAGATTACTATTATATCAAGAAGCCTAAAACTTATGGCAAGAGAGCTTGAAGTGCCTATTATTGTATTATCACAGCTATCAAGAGGTGTTGAGCAGCGTGATGATAAAAAGCCTATTATGTCAGACCTAAGAGATTCAGGTTCTATTGAGCAAGATGCCGATATGGTATTGCTTTTATACCGTGATGAGTATTATAATAAAGCGTCAACACGTAAAGGTGAGGCAGATTTAATTTTGGGAAAGAACCGTTCAGGACAAACAGGAGAAATTGCGATGATCTGGACTGGTGAATACATGAAGTTTAGAGAAAAACGTAGTGAAGATGAGGTTAGTGAATAGTTATGTTAGATCGTTTAAAGGCTATAGAAGCCAGATACAATGAAATCAACGAGCTTCTAATAGACCCAGATGTTGTTAGGGATGTTAAGAAGCTAACAGAATTATCTAAGGAGCAAAAGAGCTTAGAAAAGATTGTTGTTTTATTCCATGAGCAGCAAAAGCTTGAAAATTCTTTAGATGATTTAAAAGAAATGAAAAAATCAGATGATGCTGAAATTGCTGAAATGGCTACATTAGAATTAGAGGAATCTAAGGCAAGATTAGTTGAAATCGAAGATGAAATGAAGGTATTATTATTACCAAAGGATCCTAATGATGAAAAGGATGTTATCGTTGAAATTAAGGGTGCTGTTGGTGGTGATGAGGCTAATATCTTCGCCGGTGATTTATTTAGAATGTATACTAAATATGCAGATTCAAAGGGCTGGAAGATTGATGTTTTTGATGCTCAAGAATCAGCACAAGGCGGTTATTCAAATATTTCATTTAAGGTATCAGGTGAATCAGTATATTCATTCTTAAAATATGAATCAGGTGGACATAGAGTTCAAAGAATTCCAGTTACTGAAGCAAATGGTAGAATTCAAACATCAATTGCGACAGTATTAGTTATGCCAGAGGCAGAAGAAATTGATTTTAAATTAGAAGAAAAGGATTTAAAAATTGATACATTCTGTTCTTCAGGCCCTGGTGGACAAGGAGTTAATACAACTTATTCAGCTGTTCGTGTAACATATATACCTACAGGTGATTTCGTTGCATGTCAAATTTTCCGTTCTCAGCATGAAAATAAGGCATATGCTATGGATGTATTAAGAACAAGAATTTATGAAAGAATGCTTGCTGAAGAGGCTGAAAAGACAGGTGCTACAAGACAAGCTTTAGTTGGTCATGGAGAAAGAAGTGAGAAGATAAGAACTTATAATTATCCTCAAAATCGTGTAACTGACCATAGAATCGGTTTTACAATTAATCGTCTAGATGCTATTATTGAAGGTAAGCTTGATTTAGTTATTCAGGAATTAATTAATGAGGATCAAAAAGCTAAGCTAGCTGCTGAAAGTGAAGCAAAATAATTTAAACTGCAACAATTGTTGCAGTTTTTCTTTGACTGAAAAAGCATTTAATGTATAATATAAATGTAAAGTATATTAAACATGGAGAGTATTATGATTAATAATGTTCATAAGTATCGAAAGGAAGCAAAGCTTACTCAAGAGGAATTTGCTAGCAAATGTGGAGTAACTAGACAAACTATTATATCTATCGAGCAAGGAAAATATATTGCATCACTGCCTTTGGCATTAAAGATGGCCCATATTTTCAATGTCAGTGTTGAAAACATTTTTCAATTAGAGGAAAACGAGGAGGTAAAATAGTATGTCACTAGAAGAATTAAAATCAAAAACAAAAATTAAATTAACTGTAATGTCTATATCTATGCTACTTCCTATTATTATTGTTATTGTAATGGGATTAGGTAAATGGAAGATTGGTGAATCTAGAGCTGTTTTCTATTATGCTCCTTGGGTTCCTTATACAGTATGTGGTATTTTCCTAGGATATTTAATATACAAGAATGTAAAATATATTTGCATATTAAAAAGTGATGATTATGCAAATAAGGTTTTGGTTTCTAAAAATGATGAAAGAAATAAATTTATTAAGCTAAATGCTAAATCATTGTCTAGTAAGATATTTATTTATGCAGTTAGTGTTGTAGCTATATTTTGTGCATTTATTGATTATCAATATTTCTATACATGTATAGTTATTTTTGTTGGATATTTAGTAATCTATTATTTAGTATTATTATATTATTCAAAGAAGTTCTAAATTGAATAAATTGCCTTTAACTATTATAATTAGTTGAAGGCTTTATTTTTTAGGTGAATTATGAAAAAGATATTATTTATTTTTATGTCAATTTTAACAACCCTATTATTTGTATCATGTGGGAATGATGTTACATATCAATGTAATCCTATTTTAGTTTTTGATACTGCTGTAAATATTGTTTTTTATAATGATGCTAATTATAAAACATATTATAATGACATAAAAAATAAATTTAATGAGATTAATAGAATATCTGATGATTTTAATATGAATACTGATAAGAATAATGCTTATGCCTTAAATAATGAGCGTGAGGTAATAAAAACAGAATTATTTGCTGATATGCTAAATAAGGCTATAGAATTAAAGGAAGACACTAATGGATATTTTAATCCTTTTATTGGTAGATTAACTCATAAATGGAAGGATGCTTTTAATGATAAAAGAGTATTATCTAAGGAAGAAATTGATTATGAATTAGATATTATGAATAATACTAATTTAATTATTTCTGAAGATAAAATCAAATTAGATGGTGAAGGTAATATTGATTTAGGCGCATTTGCTAAAGGATATGCTTTAGATTGGGCTATAGAATATCTAAAGAATAAAAATGTAGATAAATATTATATTGATTGTGGGTCATCTAGTATTTATGTTGGAAATAAGGAATTAAATGTAGCATTATCTAAGCCTTATTCTAGTGGCTATTATTTAGAATTTAATGCATCTAATATTGGTATTGCCACATCATCTCCTAAATATCAATATAATGAAATTGATGGTGTTAAATATCATCATTTAGTTAATCCTTTTACTGGTTTACCTTCTAATATTTATGATTCTGTTAATGTAATTAGTAAAAACAATACTAAAAATGATTGCTATTCAACTGCTATATTTTCTATGGATATAGATACAGCAAGGGAATTTGCTAAGAATAAAAATGTAAATATTGTTTTATATAAAAATGATGAAATATTATATAAGGGAGAAGAATTATGAGAGGAAAGATAAGAAATGATATTATCCTTATCATAATAGTATTTTTATTGGTATTATCATCATTTATATTTTGGTTTATTAAGGGGCAAAATGAGCCAAATAAACTATATGTAAATATTTATTATGATGATAAATTATTATATTCAACTCCATTAGATGAGAATAATGAATATAAGGTTAATGGTAAGGTTGGAGAGGTTCATATTGTAATTAAGGATGGATATGTCTGGATAGAGGATGCTGATTGTCCTAATCATATATGTGTTAATGAGGGTAAGAAGAATAGAAATAATGAAACTATAACCTGTCTTCCTAATTTAATTTATGTAATTATAGGAGGACATGTCGATGCTTAATATTAAAAGAATTAGTATTATTGCTATGCTGCTTGCAATGGCGATTGTAGTAAGTGTATTAGAATCATTTATTCCTATGTTTATTCCTGGATTTAAATTAGGTCTTGCTAATGTTATTACATTAATTATGCTATATGAATTTAGATCTAGTGAGGCTTTTTTAGTACAAATATTAAGAATAGTAATTGTTGGACTTTTAAGGGGTACATTCCTATCTCCAATATTTATTATGTCTTTATCTGGTGGCTTATTATCATTTTTATTGATGTGGATTTTTAGTAAAATAAAGCTTTTTACATCTATTGGTGTTTCTGTTATTGGTGCTGTTACTCATTCAATAGGACAGATTATTGCGGCTATATTTATAATTGGAACTGATGCTATAATATATTATTTTCCTTTTATTGGGCTATTATCATTAGGTAGTGGTATTTTATCTGGTGTTATTGCTTATACTTATTTAAAAAGAAGTATTACAAATAGATTTATAAAAATTGAAGAATAATCAAAATAGAATAGAGCAAATTTATTGACTTTTAATAGGCAATATAGTATTATTTTAAGCGAGCAAAGGCGCTCTACAATGATAATGATGAAAGCAAAGTCGCATAATTTTTTTTATGTGACTTTTTATTTTTGTTATTGTATATCGAAGAAAAAGGATAGGTAAAGAAAATGAAAAATTACACAAAAGAGGATATCAGACGTATTTGTAAGGAAGAAAACATCAAATATATTAGAATGATGTTTACAGATATGCTAGGTATGCTAAAGAACGTTGAAATCCCAGTTACTAGACTTGAGGATGCATTAAGTAACCAAGTAATGTTTGATGGTTCATCTATTGAGGGATTTGTAAGAATTTTTGAGGCAGATATGTTCTTACATCCAGATTTAGATACTTTCTTAGTATTATCTTGGGAGAATACTACATATGGAAAGGTTGCAAGATTCATTTGTGATGTTTATAAGCCAGGTGAGGATGGAAAGCATGTTCCTTTCGAAGGAGATCCACGTGGAGTATTAAAGAGAAATTTAGAGGAAATGAAGAAAAGAGGATATACTGCATTCAATTCAGGAATTGAACCAGAATTCTTCTTATTTAAATTAGATGAAAAGGGAAATGTTCAATACCCACTAGAATTTAATGATCATGGTGGATATTTTGATTTAGCCCCTGTAGATTCTGCAGAAGATTGTAGACGTGATATAGTATTAGAATTACAAAAGATTGGCTTTGTTATTGAGGCTGCTCACCATGAGGTTTCAACAGGTCAGCATGAAATTAATTTCCAATTTAATTCTGCAGTAGAGGCAGCTGATAATGTTCAAACATTTAAGCTTGTTGTTAAGAATATTGCAAGACGTCATGGCTTACATGCAACATTTATGCCAAAACCAGTTGAAGGAATTAATGGTTCAGGTATGCATGTAAACTGCTCTTTAATGAATAAGGAAGGTAAGAATGTATTCTTTGATGAGAATACTGATAATCAACTATCTGATACTGCAAATAAATGGATTTCAGGTATCCTAGCTCACGCTAAGGGATTCTGCTTAATTACAAATCCAATTGTTAATTCATATAAGAGAATCGTACCTGGATTTGAAGCACCATGCTACATTTCTTGGTCAGATTCAAATAGATCTACTATGATTAGAATTCCAGCTGCTAGAGGTAAAAAGACTAGAACTGAGGTTCGTTCAGTAGATGTTGCTGCTAACCCTTATTTAGCATTAGCTGCAATTTTAAGAGCTGGCTTAGATGGTATTGACGGTAATTGTAAGGCAGTACCTGCAATTTATGAAAATTTATATAAGTGCACAGATGCTGAAAGAAAGGATTTAGGTGTTGATTCATTACCAGCAAGCCTAGAAGAGGCAATTATTGCATTTAAAGCTGATCCACTTATGGCAGAGGCTATGGGACCACATATTACAGAAAAGTTTGTTGAGGCAAAGACTCAGGAATGGAATGAATATCGTCGCCATGTTTCTAAATGGGAAATTGACAGATACATCAATAGATATTAATAAATTTTAATGATTAAAAAGAGTTTTCGAACTCTTTTTATTTTGAAAATTAATTAAAATTTTGACAATTATTAAAAAAATATAAAAAAGAATATTCGATTATTTAAAATCTAACAAAAATATTTTGAATATAATTTTATGTAAAATAATATTTGTCGAATTTTAAATGGTATAAAATAATATTTTATAAAAATTAATATTGACATAAATTTATTTAATCAAATTTTTGTTGACTTATTACTTTTATAAAAGTATAATAGAAGCATATTCTTAATAATCCAATAAAGAGACTATAGAAGGAACCTTTATTATAGAGATAGGGCGGTTGGTGAAAGCCCAAAATAAAATCCTTTGAATCTACCTCTTTGGAGAATGTAATGAATTCCGGCTAATTCCCGTTATCGAATTTCGAGTGAGGTTACCTAATTAGGGTGGTACCGCGGATTTAAATAATTCGTCCCTTTTTGCAAAATAGCAAGAAGGGATTTTTTATTTGTAAGAGAGACTAAAAAAGAAAAGGAGATTAAAATTATGAGTCGTGTTTACAATTTCTCAGCAGGTCCAGCTGTTTTACCTGAAGAAGTATTAAAAGAAGCAGCAGCAGATATGTTAGACTACAAGGGCTGTGGTATGTCTGTTATGGAGATGAGCCATAGATCTAAAATGTTTGATAATATCATTAAAGAAGCAGAGGCTGATTTAAGAAAGCTTATGAATATTCCTGATAACTATAAGGTATTATTCTTACAGGGTGGTGCTTCTCAGCAATTCGCAATGGTTCCTATGAACCTAATGAAGAATAAGAAGGCTGGTTATATCTTAACTGGTCAATGGGCTAAGAAGGCATATAGCGAGGCTAAGATTTATGGTACAGCTGTTGAATTAGCATCTTCAGCTGATAAGACATTCTCATATATTCCAAATTGTGATGATTTAGCTATCACTGATGATATGGACTATGTATATATTTGTGAGAATAACACAATTTATGGTACTAAATTCCATAAGCTTCCTAATACTAAGGGTAAGATTTTAGTTGCTGACCAATCTTCATGCTTCTTATCTGAACCAGTAGATGTTACAAAGTATGGCTTAATTTTCGCTGGTGTACAAAAGAATGTAGGCCCTGCTGGTATGGTTGTTGCAATTGTTCGTGAGGATTTAATTACTGAGGATGTATTACCTGGTACTCCAACAATGCTAAAGTATAAGACACAGGCTGATAATGATTCATTATATAATACTCCAAACTGCTGGT
>DJXM01000038.1 GCA_002449755.1 Caryophanales bacterium UBA7004
GGAATTTACTTTATCAATTAACGTTTAATATTAGAGATTAAAAAGACCTACGATTTCTCGTAGGTCTTTATTAATTACATTGTTTCATGAATTGTACGGCTAATTACATCATCTTGTTGCTCTTTTGTAAGCTTGATGAAATTAACTGCATATCCTGATACACGAATTGTTAATTGAGGATACTTTTCAGGATGAGCCTGTGCATCTAATAATGTTTCTCTATTGAAAACATTGACATTTAAATGATATCCTCCATCATTTACATATGTATCTAGCATTTGAACTAAATTATCTACTCTTTGTGACATAAATTAATATCCTCCTTTAAATTAATTAATCTTCGTCTTTACCTAAAGATGCTGGTGTAATAGAGAATGTATTAGAAATACCATCTCTTGAATAATCATATGGAAGCTTAGCTACTGATTCAAGTGATGCTAAAGCACCATGAGAATCTCTACCATGCATTGGGTTTGCACCTGGTGCAAGTGGCTGTCCTGCCTTTCTTCCATCTGGTGTATTACCAGTCTTCTTACCATATACAACATTTGAAGTAATAGTTAAAATTGACATTGTAGGTACTGAATTACGATATGTATAATGCTTCTTAATCTTATTCATGAATGTCTTAACAAGCCATACTGCAATCTCATCAGCTCTATCATCATTATTACCATACTTAGGGAAATCACCCTCAGTCTTGAAATCAACGATTAAGCCTTCTTCATCTCTAATTGGGTATACATTAGCATACTTAATTGCAGAAAGTGAATCTACTGCACAAGATAAACCAGCGATACCTGTAGCGAAGAATCTACCAACCTTAGTATCATGTAAAGCCATTTCTAATGCTTCATATGAATACTTATCATGCATATAGTGAATTAGATTTAATGTATTAACATAAATATCTGCTAACCATTCCATCATAATGTCATACTTATGCATAACCTCATTATAATCTAACTTATCATTAGATAAAATAGGTGCATATTCAGGACCTACCTGTAATGCCTTACCAGTCTTCTTATCCTTTGTTAATTCGTCCTTACCACCATTCATTGCATAAAGTAATGCCTTAGCTAGGTTAGCACGAGCGCCAAAGAATTGCATATCCTTACCCATTCTCATAGATGATACGCAACAAGCGATACAGTAATCATCACCCATTTCAGGTCTCATTAATTCATCTGATTCATATTGAATTGAAGATGTTTCAATTGATAGCTTAGCACAATATTGCTTGAAGTTCATTGGTAATCTTCTTGACCATAAAACTGTTAAATTTGGTTCTGGTGCTGGTCCTAAGTTCTCTAATGTATGTAAAATACGGAAAGAGTTCTTAGTTACTAATGTTCTACCATCAGTACCCATACCACCAATTGATTCAGTTACCCAAGTTGGGTCTCCTGAGAATAATTCATTATAAGATTGAATACGAGCAAATCTTACCATACGAAGCTTCATAATGAAGTGATCCATTAATTCCTGAGCTTCCTCTTCAGTTAAAATTCCTCTTTCAAAATCTCTTTCAATATAAATATCTAAGAAAGTAGAGTTACGACCAATTGACATAGCCGCACCATTTTGGTCCTTAACAGCACCTAAATAGCCTAAATATAAAGCTTGAATTGCTTGTTGAGCAGTTTCAGCTGGCTTAGAAATATCACAGCCATATGAAGCAGCCATTTCAGTTAAAGCCTTTAAAGCTTTAATTTGTTCAGCAACCTCTTCTCTATCTCTTACTCTTTCAGGAGTCATTTCACCAACGATTAATGTCTTATCCTCTTCCTTTTTCTTAATTAAATAATCAGTACCATATAAAGCAACTCTTCTATAGTCACCAACAATTCTACCTCTACCATATGTATCAGGTAAACCTGTTAAAATATGAGCAGTACGGCAAGCTCTCATTTCAGGTGTATAAACATCAAATACACCATCGTTATGAGTCTTTCTATATTTTCTAAAGAATTCACTCCACATAGGATTGATCTTATAACCATACATTTCAGCTGCTTGTTCAGCCATCTTAATACCACCAAATGGCATAAATGCTCTCTTTAATGGCTTATCAGTTTGAAGACCTACAATCTTCTCATATTGCTTATCAATATATCCAGGCTTGTGAGAATTAACCTGAGATACTATATCAGTATCACAATCTAATACTCCACCCTTTTGTCTTTCTTCCTTCATTAAAGCTCTTACTTCATTCCAAAGTATAATAGTACTTTGAGTTGCTGGTGCTAAGAAGCTAGCATCACCCTCATAAGGCTTGTAATTTCTTTGAATGAAATCACGAACATTGATTTCATCATTACTCCATTTTCCAAGGACAAAACCATCCCATGCTTTGTTTTCCATCTCTATAAATCTCCCTTTCTGTATAACTATATATAATATAGTTTTACAACATAACATATTGTACTCTATTAAAATTAAAACTTCAATACAAAATTAAGAGTTTTATTAATAAAGTTAGTTATAACTAATTATTTGTTATTTTCTAATTCCTTTTTTATCTCATTTACCTTAGCATCTAGCCATAATTCTAATATTTCTTCTGGCTGAAATCCCTTGCATCTAGCTTTAACCTCTTGATTATAAAGCACTAATATAGTAGGAACAGCCATAACCTCAAATTTCTCAATTAAAGGCATTGTGTCATTATCAGCTTCAATATGGAATAAATTTACATCCTCCATATTTTTTACTAGCTTATCTAATATAGGCATTAATGTTAAGCAATTAGCACAGGATTCTCCAGATACCTCTAAAATAGATATACCATTTAAATTTGAATCTAAATCATTTTGTGTTTTAAGCCACATCTTTAATCACCCCTAATAAATATTTAGCATGCCTTACTTCCTCTTTTTTAGGAGGCTCAATTCCTTCTAATCTATAAGGAATACCTAAATTCTTATATTTATTAATACCCATAGTATGATAAGGTAATACTTCTACCTTATCTACAGTTTTTAAAGTATCAATAAATTCCTTTGTTTTAATTAAATATTCATCATTTAGGGTAATAGTTGGTACTAATACATGTCTTATCCACATATGAATATTATTATTAGATAAATATTTAGCAAATGCTAAGACATTTTTATTAGATTTACCAGTAAGCTTAATATGTTCTTTATCATCTATATGCTTAATATCTAATAAAACTAAATCAGTATATTTAATTAATTCATCAAATTTTTTAATTAATTCATCATCATTTTCATCAAAGATGATACCTGATGTATCAAGTGCAGTATGAATTTTATTCTTCTTTAATAATTTAAATACCTCAGTAACAAAATCAATTTGCATTAAAGGCTCACCACCAGTAATAGTTACACCACCACCTGTAGCGAAATATCCTTTATATTTCATTGCTTCCTTAACAATTTCTTCTGGTTCAAACTCTTCTGCACCATCAAATGTCCAAGTATCAGGATTATGGCAATACATACATCTTAAAGGACAACCCTTAACGAAAATAACATATCTAATTCCAGGTCCATCAACAGTTCCACCAGCAAAGAATGAATGAATTTTTCCCCTCACCATAATCACTTCCTTAAATAAATCTTTTGATTTATTAATTACAACTACATTTTAATTTATAAAATATAAAATGTCAATGCTTATTAAGAATTATTCTCAATAAGTTTTAATTTATAATTAATCCATTTAACTGAATCCATTGCCCAAGATTCAATATATTCTATTTCCTTATTCTTATCTCCACCTGATGATTTAGAATTTGCTAAGGATAAGCCATGACCTCCCATAGGATACATATGAAATTCAGCATTAATATTATTCTTCTTATATGCTTCTATTAATAATAACGAATTCATAACATTAACAGATTCATCTGTAAATGTAGCCCATAAGAATAATTCAGGTGCATTTTCATTAACCTCATTTTCTAATGATAATTTTTTCAATAATTCATTATCATTAAATTTATCATTTAATAAATTTTGAAATGAGCCCTTATGCCAATATCTGCTATCAGATGTAATAACAGGATATCCTAAAATCAAATAATCAATTCTAGGATTATTATATTTTTCCTTATGAAGTGCAACCTCTAAAATATTATGACCTCCAGCACTAAAGCCAATTCCTATAATTTTAGATACTCTTTCATCATTTTTATATAAATTAATGACATAAGCTAATGCCTCACCTGGTGCTGGATATGAATTTAAATCCTCTCTATAATTTACAATTACTGAATGGAATCCATTTTCATTATAGAAGCTTTGAATAGGCTCTGATTCTCTAGGAGATGTATACTTATATCCACCACCTGCAGAAATAATTATTAAAGGTCTTTTCTTATTATCTATAAAATATTCCCTATAATAATTATCTGTATTTAAAATTGGAATCATAGGTGTTTTATCACCTAGAATAATCTTAAAATAATCATTTCTTAAAACGAGCTTTTCATCCTTTTGAATTGTATCCTTAATAGTAGGTAAGAATTCCTCAAGCTTTTTTAATCTCTTTTTATATTCGTTAATGAATATATCTTCCTTTTTATTTAATAATATAGGACCATATTTTAATTCAAATGAAGCATATTTTTTATCTCCCATAATAAATACTGATACCTCATAATATTTATTATCATCAACTAATGAATATTCATCACTAATAATAAATCCATTATTATTTAAAAATTTTCTTACTAAATAAAAATCAGAATTAGCAGAAATAATTAATTTCTTATTTTTAATTTTATCTAATCCATTAGATAAAATATCAATAATTAAATTTCCACCCATACCAGAAATGATAGCTGTATCAAAATCATCATTAATATTCTTTAAGCCATCTGATTTTACAATTTTTACCTTATCTTCTATTTTTCTTTCAATTATATTCTTTTTAGCTATCTCTAAAGGTCCATCATTAATATCAGATGCGATAGCATAATTAACACCATAATCCTTTATAGCCTTAATTACTGTATAGGCATGATCACAGCCGATATCTAATATTTTATTGCTGCCCTTTGTTAAGGACGCAATTAAATCAATCCTCTTCATTATCAGATGCCTCCCATAATTCCTTTAATACATTGCCATATTCTGAGCATTTTAATTTATTTAATATTCTTACGATTTGTTGTCTTATTGCCTCTCTTGTTACACCATATAATTTACCTATATCATCTAGTGTCATAGGCTCTAAGCCATCAAAGCCAAATCTTTTATTCATAATATCCTTTTCTCTTTCAGATAAAATTGATAAAGCCTTCTTTATCTCTTTAATTCTAATTTGAGAGAAAGTATATTGATAAGGATTTGGATTATTTTTATCAGCTATAAAATCTCCAAGTGATGATTCTAAATCATCACCAACCTCTAAATCTAAGCTTTTAGGCTTTTTAGAAATATCCATAAGCTCATAAATTTTAGATTCCGGAACATTTAATTCATCTGCGATTTCTTTAGGAGTCGCATCTCTTCCTAATTTATTAAATAATTCATTTTTACATCTATTATATTTAATTAAATTATCATTAATATGAACAGGTATTCTTATAGTTCTAGTATTTTCTGTTATTTCTCTTATGATAGATTGTCTAATCCAAAATGTGGCATAGGTTGAAAAATGATAGCTTAGCTTATAATCAAATCTATCAGCTGCCTTCATTAATCCCATATTACCAGCTTGAATCAAATCTAAAAGAGGCATACCTCTACCTACAAATTTTTTAGCAATAGAAACTACTAATCTTAAATTAGCAGAAACTAATTTATTTTTAGCAAATTCTCCCTTTTCTATTTTATTAACTAAATCATCATATATTTTCTTATCAACATTTATATCTAAACCATCAATTTCCTTTGATGCATTTTTGCCTATTTCAATATCCTTAGCAAGGGCAATTTCCTCTTCAGTTGTCAATAATTTAACAGTACCAATATCTCTTAAATAAATATTTGTATTATTTTCTTTTGATTTAATCTCATCATCAATATTAATGTTTTCGATTATAGTATCAGGTACTATTGAAATATTCATATCAGATAAAACATCAATAGCGTTAAAATATTCATCTGTTTGTGGTGAAAAAAGCATTTCAATTTCACTAACCTTTATTTGATTATCATTTTCTTTACTTTTTACCTTTAAAGTATTAAGCTTTTCATTAAAATCCAATTTAATCACCCACTCGTATAATATGTAGTGTAGATTTAGACCTTGGATAAGTCTAGCTACATATTAGTATATTTGAAGTCCTAGTGTTATAATCTTTATAGATATAACTAGATGAATGAGCTCTCACCCCATGTGGCTTTTGACCACTTAGTAAAGCTTGCTAACCTGCTTGATTGACATATTCCTCTGACCAGTAGTTGTTCGCCCATTTCAACTCAATTATCCATGACTTGGGACTAGTTCTTATTACCGCGAGGTTGAGGTTATCTTTCAAGGCTAGGACTTCTATATATCTAATCAATGAAAGAAGGTATCCCTCATGTCTATTTTAAATTCTTTATTCGTAGGTATTGATGTTTCTAAGAATTCTAACCAAGTTTATGCTATGAATTTTGATGAGAAAAAGCTTCTATCCTTCTCTTCACCTAATGATACAGAAGGTGCTTCCAAAATTGAAAATAAACTATTAGAATGTTTAGTTAAAAATAACTACGAGAATATAGTAATTGTGTTAGAATCCACTGGTATGTATTCTTTCCACATTGCTACTTATTTATCATCTTCAGAATCACTTGTTAAATATAATGTAGTAGTTTACTGTATTGACCCTAAAACTAGCTGTAATTATCGTAAAAGCTTTTCTGAGATGGATAAAACTGATCCTAAAGATGCTTATATTCTTGCTGATATGGCTCGTGCTGGTAAAGTTAATAAACTTAATCCAGTAAAAGGTCCTCAAAAACTTGCCTTACAAAGATTAACTCGTCATCGTAGACATATTTCCGAACAAATAGTAAGAGAAAAGCTATATGTATTGAATAACATTTTCTTAAAATTCT
>DJXM01000044.1 GCA_002449755.1 Caryophanales bacterium UBA7004
GTTGCGAGGTGTTATTATGGCAAGGAGTTTAGAGATGAATTTTATTAGAGAAATATTAAGGCTTAATGAAGAGTTAAGCTTATCACAAAGGGAAACTGCTAAGGCAGTAGGAAAAAGTCGTGATGCTGTAAGTAATGTACTTAAAATGGCTAAGGCATTAGATATTACTTATTCTAAAGCCATTGAAATGAAGGATGATGAACTAAAAAATTTAATATATCCAAATAGTAATCCATATAGGGATATACCCGAACCAGATATGGAATGGATTGATCATGAAATGAAGACTCATAAAAATATGACTATGATGATACTACATCAAGAATATTTAGAAAAGTATCCTGATGGATTAAAATATACCCAGTTTTGTGAAAGATATAGAGAATATATTAGTTCACGTAAGATTAGTATGCATGTTGAAAGAAAATGTGGCGAAAGAATGGAGATTGACTGGGTAGGAGACAAACTAAAGTATACCGATTATAGTGGTAAACAATGTGTAGCTTGTTTCTTTGTTACTACTTTAGGACGCAGCACATATCCATATGTCGAGGCATTTCCAAATCAAAGTTCTACTTCATTTAAACTAGGAACTATCCATGCATTAGAATACTATGGAGGTGTACCTCCTATCTTTGTACCAGATAACGATAAATCTGCCGTTACTAAAACTTCAAAATATGATACAGTCCTTAATTCATCATTTGCTGAATTAGTGGAATACTATGGGGCTGTTTGTATTCCAGCTAGAGTTAGAACACCAAAAGATAAACCTAGCGTAGAAAAATCAGTGTTTGATGCTGTTGAAAGGTATATAATGTTAAAAATAAGAAATGAGCAGTTTCATTCAATAGATGAAATTAATAAATCAGTTTGGAAACATCTTGCTGATTTTGTTGTTAAGCCTTTCCAAAAAAAAGAAGGAAGTCGTGAATCTGTATTTATAAATGAAGATAAACCTGCATTATTACCATTGCCTAAAGTAAGATACGAAATAATTGATTCGGTTTTTGCTAAAGTAAATATTGATTATCATATTGAATATGATCATAAATACTACTCTGTTCCATATAAATATATCGGTGAAAAGGTTGAAGTTAAGGCTAAACCTTTAATTATAGAAATATGGCATAATAATGAGCGTATTTGCACCCATCCAAGATCCTATAAAAACTTATACACAACTTCTATAGAACATATGCCACCTAATCATCAAGCATTTAATGGTATTAATCAACAGTCATTTAAGAAGTGGGCAAAATCTATTTCTGATGATGTCGTTGAATTCATGAATGGAATGTTTAATGGCGTAACAATTGAACAAATACGTTATAGAGGTTGTCTTGGATTACAAAAGCTTTGTAGAGCCAATAAAAATGTATTTATTGAAGCTATTAAGCTTTGTAACGAAAATAAAACATACAGTTTTAAAGCTTGTAATGAAATATTCAAACATCTATTATGCATTACCCCACCTCCTATGGAAACTCCAATTAAAAACGATAATGTAAGAGGAAAAGAATATTATGGAGGTAATGAATAATGAATCAGGAAAATATAAAAAAATTAAAACAATTAAATCTATCCAATATGGCATCATATTATCAAGATTATAATGATGTAAAAGAATTCATGACATTAGATTTTGATTCTAGATTAGCTGTGCTTTTAGATTTTGAGATAAATGCTAGACATAATAAAAAAATAGCTTCACTAGCTAAAAAGGCTAATTTTAAAATGAAGCCTGATATAACTACTATTGATTTTTCACCCGAGAGAAATTTAAATAGAGAATTATTTTCAGTTTTATCTTCATGTACATGGGTAGGTCAAGGTAAAAATTTGGTGGTTTCGGGTGCGACCGGAACTGGTAAAACTTATATTGCTTCAGCTTTAGGCTATAGAGCGTGTATGTTTAATTATAAGGTTTCTTATATAAGAGTACCAAGATTAATGCTTGATATAAATATTTCGAAAAGCGACAATTCTTATAACAAACTTATGAACAAATATAAAAATGTTGATTTATTAATTTTAGATGATTTTGGTCTTGCTAAAATGACTGCGGCCGAGACCAGAGACTTCTTAGAGTTAATTGAAGATAGAAATAATATAAAGTCATGCATTATAATATCTCAACTACCTATAAATAACTGGTATGACATATTTTTTGATCCAACATTAGCTGATGCTATTATGGATAGATTACAATCAAATTCATATAAAATAGAATTAAAAGGACCCTCAAAAAGAGGAATCCTTACAAATAATATTGATTAATTATTATTAATATATTATTATAATCACAATGTTAATAAAGCTATCCTAAAGGATATCTTGCCTAACGGCTCTTATGATGCCTTCGGCTTAATGGCTAACGCCCTTTTGGTAGTGGCCTACAATTGCCGAGATGCCTGGCAGGGATTATCCGAAATATACACTCTTTTATACTTTGTTTATATTTTAATACTCTTTTATACTTTTTTTCAACAAAAACACCTTTTATTTTTATTATTTACAAATAAAATAAAAAGGCATCAATTACGATACCTTGTCATTTTCAAGTTGGCGGAGCAAGAGGGACGTTGTCAGATTACAATCTAATATTTATAAATCTTTAGTCACTATGAAATATTCAATTAATTATTTATAAAAATCATTCAAGTTAAAGCAATTATATTTTTCTCTATCTACATCAGCAGCAAATCCTGATTTTGAAATGAAACCTAATTTATAGAAATGAATATCTAGGTTTTGTGTTTGTTTTATTTCTTCCTCTATTATTTTATTTGTAATAGGACTATTAGTATATTTACATTCATAAGAAATATATCCTTTTAAATCCTTTGTAACAACATCAAATTCTCTATTAATCTTATTTTTTGAATCATCAAATGAATATGTTCCTATGTCCATTATTGTTTCTTTTAGAATGCCATTAAAATTACATTTTAATAAATAATCCATACTAATTCTTTCAAATTTTTTTGGAATATACTCTTTTTCAAAATCATCTTTAATAAATTTTTGATAAAAGAATTTAGCATCTGTTCTATTTATAGAAAATGGATTATTAAATATATATTTGTAATAAAAATGAATTAAATTATCCTCAAATTGATAATACATCTTTTTATTATTATTCTTATCATTAATTGGTGTAACTTTCCTTATAATATTCATATCAATTAATTTATTTAACAAATAATCTGGTCTAGAACCATTATATTGATTAAGTTTTGAAACAATATCTTTGTATTTTGTCGTTCCACTACCTATAATACCAATTAAATCATTTAATAAATTAATTTTGTTTGTTTCAGCAAAAATCATTTCTACTATTTCATGTTCTAAAATAGAATCTTTCTTAACTAATAAATTAATTATGTTTTCATCAGCACTTTTATTTGGATTAATAAAGGAATTAAAGTAAGGAACACCACCGAATACAGAAAACATCTTAATCTTATCTTCGTTGCTATAGTTTGGATAGAAAAATGAAGATAAATAATAATCAAAAGGTCTAATTGATAATATATGGTTAAACCTACCATATGAATGTGATCCATATTCAATCATCTTTGTCATCATATTAACATAACTACCTGAAACAATTAATTTCAATTTAGATTCATTTTTATATTTATCTATAGCAATAGCTAAAGATGATTCAATTGAAAAATCTTCTTCTAATAAAAATGAAAATTCATCAATAATTAATATATATTCTTTTGAAATTGACTCTTTAAATATAAAATCAAAAAAAGAATCAAAAGAATCAAATTTTAATGGACCATATCCTAAAGTTTCAATTAACACTTTAGTCAACATTTCTAAATTGTAATTGGCCGATGCTCTTTTACATTCATAATTTACTATTGGTAGCTTATTATCTCTTATAGATTCTTTTATAATTTCAGTTTTTCCGACTCTTCTTCTACCAAATATTATTATTGATTCAAAAGACGAAGAATCTAAAGCTTCTTTTATTTCTTTTATTTCTTCAGTACGTCCAATAAACATTGTATCACCACCCAATAGCATTATATCACAATAATTATTTTTGTGCAAATCAATTTGCAACAAATGTATTTGTACAATTGTTAAGCTGTTTAGATGATGATAAAAAAATAGAAAAGATATTTCATAATTCATATCTCCTTGATAACATTCTCCATTCTCTTTCAGTTAAAAGATGTCTAGATACTTCTCTTTTTGCTTGTGCATCAATAGCGTACGCTAAATTCGTATATAGTCCATAATCTTCTAAGATATCAGCTTTTTCTGCTTTATCAACTAAATCTTGCATAGTATGAGATAATTCAAAATCTATTTTTATATCATTATTAATATAGTTATATTTTCTATTTTCATATATATCCTTAGTTATTAATCCAATCAAATACTGATTTATATTATCAACACTGTTAATCTTATTTATTAATATTTTATCATCATTTCTAATTCTTAATTTAACAGTTTTATATGTATTTTTAATAAAACTATTGATATATTCTTGCTGATTAAACATATTATCATCTCCATTTACAACATAAATATATCACATTTGGGCACAAATGTAAAATGATAAAAATAAAAAGGTATCAGTTAAGATACCTTGTCATTTTCAAGTTGGCGGAGCAAGAGGGATTCGAACCCTCGCACCAGTTACCCGGTCTACTTCCTTAGCAGGGAAGCCTCTTGAGCCTCTTGAGTATTACTCCACTACCAAGCACTCCTTAATTATACATTTTATAAACAACTAAGTCAATAAAAAATATATCAAAATAAAGGGCTTGCATCAAGCAAGCCACTTATTATAATGATTTAATTTGTTCTTCGATTTTAGCAGCTATTTCAGGATTATTCTTTAAGAATTCCTTAGCATTTTCTCTACCCTGACCAATCTTTTCGCCATCATAAGAAAACCATGCTCCTGACTTATGAATAATATCAGCATCAGTAGCTAAATCTACGATTTCGCCAACCTTTGAAATACCTTGTCCATAGATAATATCACATTCAGCTGTTTTAAATGGAGGTGCTACCTTATTCTTAACAACCTTAATATTAGTTCTATTACCAATTACTGTAGTTCCATCCTTAATTGCTTCTCCTCTTCTAATTTCAAGTCTAACTGAAGCGAAGAATTTTAAAGCTCTACCACCGGTTGTAGTTTCAGGGTTACCAAACATAACTCCAACCTTTTCTCTGATTTGGTTAATGAATATAGCAACACAATTAGTTTTACTAATTAGGCCTGCCATCTTTCTCATAGCCTGAGACATTAATCTTGCATGTAATCCTACATGATTATCTCCCATTTCACCATTTAATTCAGCCTCTGGTACTAATGCGGCTACAGAGTCAATAACAATAATATCTACTGAACCAGACTTAATTAATGCCTCTGCAATCTCAAGTGCCTGCTCACCTGAATCAGGCTGAGATAAAATTAAATTATCAATATCTACGCCTAAATTCTTAGCATATACAGGGTCTAACGCATGCTCTGCATCAATAAATGCGGCATAGCCTCCATCCTTTTGGGCATTTGCTACTGCATGAAGCGCAAATGTAGTCTTACCTGATGATTCAGGGCCATATATTTCAATAATTCTTCCCTTAGGGAATCCTCCAACACCTAATGCCTTATCAAGTGAAATAGAACCAGATGAAATAACATCTATATTCTCATTTGCCTTATCACCTAAGCGCATTACAGAGCCCTTACCAAATTCTTTTTCAATTTGCTTTAGGGCAGCCTCTAGGGCTTGATCTCTATTTTCTGCCATCTTTTTACCTCATTTTAAATAGATTCAAATACAATCTTTCTACTATTCCATAAATATTCAGCACCACTTAATAATGTTAATAAGCATGAAATATACATTAAAACCTGACCAAAATATAATATGAATGGTGCTACCTGATAGAAGAATAAAACCCAGATTGCAACCATAGTAATAAATGTCTTCCATTTACCAAGCCATCCAGCAGCTATAACCTCACCTCTTGATGCGGCAAGCATTCTAATACCTGATACCATAAATTCTCTAATTAACATAATAACAAAGCACCAAACAGGAACTAAAGGTCCAAATGGTATACCATCTGCTATAGTAACAACTAATAAAGTCATAGATGAGAACACTAGCATCTTATCAGCCAAAGGATCAGCGAATTTACCAAAGGTTGTAATTAAATTATATTTTCTTGCAATCATACCATCAAAGAAATCAGTAAATCCAGCGACAAAGAATATAATCGCTATAATAACCCATTTCCATGAAAGCATATATAATGTACCATCATTACCAAATGTCTTAAATACTGTTACACTATCATCTACTGCATAAAAAATAATTATCATTAAAGGAATTAATATAATTCTAAATAGCGTAAGCATATTTGGAACGGTCATTCCTCTTCTCTTTTTTTCCTTAGTATCTTCTATTTTTGTATCATCCATAATAAATAATCTCCTTTTGAAAACACAAAAATATTATATCATAAATAGAAATATACTAAAAGTATAATTAAATTGAAATTTGAAAACTATTCTATATTTGCTCCTTTCTAATTTATAATCCGATTATAGCACAAAAAAACGGCTCAGTAAAGCCGTTTTTCTTTGAAAAAATCTTGTCGATTTTATGGTATTTTTGACCCATTTTTTGAAATTTTTTATAAAAATTTGCTATTTTAGCATATTTAGCAATTCTTCTGCCTTTTTATCATCAATATTTTCGATGTTTCTAGCAATATTTAAAACTAAATTCTTTTTAGAAGGAGATAAATTATTTAGCCTAATAACAGTTTTATTATTAGTTAATTCAACTGAATTAATTAATCTCATTTTAGCTACATTATCTAAATTATAAACTAAAGCTAATTTATCTATAAAATCACTAGGGACCTGCTTCTTACCTGATTCAAGGTTAGAAAGAAATGAAATAGATACACCCATCTTTTTACTCATCATATCTAAATTTTCATTTCTATTCTTTCTTAAATCCCTAACAAATCTTCCATATTCTGTTATTCTATCTAGGGTCATATTATAAACCTGCTTTATGATTAGGAACTACCGCAAAAAAGCATAAATCCTCATCATCTACATTTTTAAAGGTATGAGAATGTCCCATTTCACAATAGGTAACCATACCCTTAGTTAAAACCTCTTCCTTACCATCAGTTTCCATAATGCCACGACCACTAATTACATAGATAATCTCAGATGTGCCATCATGCTTATGAAGGCCGATAGAATTATTTTTTTCTAATCTTCCCATTAATATCTTATTTACACCATCATTAAATATTCTTGCGTCAAAATGACCGATTCCGCCATTAAATTTTTCGTTTTTATTTTCTTCTATTTTATTAAAATCAATTATCATTATTTTTTAAGTCCTACTAATACTGCATAAATTATAGCGCCTGGCCAGAAGAATATTAATAATATACCAAATAACAAGCAGCTAAAATTACTTTTACTAGATGTTGAAGTATTTGAGCTACTAGTATTCGAATTATTATTTGAATTAATGTAATTATTAAGATTAAATGACGGCTTAGAAGGTACAGGAACAAAATTAGGATTTAGTGAACCACAGTATTTACATACTCTTTCACTCGAATTTAGATCATATCCACAATTGGGACACTCTAATTTACTACTCATAACAAAACTACTCCTCCTTGTTATCAGTTGCTAATCTTTTCTCTTCTTGTACAGCAATTTCTTTTCCTAATGATTCCTCATCTCTTTTTAGCATTTTCTTATTTTGTTCAGATAGGCCAAATGAAATAGAAACAAATGCTACAAGAGTTACAACTAAAATAACAACATACCAAACATATTTAGAATCAAAATTTGCTAATAATAAATATCTAAGACCAAGTGGTACTAATTGGAATAATAAGGCCATTATTAAAATAGAACCCTTACTACCATTAAAGCTTGGTGAAACTAATGTAAATGCGATAGCACCTACTAAAAGTAATACAATTAAAACCTTGGCAATAATATAAGATACTAAAGCTCCAGTTTCAAAATCATTATTTAATAAAAATGGAACAACACATACTGCAATTAAAACTAAGCAACTACTAATTATAAAACCAATCTTAATTCTACTCATAGCTAATTCTCCTTCTTATATAAAGCCTTGCCACATTGAGGGCAGAACTTTTGATTTGGTGAAACCTCTGTTCCACATTCAGGACAATTTCTTAAAATTTTAGTTCCACATTCAGCACAGAATTTTGCATTTGGTTGAATGAATGAACCACATGAAGGACACTTCTCCTTTGGCTCTTCTGTAGCCTTAGCTGTCTTTGCATTTTCTTGAGGAGGAATAATAGATGTACCACTCATTTGGTTACCCATATTCATACCCATACCAATACCCATCATAGCGGCAGCCGAACCATTATTAGAAGCTCCAGCCTCTAATACATCGTAGCCTCTTGTAGTACGATATACCTGATCTCCAAGCTGTTCGTATGCAGCCTTCTTATGTAAGATTTCATTAAGCTTATCAAAGTCTTCATCAGGTACATTAATAGATTCAATAGATAAATTAACTAAATCAAAGCCAAATTTAACTATCTCTTCCTTTAGCTCATCAAAGATTGATTTTTGAATTTCATCAATCTTTGGCTCAATTTCTAGGAATGAAATCTTATTTTCAATTATATAGGTAGATAATCTCTTCTTAACGATTTGATTAGTCTTACCTCTAAAGAATTCCTGAATAATATCAAATGTAATTAAGCTATTCTTCATTAATGTTCCAATTAATGTTTGATAGAAATATTGATATTCAGTTAATCTAACTCCTAATTGACCTCTAGCTCTAACATTAATAACAATTTGATATTTAGGGTCAGTTAATTTAATTGGATCACTTGTGCCCCAATATACATTAAGCTTTAAAGCCTTATTAATGAAATAAATTTCAATTGGATAAGGATTAGCACCACCAAAGAATGCTTTAGTAAATCCCTTTAGAAATGGTAATAGCTCACTATTAATTTTAAATGTGCCATCCTCACATATTTTTTCAATCTTTCCATTATGGACAATAATTGCCACCTGACCAGGTGAAACTATTAGTCTAGACTTATTATTAAATTCATCAACTGGATGCTTATATAGCAACCAATTAGTTAGACTAGATTCATATCTAATGACCTCATAAAATGCCATAATTAAACCCTCCTATTCATTATAAACATTTTAAAACTATTAACATTATATCATATTATATTCAAATGTGAACGAAAAAGAAAGGATGGTCTATTTTAATTTGACCATCCATAATCCTATAATCCGATTCCAAATACTCCACATACTGCAAGTATTGCAAAAATAACAAATAAAACCTGAAGAACAATCTTTAGAGTCTTATTCATCTTAGTATCAGTTAGCCATAACCATCCTGCAACTACTGCACAAACGATTAAAATTAAATCAGATACCATCTTAATCTTTCCTAAGAAAGACCAAGTACCGCCACATACATTAAAGATCCAGATTGTACCAGATACCATTAATGAAATGAAGGCAAATAAACCAATAATCCATAATAATGTACTATACTTTTTCATATTTTTCTCCTTTTTTTCGCACATTTATGATTATATCATAAACAGACTAAAATTGAACCAAATATATAATTTTATCTTTTCCTTATGATTCTCATTTTAGCACTATGAGCTCTATTATTATATTCAAGCTCCTCAGGGCTAGCCGTAATAGGCTTTTTAGTAATAAGCTCAAATGGTGCTAAAGGAATATTAGCTATAGGTAAACCCTTAGGAATATCTATTTCTGTTTTTTCCTTAAAAACAGTTTTACATATTCTATCCTCTAATGAATGGAATGTAATAACTACAGCATATCCATCACTATTTAAAATAGATAATGCATCTAAAATAGAAACCTCAAAAACCCTCAATTCATCATTAACAGCAATTCTTAAAGCCTGAAATATCTGCTTAGCAGGATGACCCTTTTGTCTTAATGCCTTAGAAGGCAAAGCACTCTTAATAACATCAACAAGCTCAAATGTTGTATTGATAGGCTTAGTTTTTCTCACCTCTTCTATTTTTCTAGCAATTTGCTTAGAAAATGGATCCTCTCCATATCTATAAAATATTTTACATAATTCATCAAATGAATAATTATTAACAATATATTTAGCATCAAGCTCCTGATTTTGATTCATTCTCATATCAAGTGGAGCGTCATAATTATATGAAAAGCCACGCTCTGGAATATCAAATTGGAATGATGAAACACCTAAATCATATAAAATACCATCAATATGGTCTACACCTAATTTATTCAATTCATTCTTTAAATTAACGAAATTAGATTTAATTTGAGTATAATTATTTCCAATTTCATCTAATACCTCTTTGCTTCTTGAAATAGCATATTCGTCCTGGTCGAAGCAATACAAATGACCTCCATCAGATAGTCTTTTTAAAATCTCTTTAGAATGACCTCCACCACCAGTAGTTGCGTCAACATATATGCCATTAGGCTTAATATGTAGCCCTTCAATGGCCTCATTTAATAATACACTCTTATGTATATACATAAAAAAATCACCCACTTAAAAATCACAAAAAGATTATAACACATATACAAAACAGAAAAAAGACACCCCAGGTGTCTTTTTCTGTAAACGAATATCTTAAATTATTCTTCAGAAGATTCAGCCTTTGGAGCTACTACTTGCTTACCCTTATAGAAACCGCAGTTACCACAAACTCTATGAGCTAATGTTAATTCACCACAGTTAGGACAAGTAATCATTCCAGGAACTGATAAAGCTAAATGAGATCTTCTCATTCTCTTCTTCATCTTAGATACTCTACGGAAAGGTACTGCCATTTTTCTTCCTCCTACAGTAAATCTTTTAGTGATGCAAATGCTGGATTTATATTATCTTCCTCAGATTCATCCTCTGACTCATCATCATAGAATTCAGAATTAGACTGAGAAGCAGGCTTCTCCTCCAAAATAGCACTAATGATAGCCTCCTTAGTATCTAAGGTTAAGCCCTCAATTAATGTCGCATCCTCGATATTAGAATCCTTAGTATAAAGTTCACTAGCCTTTACATCTATTTTATAAGGTATCTCTTCAAGCGTAACAGAATCCTCTAATGTTAATTCGATTTTTATATCAAATTCACATAACCATGTATTCTCTCCATAATCCTTAATTACAGTATGAACAAAAGCATTCTTTGAAGATATAATATCCTCAAATCCATTAAGTTCTTCACTTAAATCAAGCTCTTCATCAAATGAATAAGGCATCCTGAAGTTACCTAATTGAGCTAAAGCAAATTTCATAAAATCACCCCAGCAGTACTAATTATATATTTCTGATATTGAAAAGTCAAGAAAATATTATTATTTAAAGCTTCTATCCTTAAGCTTATTTAATCTTTGATTAAGCTTATTAATATTATCTAATGATTTATTATATTCTTCCATATATAATTCCTCCATTTTTTTAGAGGAATTCTTCATTTTATCAATTTCACTATTAAGCTTTCTATTTAAATTAATAGCTAGCTCCTTACTATAATCTCCATTAAATTCATCATTATTAGATAAGGTATTCTTTTCCTTATCCTTTAATTCATTAATAGAATCTAAATAAATAGTTTTAAATGAATCAATAGACTTATGCATCTCATCAATATTTTTATTTAATAAATCAGATAGCTCCTTAACCTTTTTAGAATATTCATTAACGAAGGTATTAAGCTTTCTTAAAAAGAATTCATATGAATCATTTAAATCATGTAATTCATTAGATTTATCATCAATAAATTTTTCTAATTCCTCTAATTTATATGCTTCATTTAAATCTATCATAATTAAGCACCTACCTTCGCTTTAATATTTAAAATCTTATTTTGTAATAATTCTTTCTTTCTATCAAAATATCCTGTTTTAGATATAGCTATAATATCATCATTATTTAAATATTTCATTTCATTTAAAATGATATTTTTATAATCAGAATCATTATATTTTTCTGTATTTAGATTTTCTCTTAAATCTAATACAATCTGCATATTGTTATTATCTAATACAACATAAATAACTCTAGCTAAATCATATCTTCTCTTATCCTTATATTCATTAGCTAGCTTAGCTAAATTTAATGATTCATCTATTCCTTCAATTTGATTATTAATTAAGCTAATTGCATATCTTAAATTATCAAAATCAGTACCAGAATAGAATGTTAAATTATCATATGCTGCCTTAAAATCAAGATTTCTAAATGAGTCTCTCGCTCTAAAATAGAAATTAGCCTTGCTTGATAATAGCTCCTCCTTAAACAATTCAATGTTTTCATCTAATAATGGAGCTATTAGGCTATTTAAATTCTCTATAGTATTAGGGCCTAATATTTTATCATCCTCAATTTCTAAGAAATTTGTTTTACATCTAGTAATACCTACATATAGCTGGTTATAAAATATTCTTCCCGCTCTAGAATATGAAAAATCAGTAGAGAATAATGCTTCATATTCCTTAGCCTTAGATGAGCATATCTTATAAACAATAACGAAATCCTCTTCTCTACCCTTAGATTCGCTAATAGTAAATACCTTGCTAGGATCTACCTTAAAATCATTTATAAGCTCTTCTTTAGATTCATTATCAGATACAATATACATTATATTTTGAAGCTTAGCCTTAGCTATATCCTTTAATAAATCTTTACCCTTATCAAAATTTAATAATAAATTTCCACCAGTTTCAAATTCCTTATTAGCATTACTTACAAGAGGTAAATAGCCATCTCTATCCTCTGTACCAAATAGCTTCTTACCCTTTTCTCTTAAGGCCTCAAGTTCTCTACAAATAGCCTGGCTATATCTAAATGATGATGATAATATTTGTCTTTCATAATCATTTATCTCATTTACCATATAAATAGTTTCAACATTTTCCATTTGTAGGAAGGTAGGATTTATAGTTTGCTCAAAATCACCAAATATATGCACAACTCCATTTGTATCATTACCCTTAGTTAATTTAACAATCAAATGAATTTGACGTTCAGTCATATCCTGGAATTCATCAACAACAATATTGTTAAAGAATCCTAAATCATTTACCTTATCTAAGTTATTAGATATGAAATAGGCTAAATCATTATCATCATATAACTTATTGCTATCAAGGTATTTTTGATATGCACATGACATATCATATAATACCTTAATCTCATCAATGAAATCCTTTCTAGTATTTCCTCTATAGCCCTCAATTAATAAAGCCTCGCGCTCAAATAGCTCATAATAATCTATATATTTTTTATTTTCTCTTACAGGATTAGCAAAATCAAAATATTCAGTATAGATATTATATAAGCCATCTATATCCTTAAATCTAGATGGGAATTTATTGAATTGAGATGAATACCTTTTAATAGCTATGTTATACCAATCATTAAATGAATCAAATGATGTTAAATCATCTGAGCCTTCAACATAATCATCTAAAAGCTCTTTAATATTTAAGAATTCTTTTTCTAATAGATTATGCTTATTAACAAAATAATTAATGATCTCATCATCAGATACCTTATTAATAATCTTACCCTTAAAAATACCTCTAAAGAATAAATATGGATAATCATTTCCATATTTAGAAATGATTGATTTTAGATTAGGTACAAATACCTTATTCATATTAACAAATCCATCATTCATCCATTTTAAAAATAAATTAAAATCAGCAATTGAATCATTTAAATAAATTGGATTTTTAGGATTAGAATCATCCTTAATATATTTATCATTCTTTAATGTATAGCCATCAATTTTAGCATTAATATTTTTTAATATTTGAATATAAAAATCCTTAGTTGTATAAACATTCTTTTTTATTGGATTTTTATAATCGTTCCAAAAAATATCAATCATATAGCTAACATAGCTAGATAGCTTTTCACTATATGTGATGAAGCAATCATCTGTTATTTTAGCATTAGCTATTTTATCTAGTGGCATAGAATTGATATATGAATGGATAGCAACATCAGTCTTACCTGTACCTGCCGCACCTAAAACTATATTATAGCCTCTATAATTAGCTATTCTTTTTTGAGTGTCAGTAGGAATATATTCCTTCTTCCATTCAACTAAATTAGCTAATAATTCCTTTACATTAAAGCTATTATTATCAATATTTGTTAATAATAAAATCTTATATTCATTTTCTCTTAATAATGCCTTTTCCTCTATAAAAATAATTTTAAAGAAAGAATTAATAGGAGAATATGAATATAATCCCTTATAAATATTTGATAAATCAGTAATTTCTTCTCTTTCATTAAAATATTTAGTTATTTCAGCTTGCTCCTGAGTCTTTAAAAAATCAATAAAACGAGTTACTGATTTAACAATATCTCTGTTATATTTAATATCAAAGCTTAAATTAGAAGGAATAAGTGGATCATTAGCGATACCATTATCAATATGTGCTAATCTATCCTTCATTTCTATATTTAAGGAATTAGTTAAATATATTTTTCTATCTATCTTTTTCATAGGCCCTCCTACTCAAATTCTAGCTTTATATCTACTAAGCCATCATAAAAATCATCCTCATGGGTTACTAATATAACTGAACCAGAAAATTTATCAATAGAATCCCATAGTTCAGCCTTAGAATGAACATCTAAATGATTTGTAGGCTCATCAAAAATAAGCACATTGCTTTTCTTCATTGTCATTAATGCTAAGCGAACCTTAGTTTGCTCACCACCTGATAGCTCTCTCATTGGCTTTATAGCTAAATCACCCTTAATGCCAGCAGATGCTAAAATACTTCTTAGCTCTCCATCTGTTTTTAAATGATAATAATATCTTAAATAATTTACAGCATTAGTATTATCAGTAAATAATTCCTCTTGAGCAAAATAATTTAAATCAGCAGATGGATTCCACTTATAGTCACCATCTAGTGGCTCTATTAATCCCATAATAGTTTTAATTATAGTAGATTTACCAATACCATTCTTACCTAAAATAACAACCTTTTGGTTTTGCTTAAGCAAGAAATTTAAATTCTCTAATACCTTTTTTTCACCATAGCCAACAGTTAAATTATTTAGTTTTAAAACCTCTTGTCCTAAGCCCTTAGAAAATGGGAATGTAAGATGCATAGGCTCATGATTTTTAGGCTTTTCAAGCTTTTCAATTCTTTCTAGCATCTTTCTTCTAGATTTAGCCTGCTTAGATGTTGTAGCTCTTACAATATTTCTTTGAATAAAATCTTCAGTTCTTTTAATAAATGCCTGCTGGGAATTATAAGCATTAAGGTATTGCTCCTCCCTTAAGGCTCTATCCTTTAAATATTGACTATAATTAACATTATATCTAGTTAAAGTCTTATTAGAAAGACAATATACTACCTCTGCTATTTCATTTAAAAACCATTCATCATGGCTTATTACAACAAAGGCCTTTTTAGAATCCTTTAAATATTTAGCTAGCCACTCAATATGAGCTGAATCTAAAAAGTTTGTAGGCTCATCCATTAATAATACATCAGGAGCCTCTAATAAAAGCTTAGCTAAATAAACCTTAGCTCTTTGACCACCTGATAATTTACCTAGCTTAGTATCTAATCCATATTCCTTAATTCCTAAGCCATTAATCATATTACCAAGTGTTGAATTAATCCAATAAAAATTATTTTTTTCTAGTTCAAGCTGAATTGCTTCAGCATAATTCATCCATTTCTCATATTCATATTCGGGACATGTGGCAAGCTTTTCATAATATGAATTCATTAAGGCTTCCTTTTCAAATAAAGGCTTAAAAACATCAACAATATAATCCTCTATAGAAACATCATCAGTAACCTTTAAATGCTGATCTAGATAAGCATAGCTTATATTATTCATCCAGCTAATAGTACCACTATCTGGAATTAAATTCTTACAAATAAGCTTCATAAATGTCGATTTACCAGCACCATTATCACCAACTAGCACGATGTGGTCACCCTGTAAAATTCTAAATGAAACCTCATTAAATAAATTTTCATCCTTATATTTAAATTTTAATCCTGAAACCTCTAGTAAACCACCCATAATTAATCCTTATATTTCTTAACATTGTTTTTTAATAAATTATATACTTCATCGTTTAAATCATCATTTAAAAAGAAAAATGCCTGTGTCTTATTGAAAAATAAAAATGTATAATTCTTACTCTTAATGCATTTTAAAATTTCATTATATTTTAATGCTTTATGCTGATTCATATTTTTTGAATTGACAGTAATGACTAATCCATCTTCATAAAATGTATATTTATATTCTACATCTTTATAATTAGATCTTTTAATTCTAAATATTATAAGGAAATAAAAACATAAAGTTATTGCTGCCATAACAAAGCATATAATTCCAGCAACCATGAAGGTAAGAACATTAGTCTTATTATTTGGTAAAATTATAAACACTCCACCTAATAAAATGAGAAATGCACTATAAATAGTAAAAAACAATAAAAATCTTTCTTTTATATTCTCTTTAGATGCAAGTTTTACATCATCACTATTATACGTTCTTTCATTTTTTAAAATAATTTTATTTTCCATATGAACACCTTAAAACACATAAAATGGTCTGGATATTCCAGGCCATTTCATTATATTAATTTAATTCTTCGTTATGCTTATTAATTAAAGCAATAAATTCATCGATTGTAACAGTAGTTTGTTCCTGGCTACCATATCTTCTATAAGTGATAGTGCCATTTTTAACCTCATTATCACCAATAACTAATTGATATGGAATCTTCTTCATTTGAGCCTCTCTAATCTTATAGCCAAGCTTTTCATCTCTATAATCTACCTCAGCTCTAATCTTTGCCTTTTTAAATCTAGCAAATAGATTATCAGTAAATTCCTTATGATATTCTAAATTAACAGGAATTAACTTAACCTGAACTGGTGCTAGCCATACAGGGAAGATACCCTTAGTCTCTTCAATTAGGAAGGCAATGAATCTATCCATTGAGCCTAGGATTGCTCTATGGATAACAACAGGTCTTGCCTTTTGACCCTTTTCATCAATATATTCAAGCTCAAATCTTTCAGGTAATTGATAATCTAGCTGAATTGTTGATAATGTTACATCATGACCAATTGCAGATCTAACCTGAACATCTAGCTTAGGACCGTAGAATGCAGCCTCACCAATAGCCTCATAATAATCTACTCCTAATTCATTTAATACCTGTCTTAATTGAGATTCACTCTTCTCCCATAAATTATCATTACCGAAATATTTTTCTGTATCATTAGGGTCTCTTAATGATAAACGGAATTTATAATTCTTAAATCCAAAATCATGATATACATCAAGGATTAATTTAGTTACTTCCTTAAATACATCACCAATTTGGCTTGGCATACAGAAAATATGAGAGTCATTTTGATAGAACGCTCTAGTTCTTTCAATACCAGTTAAAGCACCAGATGCCTCAAATCTGAAATCAGCTGCGATTTCAGCAATACGAAGTGGTAATTCTCTATATGAATGTAGAGTGCTTCTATACATAACCATGTGATGAGGACAGTTCATAGGACGAAGTACATATGATTCATCATCAACATCCATCTTAGGGAACATATCATCCTTATAATGAGCCCAGTGACCAGATGTCTTATATAATTCAACATTACCTAAGCATGGAGTCATAACATGCTTATAGCCAAGCTCATATTCCTTATCCATAATATAATCCTGAAGCTTTCTTCTTACGATAAAGCCATTAGGTAGCCACATAGGTAGACCTCTACCAACAAGCTCATCAAACATGAAAATACCTAATTCCTTACCAAGCTTTCTATGGTCTCTTGACTTTCTTTCCTCTAGTACCTGTAAATATTCATCTAGCTCTTCTTTAGTAAACCAGCAAGTACCATAAATACGAGTCATAACATCGTTTTTTGCATCGCCTCTCCAATAAGCTCCAGCAACATTTAATAATTTAAAATTCTTTAAAACGCCAGTAGAAATAACATGAGGTCCTCTACATACATCTGCATAATCAGCTTGTTCATAAATACCAACAATATCAGTACCCTTTACAGCATCAATAAGCTCACACTTATATTTATCACTAGCAAACTTCTTCTTAGCCTCTTCCTTAGTTAAATTATAATGATTGATAGAAATATTTTCCTTAACAATCTTCTTCATTTCAGCTTCAATCTTAGGTAGATCATCTACTGTAATAGATTCCTCAACACCAAAATCATAATAGAATCCTTCCTCAATTGCAGGACCTACACCAAATTTAGTATTTGGATATAATCTCTTCATAGCCTGAGCTAAAAGGTGAGCACATGAATGGTTAATAACCTCAAATGCCTCCTCCTTATTTTCTGGTGTAATTAATTCTAGCTTACAATCAGCTACGATAGGTGTCTTTAAATCAACAAGAACACCATCGATTTTAGCAACGATAGCCTTCTTAGCTAGGCTTGGAGAAATCTCCTTTGCTACAGATACAGCTAATGTATCCTTTTCTACCTCCATAACACTTCCATCAGGTAAAGTAACTTTTAACATAATTTTTTCCTCCTAAAATATAAAAAGTCCTTAAAGCATAAAGCTCTAAGGACGAATTGTCGCGGTACCACCTTAGTTCTGTATAAAAAATACAGCACCTCAATTACCTCTTAACGCGAGTAAACGGAATCTCATTTCCTAGATTCATCTCCTTGGGTAGTAACAATAAGAAACTCATAAATACTTTCACCAGCCGTATTCTCTCTAAAACTCATTTCAAATTATCTTGTCCCAAATCATAGACATACTAATTATATCAAAATAGGAAATCAAATTCAATTCAAATTTATTATCTCTATTTTAAAACCATTAATGAATCTATAATTTTATTATTCTTTGAAAACCCACGTACACGTAGAATTTTGCCGTTTTTTAATATTATATCAAGTGTAATCAAATTAGTTTTATAATTTGGTACCACTTTAATTAATGCCTAGATTATTATCTTAAATAGCTTTCGCCATCATCTAATGAGATATCAAGCATTAAAGAAATCAATCTAGATGTAATTCTTCCTGCCTTTGTTTTCTCTTCCTCACTCGCATTTAGCATAAAATGCTTTTTTAAATCAGATGGCTTAATATTAGATGAAACAAAAATAGGCTTTTTTAAATTCATTCTGTAATTAATGATAGGGCCTAAAACCTCATCTCTTAGCCATGGAGTCATATTTTCAGCTCCTAAATCATCTAATAATAAAACATCAGTTTCTCTTAAAAGCTCAATAATTTGGTCATATTTGCCATTTTCTAGTGAAGCCTTAATCTCTATTACTAAATCAGGAAAATAAGCAAATATATGGTCAATTCCATATCTAGATAAGGCTTTAGCAGTAAGCATTAATGAATAGGTTTTCCCATAGGAAAAGCCACCATAAATATATAAGCCCTCCTTAAAGCCTTTACCATAGTTCTTAACAAAATCAGTAATATAATTTAAAATCTTTTTTCTGCTTTCAGTATTTAAATCATAATTCTTGCTAGATGCATCAGATAATGCCTCATTATATTCACTCTTAAGTAAATTAGGGTGAGAACTTTTTTGAAGCTCAGCTAAAAATTTACATCTAACCTGAACAAAGCCATCCTTGCCCTTAGCTAAATAAAAGCCCTGATTACTATTTTGACAATTATTTAGTCCCTTACATTTAGAGCAGTTTTCTTTATCACAAAGGACAATATAAAAGTCACTAGCATTATTCAAATTTATATTTTCATTAGGAAATGCTTTTTGTACTTCCTTTATAAAATCCTCTGTTTCTTTTCTCATAGAGATCTAAATCCTCCGTTATCTTGGTCAATTGGATTATTCTTAACACTAGATTTAGTGCTATAGCTATTCTTAGATTCCTTTAATGTAGTAACATATTTAATCGCATCATTAGTTGTTAATACATTATCACTAATCCAAGATTCAGCTACCTTTTCAAAATATTTAATTCCAGGTAGCTCACCATTTTTGTCTCTTAAAACCTTACAAATCATACAATTTAAAACACCACGAGGTAGGTCAATTCTACTATATATTTCATTAATAGTAGCTAAATATGATGAAGGATAATCAGGACTCATTACATCTAATAGCTCTGTTGGTGTAATATTTTCTAAATATTCAATCTGATCAACATTAGAATTATCATTATCAGATTTTTCCTTTAGCTTAGGAGAATTAATATTTCTTCTAGCCTGGAAATATACGCCAATCTTCTTTTTCATTAAATTCATACTGAATTCATTTTTTCTATCTAATGATTCAGAGAATATATAAGACATCTCATCCTCATTAAATTGATAAACATAAGCAAATTGAATTATCTTTTCCTTAAATTCATTTGTTATACCTAAAGGTAAATATGATTTATCAATTAATTTAGTAAATTTATCAAAATCAAATGTATTTTCATTAATCTTTAAATTCTTTGCGTTCTTACCAATAATATAGCCAAACTTTTTGATAGTCTCATCAGTATAAACATCAGACTGATAAACCTCATCAAATGATTTAGTTATATTAGTTAATTCATTCTTAGAAACAGAATCAATTACAAACTTTTCATAAATTCTTTTAAATGATTCCTCACTCAACTTAGATTTCAAATAGAAAACTAAAGGAGAATCTAAAATAAAATTCTTAGCTGAATATGGAGGATTTATCATATATGTATAATCGCCATCATTAGAAACATATGTAACTAAAAGACCAGCTCCCTCAAGCTTATATCTAGCCTTATTAAAGGATTGTAAAGTGAATGAAAAAGCATCAAATAAATCCTGATGCTTCAAATCCTTACAAGCTAACGATGTTTTATCTAGCAAGGATGTTAATCCCATATAAAGTAAAAAAGCATCACTCCCAATGAGTGGTGCATATAGTAAAGATAGGGTATTAACATCATCGGCTGAGAGATTAAAACTCGCATAAATATTTAATTTAGTATTTGAATTAATTGCCTTTGATGTCATATGAATCATTCCTACTTATGAAGGGCTACACCCTTAAATTCATATTGCTCCTCAAGCTTTTTATAAACATTATTAATAAATGTTAATGCCTTCTTAGTATTTCCTACTAAATATTCAGCATTGATATAAAAATCAATTGAAGTCTCAATAGGAGTCTGTTCAATAATTTTAGCAATTACTGTAAAATGAGGAACCTCAGAATAAATTTCATGATAATCATCATTTTGACTTACGATAGTATGCTTTAGTGATTCTACTAATTCTAAATAAACCTTCTTAACTTGTTCATAGCTTGCCTTATAATAGTGAGTTTGATAAGCTAAGTCCTTTGCATTTTCGCTAGTTTCAATTACTGCCATAATTATAACACTCCTTTTATATCATTAATTACATTTAATACAAGCAGCTTAGTTTCGTCAAATGTACCACTTGAATCGATAACATAATCTGCCATTTCCTTTTTTAAATACAAATCCATTTGAGAATGGATTTTGGCTAATGCATAATCCTCATCGATTCCTTCGCGCTCCATTAATCTTAAAACCTGAAGTTTCTTCTTAAGGAATACACAAATAACCTTATCACACATATCATTGAATTTAGATTCATATAGAAGAGGTGCCTCAACAAAGACTAATCCATCATCTATTAAATCTATCTGGCGCACCACCTCATCCTTAATAATAGGATGGGTAACTGAATCTAAAACTTTTTTTGATTCAGGATTATTAAAAATTTGCTTAGCCAATTTTTTTCTATCTAATTCTTCATCATCTAGTAAAAAATCGTTACCAAATTTTTCAATTATTACATTATAAAGTGGTCCACCCTTTATAGATAATTCAGCTGTGATTTTATCACAATCAATTACCGGATAGCCTTCTTTAGATATTATATTACAAACATTTGATTTGCCACTTGCAATTCCGCCTGTAACTCCTATAATTCTCTTCATAATGAATTTTACCTCTGACAGCTATTACAATAATATGTTGTCCTTCCATTTATTTTAACACGATTTAGCGTGCTTTTGCAATGAGGACATTCTTTTTTTGTATGAACATTCAAAAAATTTTGAAATTGTCCTTCGACCCCTAAGCTTGAAGTGTAGCTTCTAATAGTAGTTCCTTTAAATTCAATGGCCTTTGATAAAATAGAAATTGATGAACTTACAATTCTTTCTACTTCCTCTAATGTTATTGAATTTGAGGGGCGATTAGGATTTATTTTAGACAAAAACAATACCTCATCAACATAGATATTTCCAAGACCAGCAATGATAGATTGGTCAAGAAGAGTTGTTTTTATCGCCACACTCCTTGATATTATTTTATCATAAATATTTGCAATATCAATTTTTTTATTTAAAATTGGGTCAATTCCTACTTCTATCAGTGGTTTTGTGGTAAAAAGTGCACTCTCACTCCTAAAAGTCATACGACCAAATTTTCTTACATCCTGGTAAATTAGACTATATCCATTATCAAAATAATAAATTACATGAACATGCTTATTATCATATGTATCCTTAGGTAAATAAAAATATTTACCCTCCATTCTAAGATGAGAAATGATATTACCCTCATTTAATTTAAAAATCAAATATTTACCTAATCTATCAGTACCAACTATTTTTTTACCAATGATATTTTTCTTAAATTCCAAAATGTCATCATCAATAATATTTTCATATTTAATTTTAATATCAGTAATAGTTAAGCCAACAATACTCTTATCTAATACTCTTCTTACAGTTTCAACCTCTGGTAATTCTGGCATAAATTCCTCTATCTATTATAATTAATAACTACTTCTTTTTCTCTTTCTATAAAGCAATCCTTATCAAGCGGATAGCCTAAACAAATAAATGTAAATACAAATCTACCATCATTTAATCCTAAAACCTGATTTGCATTTTTAATTCTTTCTTCTATTGGATATGTACCAATCATCACAGAACCAATTCCCTTATCTACTGCCTCAATCATAATATTTTCAGTAGCACATGCTAAATCAATTGCCTGAAATTCCTTACAGGGCAATTCATCATTTTTCTTTCCTATAACAGCAATCATTGTATTGCATTCCTCAATAATCATTGTGCATTTATATAATTTAGCTATCTCATTAATAATTTCTTGCTTATTTATAATAATATATTCTCTTGAATTTTGACGTCTAGCAGTAGGAGCTTCATCACCTGCCCTACATAATTCCTCTAATATATCATTAGGAATTTTTCTAGACAAATCAAATTTTCTAACACTACGTCTTTTAGTTACTATACTCATTATTTTACCTCATACCAATTAGCGCCAAATGAATCATCAACAATTAGAGGAACCTTTAATTCTACAGCATTCTCCATTGCATTTTTAACAAGCTTCTGTAAAATTTCCTCTTCACCTTTTTCAACCTCAAATACTAATTCATCATGAACCTGAACTAATAATTTAGATTTTAAATTATTTTTTTCTAATTCTCTATCAACATTAACCATTGCGATTTTAATAATATCTGCGGCACTACCCTGAATAGGAGTATTCATCGCAGTTCTTTTTGCAAATTCTCTTTGCATAAAGATTTTAGAATTAATATCAGGTATATATCTAATACGATTCTTCATAGTAGATACATAGCCATTCTTCTCACAATCCTCGATAGTTTTATTCATAAATTCCTTAATTTCAGGATATGCATCATAATATTTTTTAATAAATTCTGCTGCCTGAGAATTAGTAATACCAATATCCTGACCTAAGCCAAAGGCACTAATACCATAAACAATACCAAAGTTTACAGCCTTTGCCTTTCTTCTATCCTCTGGAGTTATTTCAGTTTTACCAAAAACCTCCATTGCAGTTTTAGTATGAATATCCATTCCAGAATTAAATGCATCAATTAGCTTTGATACATTAGCCATATGAGCTAATACTCTTAATTCTACCTGAGAATAATCAGCTGAATAAAATGAATTACCCTGCTTCTCAGGAACAAACATTTTTCTAATCATATGACCTAGTGGAGTTCTAATAGGAATATTTTGTAAATTAGGCTCAATAGATGAAAGCCTTCCTGTTGATGTTAATGCCTGCTGGTAGATAGTATGAACCTTACCATCAGGATAAATCACATCTCTAATACCTAAAATATATGTTGAATATAATTTTGATTTAGCTCTATAATCCATAATTAATGGCACAATAGGATGAGCATTTTTAATAGCCTCTAAAACTGATTGATCAGTTGAATAGCTATTTCCCTTTTTCTTAGGATAAGGAATTTGTAACTCATCAAATAAAACCATACCTAATTGCTTAGGAGAATTAACATTAAATTCTCTTTTAGCCAAAGTGTGAATTTCCTTTTCAGTATTAGCTATTTCACCAACTAATAATGCTTCTTGTCTATTTAATTCATCTATATCAACAAGCATTCCATTAAATTCCATCTTACCTAATACCTTAGAAAGTGGAATTTCAATATCAGTAAGCAAAGACATTTGATTATGTAAATTTAATTTTTCTATAGCCTTTGCTTTTAAATTATATAAGGCATTAACCTTCTTTAAAATATGACCATAAATTATATTTCTATCAGGAATAGCCTTCTTAGCTCCCTTACCATAAATTTGTTCATCATATAATACATCATCGTATTCATAGTATTCAGCAATACCCTTAAATTCATCCTTTGCGACACTAGGATTAATAATGTATGTCGCAAGCAATAAATCAAAAGCTATGCCATCTAAATCAAATCCATATCTTTTAGATATTACATATGCTCTTTTATAATCAAATATATTTTTATTATTATTCTCCTTTAAGAAATCCTTTAATATTAAATTATTTGAATTTAAGAATTCTGGCTCAATAATAAAAGTACCCTTTTCATTTTTAATACCAATACCTAAAAGTGGTGAATTATGATAATTATAATCAAAGGTTTCAAATATAAATGATGAATTAGGAATTAAAGCATCCTTTAATTCTATATCATTTGTAATAATCTTATATTCATTATCAGAAACAATAGGAGCATTATTAGAATTTAAATCTAGCTCCTTTATAAGTGATTTAAATTCTAATTCCTTATAAAAGCCCATAAGCTTTTCCTTATTAGCTTCCTTCTTCTCTAAATCATCAATAGAAATTTTAATATCAAAATCTCTAAATATAGTAGCCATCTTTTGACATAGCTTAGCTGAATCCTTACCAGCTTCAACCTTAGCACCTAGAGCTCCTTTAATTTCCGCTCTATGTTCAATAATACCATCTAAGGTTAAATATTGATTTAAAAGCTTTACACCAGTCTTTTCACCAACGCCAGGAATACCAGGTAGGTTATCTGATGGGTCTCCCATCAATGCCTTTAAATCAACCCATTGAGTATATTCGATGCCATATTTTTCCTTAAAATATTTAGCATCATAATCCTCAAGCTCAGTCATTCCCTTTTTTGTTAAATGGACAGTTGTATTATCACTAATTAATTGTAATAAATCCTTATCAGATGAATAGATATCAACATGATATCCTAGCCCCTCAGCACGCTTTGCCATAGTACCTATAATATCATCAGCCTCATATAAATCCTGTTCATATCTTTTAATTCTTGCTAAATCCAAAAATTCCTTTATATAAGCAATTTGCATTCTAAATTCATCAGGCATAGGGCTTCTTCCACCCTTATAATCTGCCATCCAATCATGTCTTATAGTTTTCTTTCCAGCATCAAAAGCGACTAATATAGCATCATAATTTGATTTACATAAATTATTAACCATCTTAACAAATCCATAAATTGCATTTGTATATAATCCTTTAGAATTTTGCATCAAATTACCCATAGCGGCAGTACCATAATAGGCACGATACATTAAAGAATTTCCATCTACTAAAATTAATCTTTTCATAACATCACTATCCTCAACAATTCGATTTTATTATACCAAATATATACTAAGATTTAAAGTAAAGAAAAGCCTAGTTAAAACTAGACTTCATCTTTTTCTTCAATATCATATCCTTCTATTCTATTATTATCATTTTCGAAAATAATATCTACATCATACTTTTCTTTTATTCCTTGTTTCTTCTTTTTATATCTATCAATTTTATAAATATCTATTATTATAAATACAACTATCATAGTAGATGAAATAGATATAATTGTATATTTAGCCGCATTAGTTTTTAATGTATCTAGGAAAATAAATACTAATACATAAAATACTATACGATTTATCCAAGAAATCACATATGCTGATATTAATAAGATTTTATTATCCTTAGTATATGATTTATTAATAATTCTTAATGCCATAACTAATAGACTAACTGATAAATAAATAGTAGCTAATAATGCATATGCTGTTTTAGAATAAATAAAGCTTAATATTAATAATATTATACTTAATATAAAGCATATAGCATATACTGCTAATTTTAGCTTTTTTCTTCTATTTGGATTATTATCTAAATCACCAACAACAAATGAAATTAAATATGATATGCCATAAACTATTAAATTAATAAATATTTCACCAAATATTTCTAAAAATATATCTATAAGCAATTCCATAATTACACCTAATTATTCAATAATATTAGTGGGACAAGCATTTCATCTGTTAGGGATGTATGATGGCCCTTATGATGCTTAGATATAGGAGTTAATAATCCTATCTTATTAGTATAGGTACCTATAGCTATATAATCACCTAATAAATAGCCCATATCTCCTTTAAGGCCAAATACACCCATACCAATTAAATCCTTTGATTTATATAATATAAAATCATCACTATATTTATTTTTAAAATATTCCTCAAATTCTATATTCATACCATCCTTAATTTTAAATGCGATAGCTCTAGCATCTAAATATGGATATATTTTAAGCATATCCATTAATTTATCATCATGATAAAAATCAATATATCCTTCTACATCTATTTGACCATGATCAGCAGTTATTATAAATAATGTATCATGAGTCTTTTTATATAATGTTTCAAAATCATCATTTATTTTATTAATTAATCTTTTAGCTTCAATGCTTGATACAACATATTTATGCATAGTTGTATCTGGCTCACCTAAATATGCATAAATAAATTGCTTATCGCATCTATTTAAAATAATATTTAAATTATTATAAAAATCATCTATTGTTTCATATACATGATTATTCTTTTCTGATTTTACTTCTACATATTTTGGAAATATAGTATTGATATTATAATCAGTATTTACATTATCAAAATAATAATCCTCTATTTTAATAGGCTTATCATTTATAATTAATTTTTCATCTGTAGATGATTCAGTATCTAAAAATATATTTACATTCTTATTTATATTCTCAAAATATAAGCTCCATCCAAACCAGCCATGCTCCAAAGGATATAAATTAGATAATAGGCTTCTTGTCGCATTTGTTGTAGTTGATGGAAACGTAGATGTTAATTCCATTTTTATATTTCTTCTTAAAATAGAATCATTATCTAAATTAATATTGATTGGATTCATGCCTAATCCGTCATAGCATATAAAAACTATATTTTTATAGTTCTTCTTTAGTTCATCCATCAATTCATTAATAATTGGCTTATCATTTTTAGCACCTAAAAATTGAGCAATTGTTGATGTAATATTCAAATTAGATTTATTAAAATTTGGAAATATAAAATCCTTCATATAAAGCACCTACACTATTTAATTATATTCTAATTTAAAGCAAAACAAATAAAATTTTTAAAGAAAATAAAGGACGCAAGAGCGTCCTTTAATAAATTATCTTTTAGGTAATTCGATTGGATTTTTAGCATCATCTGATTGCATATAAAAGATGAATTGTCTTCCAATCTTTTGAATAAATTCCATTCCATATGATTCAAAGAATTCAATAATATCTGAATCCTCCTCATCACAATTTTGAAGAATAGATATTTTAATTAATTCATGCTTAATTAAATAATTAACTATATCATTAGCCATATTATCATTTAAGCCTCCCTTTCCAATTTGGAATGTTGGCTTAATCTTTTGGGCTAAGCTTCTTAAATAAACCTTTTGTTTTGTTGATAGCATTATTATTTCTCTTCTTTATCCATAAATTCTTGTGTATCATATGTTACTCTAATGATTTCCTGAATAGCATCAATCATAGGAACTCTTGGATTTGCAGGTGAGCATTGATCCTCATATGCAAGATAGCTTAATCTTTCTACCTGAGCCATATAATTCTCTCTATCTAGGCCTTGAGATTGGAAGTTCATCTTAATACCAACTCTCTTACCTAATTCACCTACTGCCTTAGCATAAGCCTCTACACCCTCTTCAACAGTATTGAACTTTAAGCCGATTGCGGCAGCAAGCTCTGCATATCTTTCATCAGCCTTATAATAATTATACTTTGGCCAAGTTGATAGCTTTTGAGGCTTAGTACCATTATATCTAATAACATATGGTAATAAAATTGCATTAGCACGTCCATGAGGAACATGGAATTCAGCACCCATCTTATGAGCAATTGAATGATTCATACCTAAGAACGCATTAGCAAATGCCATACCAGCTAATGTAGATGCATTATGCATCTTTTCTCTTGCCTCAGGGTCATTTTTTCCATTAATTACAGAACGCTCTAAATATTTAAATACTAGCTTAACAGCTTGAATTGCTAAGCCATCTGTATAATCTGAAGCTAATGTTGAAACAAATGCTTCAGTTGCATGTGTTAAAACATCCATACCTGTATCTGCGGCAATTGACTTAGGTAGGTTAGTAACAAACTCAGGGTCAACGATTGCTACAGTTGGAGTTAATGAATAATCTGTTAATGGGTACTTCTTATGCTCAACCTTATCTGTAATAACCGCAAATGGTGTAACCTCACTACCAGTACCTGATGTAGTAGGAATACATACAAGCTTTGCCTTATGTCCTAATTCAGGATATTGGAATGCTCTCTTTCTAATATCCATAAACTTCTGCTTTAAATCATTGAAGTTTACCTCAGGATGCTCATAGAATAGCCAAATACCCTTAGCACAGTCCATTGCTGAACCACCGCCTAATGCAATAATTGTATCAGGCTCGAATGATCTCATTAGCTCAACGCCCTTCATTACTGTTTGAATTGATGGGTCTGGTTCAACATCACAGAATAATTGATAAGGAACCTCAGGAGATCTTTGCTCTAGCTGAGCAATAACCTTACTTACATAGCCAAGCTCAACTAATGAACGGTCAGTAACAATTAAGGCCTTCTTCATTTCCTTCATTTGATGTAAATATTCAATTGAATTTCTTTCAAAATAAATCTTTGATGGAATCTTAAACCACTGCATATTATTTCTTCTACGTCCTACTTTCTTAACATTAATCAAATTAACTGGACCAACATTACCAGCCACTGAGTTATGTCCATAAGAACCACAGCCTAGTGTTAATGATGGAATGAATGAATTATAAACATTACCAATACCACCAAATGTTGAAGGTGAATTACAAATGATTCTTATTGCAGGAACTAAATCTCCGAACTTAACCTCAAGCTCATGAGATGCAGTATGAATAGCAGCTGAATGACCTAAGCCGTTGAATTCAACCATTTGCTTAGACATCATTAAGCCCTCATCAGTAGAATTAGATTTTAAAATTGCTAAAACTGGAGAAAGCTTTTCTCTAGTTAAAGGCTCATCAACTCCAACCTTAGCACATTCAGCAGCTAAAATTACAGTTTCATCAGGAACATCAAAGCCAGCCTCATTAGCTATCCATTTAGCAGATTGACCAACTACTGGTGCGTATAATTTAGCATTAGGTCTATCTTCCTTAGTCTTAACACCAAACATGAAAGCCTCAAGCTTCTTCTTTTCTTCCTTATTAACAAAATAAACGCCATATTTCTTAAATTCAGAAATAGCCTCATCATAAATTTCCTTATCGATAATTGCAGCCTGCTCAGATGCACAAACCATACCATTATCGAATGCCTTAGACATAACAATATCATTTACTGCCTGTCTTACATTACAAGTCTTTTCCATATATGCAGGTACATTACCAGCACCAACGCCTAAAGCTGGCTTACCACAAGAATAAGCAGCCTTAACCATCGCATTACCACCTGTAGCTAAAATAGTTGCAACACCATCATGATTCATTAAAGCAGTTGTTGCCTCCATTGAAGGATGCTCAATCCATTGAATACAGTTTTCAGGAGCACCTGCAGCTATTGCAGCCTCATATACAACTCTTGCAGCTTGAGCTGAAGAATTTTGTGCATTAGGATGGAAACCAAAGATAATAGGATTTCTAGTTTTAATACAAATTAATGATTTAAAAATTGCAGTTGATGTTGGATTTGTAACTGGAGTAATACCAGCAACAACACCAACAGGCTCAGCTAATTCAGTAATACCTGTTACAGGGTCCTCTGAAATAACTCCAACTGTCTTTAATCTCTTCATATTGTTAGTTACATATTCACAAGCAAATAGATTCTTAGTAGCCTTATCCTCAAATACACCACGCTTAGTCTCTTCAATCGCAAGCTTAGCAAGCTCACCATGCTTATCAAGTGCGGCTACACTACATTTTGCAACTATATAATCAATCTTTTCTTGATCATAAGATGCATACTCCTCTAAAGCCTTTAATGCCTTTTTTACAAGGCCATCAACCTCTTCGGCTGGAGATAATACTTTCTCTTCTGTCATATTAAAATTCCTCCCAAAATAGTTTTAACTCAATTATTATTATACATAATTAAAATAGACTTTAAAAAAGTAAACGTTTTTCGAAAATGCGAAAATTTGAGGATTATTATTCTATTATCTTTATTAAGTCTATATTTTCTCGTTTTAAGATTAAAAAACAAAGGTAGGGAATTTAAATCCCTACCAAAATTCTAACAAGCATTATGAATATTTACATTACTATTATCAACTAATTCTTCTTTAGTTTCTTCCTTTAATTCATTATCATTAGACTCTAGGAATGCTGTATCATCCTTAAATATTGTTAAATTTCTAACACCCTTATAAATAGGCTCATAAATTAATACAGCTAAGAATACACTAATAAATCCAGTAATTAATGAACCAGGAATCTTAGATGTCGCAGTAGCTAGTGATACAGTAAATCCATCATTTATATCAGAAACTAATACATTAAATGTTCCCTCTAATAGCCATCTTAAAATAAATTCACCAACAATATTTAATAATATTGCTGATAAGATTGCAAATAATGCTGCCTTAGATCTAATAGAAAGCTTTCTTTCAAATATAATTGATAAGAATGTTCCTATCGCAAATATTAAGCTAAAAATAGGAATATATAATGAAATCTTAACAGTCTTTCCGCTACCAAAGAAATTACTAAAATTAGAAGATAAGCCATTTGAAAATGAAAATTCAGCAAAATCACCAGCTATAAATAAGCCAAGTGAAATACCTGTAATTAATAAAAAGAATGATGTAGCTCCAATTAATAAATATTTTGTATTTATCTTCTTCTTTAATATCAATCTAAATAAATAGCCAACTAAGAATCCAATTAAGAATTTTAAAGCAAATGTTCTAATAATTGTAGATGGCTTATGAGTATAATTAATTAAATCATATAATCCCATACCTATACTACCAATAGCGCCACCCTCTAAACCACCTAATAGTAATGCAGCTATAATCATGACGAAATTACCTAAATGCACCATATCACCTGTCGGCATTTTAATTTGGATATATACACCAGCAAATGTTAAGGCAGTAAATATAGCAATTATACTTATTTTACTCAATAACTTTTTTGAATCACTCATAAAATCCCCCCAAAATTCAAAATACAGTTTCTATTATATTTAATTTTGAGACTATTAAAATATTCAATTTTGTTATTTTTTATGGTACCAGATTAATAAAAATAATAAGCTATGGAAACCCATAGCTTATCAATAATTAATCACTAGCTAGCTTAATGCCAGATGCCTTTCTTGCATCCTTATCTCCTGAATATAAAACATTATTCGCAGAACCGAATTCAGAATTATCAGCCTTAGCATTATCCTTACCCCATCTCATAATCATTGAGACCGTTTCACTAACTGTATTTCCTTGAGTTAGCTTTTCTACATTTTCAATTTTATCAAAGACAAAGAATAAAATTCCTCCATCCTTATTATAAGCATATAAAACTGATTTTAATCCTTCTAGTTTATCCTTATCTATGTTTGTAATAATAGGATCTACTTGTACTGTATATCCATTTTTTTCAAGATTAGATTTTAATGAATCAGATGAATAGCTATTTTCAAAACATCCGGTCAAAACAAACATAAATAAAATGACAAAAAGTCCTAATATTTTTTTCATTATTAAATTCCTCCTACGCTTTATTTATTTTATGTTAGCATATTTCAAAATATTTAAAAACAACAAAAAAAGGCTACAATGTAGCCATTTTCTTAAAATAATTTAATAATCATAAAAATCATACCAACGCCTATAGATGAAATTAATACAATTAAATCCCTCTTCTTTATTAGGAAATTTCTATTGTAGATAACATATCCTAAATATCCACCAATAACTATAGCTATCCAGCTAACATTTTTGAATTCACAGAATAGGAATAATGAAATAATATAAATTGGAATCATTACCTTATATAGGAATGGGCTGTCACTAATATCCTCAGACTTTTCAGCCTCCTCCTTGCTAGACAAAACAAAGAATAAAGGAATAGTAGTTAATGCTAGGCACCATGTAATAATTTCAGGATAAAACTCACTCCATCTATTAAAGCCTCCCTCAGTTATAATAGCATCAAAGATTCTACCTATAGTGTCAAAGGCATAAAATGGAATATAATGGACTCCAAAGAAAAACTCAATATATGTTTTGGGTTTTATGAAATCCATCGCATATCCAAAGCTTAATAATCCAAATGCTACAGGAACTAAAACTAAGCTTGCTAGTATTACACTTATAAATCCATCTAAAACTGTATTTCCTCTTGTATAAAAGAATGTAATCCAAGAATATAATAATATACCAGCTAATATAATTATAGGTAAATATAGGAATAAATATCCAGGGTTAAATGTAACATCTGTAAATTCTACACCACTATATTTAATAATAATTGAAATAACTACTAAGAAATAATTAATTAAGAATATAGAAAATACCTCACCTAATCCGAATAAATACTTAAAGATATATAGCTTATTTCTTTTAATAGGTAATGAATAAAATAAATCACAGCCATTCTTCTTCATTTTAAATGAGAATTCATAGATTGGTACTAATGATACTAAAATTAGTAATAAAATACCTAAATATGGCAATCCACTAGTAGACATTGATACTACATTTTCATATTCTCCACCATAAATAGTATTTCTAATTCCAATATCAACAAAATTAGGACTTAAATAAACTAAGGAAGAAATTATAGTAATACCTAATACTATTAATAAAAGAGGAAGTCTTTTTTTAATATAATATATTGTTAAATTTTTCATTCTAAATATCCTCCCTCTTCAATAACAGTATTAAACATTTCTTCAAAATTAACATTTAATTCATCAATGAATAATGGATTTAAATCCTTTATTTTTTCATTTAATTCATCAATTGATACATTTGTAACAATTTTAACAATTCTTTCATCCTGATGATATGTTTTATAGATAGGCGGAAATTTATCCTTATCTATTTTTTCACTAAATGCAATTTGATATTTATGAATCTTGTCTAATGATTCAAATAATTCACCAGATGCCGCTATTTTATTCTTATCAATAATTGCGAAGGTATCACAAATATCCTCTAGCTCTCTTAAGGAATGAGATGCGATAATAACTGTTGTATTATTATCTGAAACCATATCTACTATTTCTCTTTTGAAATACATTCTAGCAAATGGGTCTAATCCATCAAAGGCTTCATCTAATAATAAATATTTAGGCTTTATAGCAAAAGCTATAGAAATAAATACCTGTCTTTTCATACCCTTAGAGAATTTAATAATTTTTTTATTTAAAGGAATTTTAAAATGCTCTATGTTTTTATAATAAACATCTAAATCTAAATTATATAGTGCCTCATAAATTTTAACTATAGATTTAGGTGTTGTATTATAGTCAAAATAAGGCTCATCAGGTAAAAAGAATACATCTTTCTTTACCTTTTCATTATCATATGATGATTCATTATCAATTAATACATCGCCTAAATCTGCCTTATAAACACCACTTATTATTCTTAATAATGTTGACTTACCAGCACCATTAATACCACATAATCCCAAAACCTTGCCATCATTAATTGTTAAATTAATATCCTTTAAAACTTCCTTTTCCTTGAAGCTTTTATGAACTCCTCTTATCTCAATCAATTTTCTTCCCCTCCTATTGCTAAATCGATTGCATCCTTTAATTCCTGCTTACTAAATCCATCATCATTTAGCTTTTTAGCATAATCCTTAAAATCCTTTAATGGATCATTATTTTCTAAATAAGAAACATAAACACCCTTTTTCAAAACCTTTGTAACAAAGCCCTTCTCCTCAAGCATTGTATAGGCCTTTTGAACAGTATTAGGATTTATACCTAGCTCCTTTGCTAAATCTCTACAGCTTGGCAAATATTCTCCATTTTTAATAACACCAGATTTAATCATCTTTATATAATTATTTGCTATCTGCTCAAAGACATTTCCATTATTATTAAAAATCATTAGATCACTCACCCTTCCAATAGTCTCATCTGTACTATCTGTATTATCTGTATTAATTGTAAGTTAAAAAAAATAACTTGTCAAGAAAAAAAGTTGTATTTTTTTCATACAACTCTTCTACTTATTCCATTTAATAGGCTCTAATCCCTTTGATATTAAAAAATCGTTTGTTCTAGAAAATGGTCTTGAGCCAAAGAATCCTCTATATGCAGATAAAGGAGATGGATGCTCACTTTCAATAATAAAATGATTAGGATTATTAATAAGCTTCTTCTTTAATATAGCTTTAGCTCCCCATAAAATAAAAACTATCGGTCTATCTATTTTATCAATTTCCTTGATAATATTATCAGTAAATGTTTCCCAGCCCATATTCTTATGAGAATTAGCCTTACCATCTCTTACTGTTAAAACAGTATTTAATAATAATACACCCTCTCTAGCTAAATATTCTAAATTACCATCCTGATTTATTTCAATTCCTAAATCGGTACTCATTTCCTTATAAATATTTTTTAATGATGGTGGTAATTTTTCACATAATACCGAAAATGCTAGGCCATGAGCCTGATTTACCTCATGATATGGATCCTGTCCTAAAATAACAACCTTTACATTTTCAAATGGAGTTAATTTAAAAGCTCTAAAGATTAAATCTCTAGATGGATGGCATAAATAATTTTGATATTCATTATCAACAAAATCCATTAGCTTATTATAATATTCTTTTTTTTCTTCATTAATAACAAATTCCTCGAATGTCATAATTACTCCATAACAAATAAAGGCTAGGAAATTCCTAGCCTTTAAATTTTTTTACTTTAATTCAGCGAAATACTTAATAGTACGAACCATTTGGCTTGTATATGAATTTTCATTATCATACCAAGAAACAACTTGTACCTGATAAGTATCATCGTCAATCTTAGTTACCATTGTTTGAGTTGCATCAAATAATGAACCATATTTCATACCGATAACATCAGATGAAACGATTGGGTCAGTATTATAACCGAATGATTCAGAAGCAGCAGCCTTCATAGCAGCGTTGATACCATCAACAGTTACATCCTTGCCCTTTACTACTGCAACTAAAATAGTTGTAGAACCTGTAGCTACTGGAACTCTTTGAGCAGAACCAATTAACTTACCATTTAATTCAGGGATAACTAAACCAATTGCCTTAGCTGCACCAGTTGAGTTTGGAACGATGTTTGCAGCACCAGCTCTAGCACGTCTTAAATCACCTTTTCTGTGTGGACCATCAAGAATCATTTGGTCACCAGTGTAAGCATGAATTGTTGACATAATACCAGATTGAATTGGAGCATACTTGTTTAATGTGTCAGCCATAGGAGCTAAACAGTTAGTTGTACAAGATGCTGCAGAGATGATTTGATCATCCTTAGTTAATGTCTTTTCATTTACTGAGTAAACGATAGTCTTAAGATCGTTTCCTGCTGGAGCAGAAATAACAACCTTCTTAGCGCCGG
>DJXM01000055.1 GCA_002449755.1 Caryophanales bacterium UBA7004
TTAGTAATAGTAATTTTAATAAATCGGTGTTATCATTATTCATGGATCCTCCTTGTTATGTAGTGTATGCAAATCTATAATAACATGAGGATCTTTTTTGATTCTATAATAACAAGTCAAAAATAGGTGGGAGCATATGCAATAATACAACCACTCATTTCTGAATAGCTATATCAATCCCACCTATTCTTGAACTTTACTAAAAAAATAACCAACCCGAGTAGGTTGGTTATTTTCTTAATCAAAATATTCAATTATAATTGCATAAATATACATGCCAGAGCCTGCACTACCTACTTGATATGTGCCAGCTGCAATATTTTCAGCTGATGTAACTGATGTAGAGGCCTTAGCATCGAATGTAGCAACAGTAGTTGATGTATTAGATGCACTAACCATTTTAACAATTCTGTCATCAGCTCCACTAGATTTTGCAACTACAGTAATAGTTGCAGATTTTGTTGTTGTAAATTCAATATATCTATTTGAACCAAATGTTGCGGCACCACCCATAGATAATGATTTAGTTGTATTGTAATCTACATCATTATAAGAGAATGAAGTACCTGACTTAATTGTTATCTTTTTATCTGAAGTTCCTACTAGCTTAAAGTCACCTGATGTAACTGAAGAAGTAATTGTATCATCAATTGCCTGTGATAGGCTATCAGGATTAAATACGATTGTAGATGTAGCTACTGGTTTATTAGCTTTAATAAGCTCATTAACCTTAGCGTCGATTTGATCTAATGTATTATAATTAGTTACCTTTGATCTATCATCAATATTTACATTAAAATAAAGCTTTCTAGCTGCTAAAGCCTCATCCTTTACTGATAAATAGTTTTCATTTGTAATTTTATCAACTGGTGTAACATTATTAATTGCTGTAACTACTAAATTAGGATCATAATATGCTCTATTTGGATTTTTAACATTTACTGTGGATAATGTCTTTTCAATTTTATCTACTGTGTCCTTTGGCATATTATTAGATGGTTCAATATAAGCTTCTGGATTTACTGATACCTTATTTTTAAAATTATAGTATTCAGTCTTTCCATTATATGTACCTCTTTCCTCATTATTCTTAATTGCTTCAGCAACATATGCTGCCTCAATGAAAGCACCATATTTGTTATAATGAGTCTTTTCTATTCCTGTATAGCCTGCATTTTTATTGTTATATGAATAATCATAATCTAATGGCCATTCACCTGTTAAATCATTTGGCTTTAATGCCATTAAAAAGTCTACATAGCTTGATGTTGCAGTTTCTAGTAATGTCTTTGATTTAGAGAATAAATCAATACACATACAATGCTCCTCATTTGCTAATTGCTTAACTGCCTCTACATAAGCAAAATTATCTCCATGGTTTCCTGGTCCACCAACGATTTCTGTTCCACTGAAATTTACTCTAGCAACTGGTGTAACTAAAACTGGAGTAGCACCCTTTTCTCTAGCGAAATCAATATATTGCTTTAAATACCATTTATATGTTCCGTTTCCATATTCATAATATGAATCACCATATTTTGAAACAGAATCCTTTAGATATGTATTTAAAACACTAGTGTAACTGCTCATTCCTGTTTTTACTGCTTGGCTTACAGAAGCATCAGTGGCAACTCCATTATTTTTAACAATTGCAGTTTCTGTTGCAGGAGTAGTAGGATATATACCATTTGCGTCCTTTTCTCCAAGAGGTACCATTCTTTCAGCTAATGTATTTCCAGCCTTAGTTGAATCATCATTATGTCCAAATTGAATGAATAGGTAATCTCCAGCCTTTATTTCATCGCCAATAGAATTTCCATTATTTTCCTTGAATGTATATGTTGAATTTGTTCTATCATAAAGTCTACCTTCATTAATGAATGAACGAGATGATCTACCACCCTGTGCACAATTTTTTACAGTGATTCCGTCGTCAAGAAATTTATCTAGAAATTGTCCCCAGCCACCAATATATTGATTATCATTATATGTTTTAACTGTTGAATCTCCTGCTAAGAAAATAGTAGGTGTTTGATCGTAATTTAATTCTTCCTTTTTAGAATCGTCTTGTTCTTTATTAGTTTCTGTTTTTTCGCTTTCCTCAGGTTTTTTTGCTTCATCAGTAGGCTTTGTCTCTTCACCACATGAAGCTAAAATAGCAAGTGCTGATAATGAAAATGCTCCTAAAATTGTTTTAATCTTTTTCATAATTTATCTATCTCCTTTAATTAAATTATTACATTTTATTATTGCGATTTCTTGGGAAATATATGACATGTTAACGCTTTACTTGTCGTATTTACGCAAAAATGATAAAATTTAAATAGGAAGTGATATTAATGTTTAAAAGCAATGACTCTATTAAATTTATGATGGCTAAAATATTTTTAAATATGGCTGAATTTAAATTTGAAGAAATAAATGAGCCTACAATTTATCTTCCCTATGGAAAAAATGTAATAATTGTAAATTATATTGAAGAAGGAAATGGTAAGGTAATAATTAATGATAATGAATATAATGTTTTAGATAATTATTATTTTGTTATTTCTGAATTTTCAAAATGTCAGATTATTCCAAGTGATAAAATGAAAATATATTCAATATTTTATGTAGTTGATAAAACTACAGGATTTGAAAAATATTTATATTTATTAAATAAAAATTATCTAGGATTTTCTCCTGAATTAAATTATCCATTTTCAATTGCTTTAAATGAATTATCAAAAAAGGATTTTGGATATAATGAGATTATTGTATCAATGTTTAAAACAATAATTGTAAGAATATTAAGAAATGAAAAAATAGTAGGAGAAAGATTATCACATTGGGATTTAGATAATCACCAATATGATATTGATAATATTATAAGGAATGAATTTAATACTATTACAATTGAGGAATTAGCGAAAAGATTATTTTTAAGTGTAAGAGAACTACAAAGATATTTATTAGAAAATTATAATAGGACATTTATAGAATTAAAGAATGAAGCTAGAATGTCCTATGCTAAAAATAAACTATTATATACAAATTTAAGTATTACAAAAATATCAGAACTTATAGGATATTCAACTATTGAGCATTTTACAAATGCGTTCAAAAGATATTTTGGATTATCTCCTTTAAAATATCGAAAAGCATATAATAAATGATTATATATATGCTAAAATATTAAGTGTTAAGAGGGTGATTTTTAATGGACATGAGAGAAAAGAAAATTAGCGGTGAGGTAATTTTTAATGGTAAGGTTGTCAAATTAGAAAAGGACAAGGTTTTATGCCCTAATGGAAATGAAAGCATAAGAGAAATAGTAAGACATCCTGGTGGAGCTGCAATATTAGCTATTACTGATAAGGAAGAAGTAATATTAGAAAGACAATTTAGATATTCATATGATGAAGTTATATATGAGATTCCAGCAGGAAAATTAGAAAAGGGTGAGGATCCATATTATGCGGCATTAAGAGAATTTGAAGAAGAAACTGGTAATAAAACAGAAAAGCTTGAAAGCTTAGGTGTAACATATCCTACATGTGGCTATAGCTCTGAAATTATTTATTTATATTTAGCTAAGGATTTTGTTAAAACTGCTACTCACTTTGATGATGATGAGGTTATAGAATTAGAATATATTTCTCTTGATGATGTTATAAAAATGATAGAAGACGGTAGGATAAAGGATGCTAAAACTATTGTCGCTATTATGAGATATTTAATTAAATACAAAAATATATAAAAAGTTCGAATATTTGTGATATAATGTTTTATATTGTTTTGTTTCTTGAGGTTTTTTATGAAAAATATGCTTTGGTATTTAAAAAAATATGGAAATGAATCATTTGATAAATTAAAGTTCAATGAAATAGATGCCCTTATTTTTGCTGAATTAGGCTATCTAAATTTTGAACTTTTTTCCGCTGATAGCAATCAAGAACTCTTTATTAAGGATGTAGTTAATGCTAAAAATGCTAAAAAATTATCATATAATAGCACAACAAGACCTAAAAATGAAAAGCTTTGTGCTTTGATGGAGCATACTACTAGATATGATAATGTATATTTTAAAGCTTTTAGAGGAATTATAGATAATGAAAATGTTGAGCAATTCTTTGCTTTAACATTTTTCATTTTAGATTTTTGCTACATTGTTTTTAGAGGTACAGATTTATCTATTACTGGATGGGAAGAGGATTTAAATATGTCCTATATGAATGAGGTACCATCCCAAAGAGATGCTGTTAAATATATTATGGATATTTCTAATTTATATGATAGAAAGATTATGGTTGGTGGCCATTCAAAGGGCGGTAATTTAGCACTTTATGCATCTATATTTGCTGAAATAGATGTACAGGATGAGATAATAAAGGTTTATGATTTTGATGGACCTGGTTTCTTAGATAAGAGTATTTTACATACACCTGAATTTAAAAGAATTGAAAATAGAGTATGTGCTATTTCGTCTACTATGAGTACTGTTGCTATGCTTTTATATAATGTAGATAATATTCAATTTTTAAAAACTAGTGGCTTTACTGTTTTGCAGCATGATCCATTCAATTGGCATATTGCTAATCAATCAAGCTTTAAAAGAGTAAAAAGAAATTCTATTACATCTAGATATTTTGAAAGATCAATTGATAGATTTTTTAATGAAACAACTAACGAGGATAGAGAAAAATATGTTAAGATTTTAGTTCATATTGCTAAAGAAAAACCTGATTCATCTTTATTAGATGTAAAAAAGAAGCCTTTTAGATATTTTAGAAATATGAGAGAAAGAAAAAGGCTTTTAAATAAGGATGATTATGCTTTTTATAAATTGTTTAATAAGAAAATTTTTGCGATTTTTAGGTCAGAATTAAAAAGCAGTATAAAAAGAAGGACTAAAAATAGAAAAAATGTGGTCTTAAATCATTAATTTGACTAAAAATTATATAAATTTTTTGATATAATATTTTAAAGTGGGCGTATTTGGAGGTATTTAGTATGGGAAAGAATAGATTATTTATTTTATCTAAGAATCAAAATATTTCAAATGAGTTACAAAATAATGGCTTTCAGGTCAAGGAATGTAATGATAATGATGAAAAGAAAATAAGAGCTGGTATCTTACGTTCTGATGCTGTATTATTTTTAATTGATTTTGAATCATTAAAGGAAAATGATTTTTATGATGCTTTTAAAATAGCTAATAATAATTTACGAGGAAAGCCTTCAATAAATGTTATATGCGATGATTCAATTGATAATATCTTTGATAAGGTATTTTCTGATGATGAATTATCAGATGATATTATTTTAGCTGCAGATGAATTAAAGAGTGGCTTAAATGATTATGTATTATACCCATCTTTAGATAATATTATTTCAAAATTAAAGGAAAATGATATTATTCCTGATGCTATAGAGGATGAATCAGCATTAGAAAATAATAATGATAATCAAGGTGATTCATCATTAGATGATGCAATTGATATAAATAATGATGCTTTAGATGCTTCTAATGAGGTAGTAGAGCAAGAAGATAACCCTAATGAAGATAAAACTGAAGAAGAAAGTAATAATGAAGATAATAGCGAAGCATTAGAGTCAGAAGAGGCAGAGTCAGAAGAAATTGATGAGAAAGCTTCTAGTGATGTACAAGAGACTTTAGATAATACTATAGAAGATAATGAGGAGTCAAAAGAGGTTACTGATGAGGATATTGATGCTGATTTAGATAATATTGAAGCTGAGATTGTTGATGATGTAGAAGAAACAATCGAAGAGCCTATTGAAGAGGAAGAAAAGGAAGCTGATGATCCTAATAAGGTAGCTTTAGCTATGCAATTGTTTGATAATGAACAATATGAAAAATCATTTGAGATTTTTAATGAAACTAAGGGTAATCCAATTGCTTTAGAATATTTAGGATATTTATATTTAAATGGATTAGGTACTGATGTTGATTTAGATTTAGCATTTGAATGCTACAAGAAATCTGTAGATTTAGGTAACAATCATGCAGCTTGTGGTTTAGGTGATTGCTATTATTATGGATATGGAACTGAAGTTAATACACTTGAGGCATTAAAGAATTATCAGGATGACCCTGATCAAAGTGATGATGTTTTATTGCATATTGCTAATTGCTTATATTATGGTGATATTAATACAAGAGATTATGCTAGAGCATTAGAAATATATTCATATTTAAGTGATAAATTAGATGACCCTATTATTACATATAATATGGCTACATTATATAGAGATGGCCTAGGAGTTAAGCAGGATTATCAAAAGGCTTATAAATTATTAAATGAATTAGCAACTAATGATTATGCTAAGGCAGAAAATGATTTAGGTAATTTATATAGAGATGGCTTAGGTGTTGAACAGGATATTAGACAGGCAGTTATGCTATATGCTGATTCAGCAAAGAAGGGTGAGCCTGCTGCTTTAAAGAATTTAGGTGACTGTTACTTGGATGGCTTAGGAGTTAAGCAGGATAAGGCTAAGGCTGTTGCTTATTATAAAAAGGCTACAAATTTAAAATCTGGTGCTGCTGCTTATCAATTGGCGTCATTATATGAAAATGGTGATGGAGTAGATTTCTCTCCTGAGCTTGCGTTTAAGTATTTTACTGAATCTGCTTTAGAAGGCTATCCTGAGGGAGAGGCTGAATTAGCAAGACATTATTATTTTGGTTATGGTACTCAAAGAGATAATAATAAAACATTCTATTGGTATAAGAAGGCTGCAGAGCAAGGCTATCCTAAGGCTATTTATGAATTAGCATTATGCTATCATAATGGTATTGGTGTTGAAGCTAATGATCAACTTGCTAAGGAATGGTATTTAAAGGCTGCTAATTTAAATGATATTGATTCAATTATTGCAATTGGTGATATCATTAGAGTAAATGCGGAAAATGATGATGAGATTAAAGAATCAATTGAATGGTATAAGAAGGCTGCAGAATTAGGTTCTGCAAGGGGATATTTAAATATTGCTGAAGGATATTTATATGGTATTGGTGTTCAAAAGGATCCATCTGAAGCATTCAAATATTATCAAATGGCTGCTTTAACTGAATCACCTTTAGCACAAGGTAAATTAGGTGATTGCTATTATAATGGTGATGGTGTAATTCAAAATTACAAGGAAGCAGTTAAATATTATAAAAAGGGTATTAGAAATGCTGATCCTCATTCATATTACATGCTAGGTAGATGCAGTGAGCAGGGTGTAGGTGGCATGGTTAAGAGTAATAAGGAAGCTATGAAATATTATAAGCAAGCTGCTGAGGCAGGAGATTTAGAGGCTATGTATTATTTAGGCGATTATAATTTAAATGCTTCAAATCCTGATTCTGATATAGATGATGGCTTTAATTATATTGAGGATGCTGCAAGAGCAAATTATACTCCAGCTATTTTAAGATTAGCTGATTGCTACTTAAAGGGAATCGGTATTGAAAGAGACCCTGACTATGCTAAGGATTTAGCTACTAAGGCTAAGAATTTAGGTAATCCTGATGCTAAAGAATTCCTAGCAAAGAATTTTGATGAATAGCTTTATTTAATTAAAATATGTGAAAAGAAATCCGATTTTTTCGGATTTTTTTCATGATTTTGGAATTGATTTCGCACATAAATGTGAAAAAATGTTATTGCCTTTGAAATGCTTTTTTATTTAAAATTTTGGATTTATAATGAGGCCACAAAACGAAAGTGAGGGACTTTTATGAAAAAGAAATTTATTGGTGGAGCAATGCTAGGAATTTTATCTATAATAGCACTTGCTAGTTGCACAAGTGGTGATACAAATACACCAATTGATGTAATTCCTGAAAATCAAAATAATCAAACAAATACAAATAATGATAATCAAGTATCAGTAGATACAACTGAGATGGTGTTTTCTGATGAATATGATGAATATGATAATCAATCATCTACATTCCAAATGTCTTTAGCAACTGCTGGAATTGGTAATTTCACTCAAGAGGGTAATGTTTATACAATCACAGAGGGTGGTGAATATAATTTAAAGGGTGTATTACCTGATGGTATGATTATTGTTAATTCAACAGATACTGTAAATAAGGTAATTATTAATTTAGATGGGTGTACTATTACATCAACAACTAATTCACCTATTTTTATTGAAGCATCTGAAACAGATGTAGAAATATCAGCTAAGAATGGTACTACAAATACTATTATTGATAGGAGAGTGGAAATAGACGAAAATGATGAAACTCAAGGTAGTGCCGCAATTTATTCTAAAGTTGATTTAGAATTAAAGGGCAAGGGTACATTAAACGTTGTTGGAGCGATTAATAATGGTATTCATTCTAAGGATGATTTAAAAATTAAAAATCAAACATTAAATGTAAAGGCCGTAAATAATGCCTTAAAGGGAAATGATTCTGTAACTATTACAAATGTAACTGGTGAAATTATTTCTGTTGGTGGAGATGGAATTAAAACAACTAATTCTGATATTTCATCTAAAGGAAATCAAAGGGGAACAATAACTATTACAGGCACATCAGCATTAGATATATATGCCTGCTGCGATGGTATTGATGCCGCATATAATACTGAAATATTAAAGGATGAATCAAATAATGAGCCAACATTAAATATTTATACTAGCTCATATTCTTCATATTCTGGTGATGTAGCATCTAGTGTATCATCTACATCAACACTATATTTAAGCATAACAAATACATATTATAATTCATCATATTACTATTATGCATATTGCTATAATTTTGATAGCAATAACAATAAGGTTGGAGAATGGGTAAAGCTTGATTATTATACTTTAGTTCAAACTCAAAGAGGACCTGGTGGATTTAGTCAAACATCATATTATTATCTAAAGGGTAATATTGATTCTTCAAAATATAGTAATGTTCAATTTTATATTTTTACATCTAATAATCCAAGTGAAGAAGATTATTATGCTCAATCTACAGGACAAACTATTAATACAACAAAGGATATGTTCCAGGTTTCTAGTGTGACTGCATCTACTAAAAAGATTGGTGGAGATTGGACATCTTATACATCTAGCTCTCAATCTCAGTTTGGTATGGTACCTGGTGGAATGGGAATGATGGATCAGGGTAATACTGAAAAGACTGAATATTCAACTAAGGGTATAAAGGCTGATAATGAAATTAATATTTCTGCAGGTAATATTAAAATTGAAGCCTATGATGATGCATTACATGCCAATGGTAATTTAGCTCTTGAAAATAGTGAAACATCAACAGGAAATATTAATATTTCAGGTGGTACATTAAAAATTACATCTAAGGATGATGGTATTCATGGAGAGGGTAGTGTAACATTATCTGGTGGTAAAATTAGCGTACTTACTTCATATGAGGGAATAGAAGGACCAACTATTAATTTTACTGGTTCAGTTGTTGATGTTTATGCGACTGATGATGGAGTAAATGCTGGTGGAAAATCAGGAGCTATAAATGTTAGTGGTGGTTTCTTATTTTCAACTGTAGGTACAGGTGATACAGATTCTATAGACGTTAATGGAACATATACTCAAACTGGTGGTGTTGTAATTTCGGCTGCTGGTGGTACAACAGGTACAGCAACAGCATTAGATACAGATGGTGCTGTTAAAATTACTGGTGGTACACTAATGTGCTTAGGTACAATTGAAAGAGCTCCTTCAGCATCAAATGTAAAAACATATTCAATCCCAAGCTTATCATCTGGTAGCTATACATTTAGTAAGGATTCATTATCATATTCATTTAGCTTAAAAAATACATATTCACAATCTTCAATTAAATTCTATGGAGATAGTGGCTCATATGTAATAGAAAAGGGAGGTAGTATATTAACATCATTTACAATTTAGCTATTTATTAAAAGTAGAGCTTCAAAGGTTATACCTTGAAGTTCTTTTTTTTGAATCAATATTATTATATAATATATTTGTTTGGAGTGATTAAAGTGTTAAGAGAAGATATTGATGAATTTTTAAAAACAATTCCTGTAAATGTAGTTGCCGCTACTAAATATGTAGGTAGTGAAGAAATGAAGGAATTATTAGCTCATGGAGTTAATAATTTCGGAGAAAATAGAGTAGAGGCATTCTTAAAGAAATATGAAGAATTAAAGGATTATAAGGATATTAGATGGCATTTTATTGGTCATTTACAAAGAAATAAATGTAAGGATATTATCAATAAAATAGATGTTTTACATTCATTAGATTCCTTAGAATTAGCTAAAATGATTGAAAAATATAGAGAGGAGCCTCTTGATACCTTTATTGAGGTTTCAATCAATTTAGAGGAAAACAAAAATGGTGTTGATTATCATAAAATCGATGAATTTATGAAGGAAGTATTAAAATTTAAAAAGATTAATGTTGTTGGATTTATGATGATGGCTATTAAGGCTGATACTCATGATGATTTAGTAAGACAATTTAAATCATTAAAATATTTAAAGGAAAGAGTCGAAAAGGACTTTAATATAAGTATGCCATATTTATCTATGGGTATGAGTGATGATTATAAGGAAGCTATTTTAGCTGGTAGTACTCATGTAAGACTTGGTAGAATATTATGGAAGATGTAGCTAAATTTAAAAAGAAGGTAGAATCTCAAATAGAAAGAAGCTATATGGGTAATGTAGTTTTATTTCCATTTTTAGATGAGACCTTTGGCGCTATATTAGAAGAAATGTGTAAATATGAAAAAGCAAATTATTCTAAATATGGCAGAATAAAAAATGCAGATAGAAATAGATATATATTGTCTCAATATGATATTTTAGATGAAGATTTTAAAATTGTAATTTATAAGGTTAAATATAATAAAAAATATTATGATATTAATCATAGAAATGTATTAGGCTCATTAATGAGCTTAGGAATTAAAAGAGAATCATTAGGTGATATTGTAATAAATGATTCTGGATTATTTATTGCATGTACAGAAGAAATATCTAAATATATTGAGCAAGAATTTAAATTTATTGGTAGAGCACCAATAGAATTAGAAAGATATGATGGCGATGTTGAAAATGTAATTAAATATGAGGATAAAAATTATTTTATATCCTCACTTAGAATCGATTGTGTTATTGCCGGAATATATGGAATTTCTAGAAGCGAAGCTTTAGAATTAATTATGGGTGGATTAGTTCAGGTTAATCATATTATTAATATGAATCCATCCCATATATTAAAAATAGATGATATTGTATCAGTTAGACATAAGGGTAAATTTAAGGTTACATCATTAAATGGTAAAACAAGAAGTGATAGATTAAATGTTACATTATCAAAAAGAATATAGGAGAATTATATGAGAGTTGGAATTGTAGCTGCGATGAAGGCAGAAATGGAAGAAATACTAAATAATATGGAGGAGCTAGAAAGTGTAAAGATATTTGGGTCTGAATTTTCTAGAGGATATATTGGAAATACTGAGGTTATCCTAACTGAATGCGGAATGGGTAAGGTTAATGCTGGTATTTCAACAGCATTATTAATAAGAGAATTTGAATGCTCTTTTATTATTAATACAGGTATTGCAGGCGGTACAAAGCCTTTAAAGCATAGAGATGTTATTATAGCTGAAAAGCTTACTTATCATGATGTTGATGCAACTATTTTTGGATATAAATATGGTCAGGTACCAGGAATGCCTGCAGAATATCCTGTAGCTATTGAAAATATTGTTATGATTAAGCAGGTTTTAAATAGATTAGGTATTGAATATAAAACAGCAAATGTTTATTCAGGAGATCAATTTATTACATCTATGGATGCCTTTAAGCATATTGATAATACTTATGGTATTGTAACTGAAATGGAAGGTGCTGCAGTTGCTCAGGCTTGTGTTAGAGCAGGTGTTGATTTTATTGTTTTAAGATATATCTCTGATATTATTGGTGAGGAAAATCAGGAAGAATCTTATTTTGAATTTGAAGCTGATATGGCTTTAAATTCTGCTAAGATTTGTATTAAGGTTGTAGAGAATCTAGGTTAGAATATGAAATATTATGCGATTAAGGATGAAACACATAAGGTTATTGTAGAATCTTGGGAGGAGGCACAATCTGTAATTAAGGAATGTAAATCTCCTAAATATAAATCCTTTTCCATTAAGGATGAGGCAATAGCCTATTTAGAGGGAAAGGAATATTCTGATGGAGTAGATGAACCAAAGGCTTATATTGATGGCTCATTTAATTCTAAAACCTTAGTATATGGATTTGGTGCCGTTTTAATTATTGATAATAAGGAATACATTTTTAAAAAGGGATATGATAAGGTAGATGAATATACTGAAAATAGAAATGTAGCTGGTGAAATAAAGGCAGCCGGATTTATTATTAATTATGCTTATAAGATGGGAATTAAAAGATTACATATATTTTATGATTATCAAGGTATTGAGGCTTGGTATACTAAGGCTTGGAGAGCTAATACTAAAATAGCTATTGAATATCAAAAATTTTCAGACAATATGAATGGAAAAATAGAAGTAGTTTTTCACAAGGTAAAAAGTCATACTAATAATAAATACAATGACAAGGTAGATTTATTAGCAAAAGAAGCTGTTGGTATGTAGAAAGTGTTTTCTAATCTAAAAATAAATTTAATTTGTTGTAAATTTTAGATAGAAATATTAAAATTATATTGGTTAATTATTTAATTATTAAAGGAGAGAGTATGGTTAATATTCTGGATGGTGTCAGTTTAGGGTTTCCTAGTGGCGCCTATGGTAATGTAGTAGCAGTCCTTTATATATTATGTGGCTTGGGTATTTTCCTATTTGGTATTAACATGATGGGTTCAAGCCTAAAAGCAATGGCCGGAGATAAAATGAAGGTTATTATTGCTAAAGGAACAAATACACCAATTAAGGGTATGCTTGTTGGTTTTGTTACAACAATGCTTACTCAATCAGCTTCAGGTACATCAGCATTAGCTGTATCGCTAGTTGGTGCTGGTCTTATGACCTTTGGTCAGGCCCTAGGTGTTTTACTTGGTGCTAATATTGGTGGTACAATTTTAACAATAATTTTGGCTTTCTTTTCTCAATTTAAAATTATGCCTATTGTTTCAGTTGTATTAGTATTTATTGGCGCTACGATGAATTTCTTTTTCAAAAAGCAAAAAATAAATCAAATTGGATCTGTTGTTTTAGGATTTGGATTTATTTTCTTAGGTTTAGCTTTGATTGATATGTCATTTAAGCATTTCTTAAACGACCCAACAATTAATCAAGCTATTGTAGGATTATTTGAAAGCCTACAAAATATACCAGTTTTAGGTATTGTTGTAGGTACATTATTTACATTTGTTGTTCAATCATCTTCAGCAACAATTGGTATCGTTCAGGAATTATTTGCAGAAACTGCAATTTCTTTAAAGGGTGCCTTAGCAATTATGCTTGGTGCAAATATAGGTACAACTATAACCGCACTTTTAGCATCGCTTGGATCAAATAAAACAGCTAAGAAGGTTGCTTTAGCAAATATTTTAATAAAATTAGTAGGTGTAATTGTATTCTTTGCGATATTCGTTCCATATAATTGGCTAACAGAAACTGTCGCGAATGCATTAAAGATGAATGGTCAATCATTAGATTCAAGTGGTAATCCTGTATTTAATCCAATGATTATAGCTTTAGCTCATTTATTCTTTAACATTGTCAATTCATTTGCGTTCTTATTCCTATTAAAGCCCCTTACTTATGTTTGTAATAAAATTATTAAAACAGAAGAAGGTACTTCAATTGAGGATTCTTTATTAGATTACACATTGATTCAAAAGTCTCCAACCCTAGCTATTGCTTTTGTTAAATCAGCTTTAGATTATATGGTTGAAAAGATGAATAGAGCTGTTCATGTTGCTAAAAGCTTTGCCTTTAAGAGAGATGAGAATCTATTAACTGAGGGTGCTGAGCTAGAAAAAACAATCAATTGCTTAGATAAGCGTATCCATGATTATTTGATTAAATTAACATTAGCTAAGCTAGATACCAATGAATCAGCTATTATATCTAAATATCTAGATAATATTAAGGATATCGAGCGTGTTGGTGATCATTGTACTAACATCTTAGAATTCTTTGAGGATAGATATTCAAAGGATATGCATTTATCTGAGGATGGAGTTCAGGATCTAGAAAGCTACTTCAGTGTATTATTAACAATGGTTGATGGAACAACTGAGGCTGTTAAGAATTGGGATAAGACTCGTGCGGTTGAAACTTTACCTTATGAGGATCAAATTGACCAATTAGAGGAAGTATTACATGAGCGTCATGTTCATAGAGTTAATTCTGGATATTGCTCATTCATGAATACTGAGCACTATGTTGAAATATTATCTAATGTTGAAAGAATGGGTGACCATTTAACTAATATCTTGGATTCTATTATCATAAAAGATATTACAAAATATGATGAGTTTAATCATTAATTTATAGAGATTTCATGTCAAAATGGAATCTTTTTTTAATTTTTTTAAATTTGTTGCACTTTTGTTGCACTTTATTTGGTAAAATATAAGTACATTATTATTAGAAGCTTTAATTTTATAAGCCCTAATAATAAGATAGTAGATAAAATTAATCCAAATTTTTATCTCATTTTTCAATCCCTCCAAAGAGCCTATCCCCAAAACTAGGCTCTTTATTTTATATTCTTTTTAAGAATTATTCTTAATAAGGATTGACACTAAATATTATTATTAGTATAATGATTTTAGATGAATCGCAAGATAATATTGATGAAAGGAAGATTTGTTTATGATTAGAAGAAATACAAATCAAAGCCAAATCGTTTATAAGTCAATAGAACTTATGGGTCATACAACTTCAGAAAAGCTGATTGAATATATTAATTCTAATTACGAAAATATTTCTTTAGCTACCATTTATAGAAATTTATCTAAGCTATTAGATGAAGGTCAAATTAGAAAGCTAAGATTAGGTAATGATGAAATATATGAAACAGTTAAGGAAACACATTATCATTTTAAATGTCAGATATGTGGTAATATTTATGACATTGAACCAAAAATGATAAGTATTCCTAATATAAAAGAGGTTGACGGAAACGATGTTACAAATACTGATATTATGATGGAAGGTATTTGTAAGAATTGTAAAAAAATAAGCTAAATACGAAAGGGGATTAATTAAAATGAAAAAATTTGTATGTAAAGTATGTGGCTATGTTTATGAGGGAGATTCACTTCCTGAGGATTTCAAGTGTCCTGTTTGTAAGGCAGGAGCTAAGGCTTTCCAAGAGGTAGAAGGAGAAATGCCTTTAGCAGCAGAGCATGAATTTGGTGTTTATGCTAAGACTGTAAAGAACAATCCTGATATTCCTGAGGATGTTAAGAAATCTATTTTTGATCAATTAATGTCTAATTTCAATGGTGAATGCTCAGAGGTTGGTATGTATTTATGTATGGCTAGAGTTGCTCATAGAGAGGGCTATCCTGAAATTGGTCTATATTGGGAAAAGGCAGCCATTGAGGAGGCTGAGCATGCAGCTAAATTTGCTGAATTATTAGGTAGCGAGCTTGAGCCTAAGATGACAGCTTCAACTAAGAATAATTTAGCTTGGAGAGTTGAATGTGAATATGGTGCTACATTAGGTAAGACTGATTTAGCTAAGCTTGCTAAGAAGTATAACCTAGATGCAATTCATGATACTGTACATGAAATGGCTCGTGATGAGGCAAGACATGGTAGAGCTTTAGAGGGCTTATTAAAGAGAAATTTTAAGTAATAAAAACTGGGCATCATTCATGATGCCCTTTCCATTTATTCACCTCATATTGTTAAAATAAAAAATTAATTATATAATTAATATAATAAAATTAATTCGAAAGTAGCTGATATTATGTTTCCAAAGTTGGATTATAGAAAAATTGAATTGCTAAAAAATGAACAAGAGGAATTAGTAATTGATTCTTTAACTCATGTTATAAGTAGACAATTCATAATCAAAATTGCCAAAAAATTAATAGAGGATAATAAGCCATTTACTTTAATGATCTTAGATTTGGATAATTTTAAGCATATTAATGATACCTATGGTCATTTATCTGGAGATTTTATTTTAAATACAGCAGGAGAAGCAATAATATCATATTGTCAGGATAAGGCCTATGTTGGTCGTTATGGTGGAGATGAATTTTTAATTATTTTACCTAATAGAATCGAATATGATGATGTTCATACATTTTTAGAGGGCTTATATGAAAGAGGTAAAATCTTTAGAAAATATTATAATGATGGTGAAAGAGATATTTATTTAACAGCTACATTAGGATGTGCAACATTCCCTAAGGATTCTGAAGGCTTTGAGGAATTATTTACAAAGGCGGATAAAGCATTATATAGAGGAAAGACTAAGGGAAGAAATTGTTTCATCATTTATTTAGATTCTAAGCATAAGGATATAATTGTAAGAGAAAATGTAGAAGGATCCATTATTTATTCATTTAATTCAGCTAAAAGATTATTTGATATTTATAAGGGAAAAAGCTCAATTATTAAAAATACTATGGATTATTTATATACACAGCTTCATTGTTCAGCCGCAGTATTTTTAACTCCTGATAAAAAAATAATTACTAATTATTATGATAAGCCAAAGGCAACAGGACTATTATTTGAGCCTCATTTAGAGATGCTTCTAAATGGTGATGATATCTTTTATGAATCACCACTAACTAGAGTAAAAAAGGCTGACCCTGTATTTGAATTTTATGTTAATGAAAATGGTATATTATCGCTTTTAGTATCAAAGCTTGTAGCTCATGGAAAATGCTATGGATATATAATAATATATGAAAAGCAAATAACAAGAATTTGGCAGGAATCTGAAATAGCTTTAATAATGTTTATTTCTGAGCTATTAAAGATCGAATTAATTAATTTGGAAAAATAATAAAATGATACCCAATTTGTATTAGCTAAAGCTATTATTTAAATGGGTATTTTTATTTTTTTTAAAAGATACTTTTTTGTCACATGTTTGTCCTATTCTCCATGCTAAAATTTAGTTGTAATTAAAAATAATTCCTAATATTGGACTTATTTAGAAGGGAGAATATCCAAATATTGGATGGTGAAGATTATGAGATTATTTAGTTTAAAGAAGATTATAGTAACGATAATGTTTTCATTTGTATTGGCAATATTATTGATTACAGCTCCGCATGTATTTGCAGGAGAAGAAATTAGTACTGAGGTACATAAATATAGATATGAGACAGATGATATTTATTACTCAGATGCTTATTTTGCACATTCAGCAACAAATTATGATGCACATCTTGCGACATTATCAATTTTAATGACAAAGTATTCTATGAATCCAGGAGACCCTGATGACAAAAATGACACTAAATGGTATAATGAGCAATCTAATAGAGTAAAGGGATTCTTTGAAAAGATTGGCTTTGATAGCTTTTTACCTAATGATGATTATAAATCACAGCCAGGCTTCGATACAATCGGAGTTGCAGCTGCTAAAAAAACTGTTGGTGATTATACAGTAATTGGAGTTGCTGTTAGATCTGGTGGCTATTTTAGAGAATGGAGTAATAATGTTTATTTAGGTGATGGTTCTCAATCTGATTATATGCATGAGGGCTGGTATAATGCGGCTAATAAGCTTATTTCTCATTTAAAGAAATTTATAGATCAAAATGGAATCAATGGAAAAATTAAATTATGGATGTCAGGCTTTTCTCGTGGAGGTGCTGTAACTAATTTAGCGGCAGGCTTAATTGATAATCATTTAAATGATTCTACATATATTTCAAATAAGATTACATTAACTCATGATGATTTATATGCATATACATTTGAAGCACCTCAGGGAGCTAATTTAGATTCAAAGACTGTAAAATATCCTCATGATGAGCTTTATAATAATATTTATAATGTAGTTAATCCTAATGATTTAGTAACTAAGGTTGCTATGAAAAATTTTGGATTTACTAGATTTGGTATTGATAAATTTATAACAACAAAGTTTTATGATCCAGATAATTTTAATAACAATAGAGATGTCTTAAAAAAGATTTATAGTGAATCACATAATGATATAAATAAATTTAACGTAGATAAATTTGATATGAAGGGTATAACTGGAGAAAAGATTGCTGGAATATTAGGTGCGACAGTTGTTTCAGGACCCATTGGTGGTGCTTTAACAGGCTTAGCAATTGAAAAGCTTTCTGGTATTGTTAGTGCTGATAATAGAAAAGCTAATTATGATGCCAATATAGTTGTATCTTTAGCTATTGATGAGCTTTGCTCTTCAATTGGTAATCGTACTAACTATGCTATGTATTATCAGCCATTAATGAAATCCTTATTATTTGCCATTATGTCAGATACAAAGGTTGATGAGGCATCTGCTATGACTAATCTTATTTATAATTTTTTAATTGAATCTATGCTAAATAGATATGGAATAAGCGGAAGTTTTCTTTCTAAGGTATATAAGGATTATGATTCAGAGGTTTCAGGAAAAAATCTTATATTCTTAGCTAGTGCTTTAATAAATGCTTTTATTGAAAAGCCAAATGAAATGATTTCTTTAATTGTAAATCTATCAAGTATATTTCAAAATCATGATACTGAATTAAATGCTGCTCATTTAAAGAGCCAGGATGATTATTATATTAATGCATATAATGAAAAGCATCCTGATGCTAAAATTAGTGTCGTACCTTTAAGAGATAATGCCGATTTAGTACGTATTGCATTATATGGCTATAATTCAGTTCAGGTTGAGGATGAGGCTAAAAAGACTGTTGTTGATGTTGATGGGCATGTCTTTGGTAGAAGTGATATTAAAAAATGCGATCCAAAATTCGCAACAGGATATTATTCATATATCACTGAAGAAAAGATGGAACTATATTTACCTGTCAATAACAAATATAAGGTAAGCTTTAAATCTTATTCAAAGAAGCTTCGTCATTTAGTACAATATAATACATTAATTCAATATATAACAGCTCAAAAATATACAGCTACTAATGATGGAAGCTCTACTTTACCATCAGGTTCTGATCATGTATGGTTTAATTCAGATAGAAAAACTATTCAAATTAATGTAAAGCCATAAGGTGGATATTATGAATAAAAATAAAATTATATATTATTTATGCATAAGCCTACTTATGCTAGGCTTTGGAGTAGTAATAGCTATTATTATTAATTCATTTGGTAATAAATATGAAACAAATGAAGCTAAGACTATGAAAAATGCATTAGTTATTTTAGATGAAAATAGAAGTAGTAATAAAAAAAGCTATGAAATTAGCTTTGTTCAGGATGTTGAATATGAAGAAAAGAAAGATACTGATTTAGAAATAATTAATTATAAGGCTCATTATAAATCAAATGGTTCCTTTGTGTTATCATATGAGGTTGCAGATTCTAAAAAGATAGATTTATCTAACGGATTTAAAAGCTTTTTAGATGATGGTGTTGGCTTTATGTCTGGCAATCAAAGTGAAATTCATATTATTCAAAATGAAGAAATTGATAAAGCTACAAACGAAAAAACTAGAAGTGAAAATTATAATTATACATTAGGAAATAAATTTGTCATTGATAATAGAGAAACTATCAAGGTTTTAAGTGAAACAATGTATCATAATAATTTAGATGATAATAAGAAAAATTATAGCTTTTATGGAAAGATTAATAAGGAAACATTAATGAGCTGCTTCGAATCAGAAAGATTTAATGAAGCATTAAATCGTATGCTTTTTATCGATTTTTGGAGTGATGTTAATAATTTAATGAATTATTTACAAAAAACCTTTAAGGAAGTAAATTATAATGATTCAGAGAGTGTTTATAAACTAATTGAAACAATGAATATTAATGTAGAAGAGGCTAATGATGCTATTAATTTATATTTTGAATTAGACTTAGATGATTCATTTAAAAATGAAAAGAATAATTATAAAAATATCTTAGTTAATCTTCGTATTAATAAGGAAAGTAAGAATGTAGATTATTTTAAATTTGATTTATCTAATTATTTATTTTCAATTTTAAAAACTGACCCATCAAATAGTGGTGTATTTAGCTCTAATGTAAATGATTATATAATTCAAGGTAAAATATTAAATGATACATTAAATAATAAAGAAGAGGCTAATGTATCATATAAGGAATATGATGAATCTAATAAATTTGATTTTATTGATGATTTTGTTCAGGATGCATTGCCAGTTCATGAGGATATCTATTAGGAAAAAAAGAGGTTTTGAAGCTTAAAATAGCTCCTTAACCTCTTTTTCATCATCATTTGTTTTTTCTAATTCATCTGGAATACCATTAAAGTCCTTATCAGTACATTTATATCTTAATATGAAATATAGAATTCCTAAAATAATATAAACACCTGATGTTATAAAGAATATTGCATTATGGATTAATCCAAATAATAATACTCCTAATATTCCGCCTATTGTAAAGCTTAATATAGCAACAAGTGGAATTAATCCTGTTATATATTTTTCGTTTTTATTTCCTTTTAACTTATATCCTATATAAACTCCTAAGTCAGTGATGTTTCCAGACATATGTGTCATTCTTACAACTACACCCTTAAATGATACTACCATACCATTTTGTAATCCCATTACAAAGGCGAATAATAATACACCATATTTTATTGATAGGAAATAGGGAATAATTATTAATACTCCAATCATTAGGATAATAAATCCATATCTCTTTTTTAAAAAGAATGCTCTTTCACCTGTTATATATCCTGATGTTATAGCTCCTATAAAGAATAATAGAATTACTCGTAAAACACCCCATAATCCCTCAAAGTTTCCTTCGGTGATATTTATGGCTACCTTTGATACTAAGCCAGTTAAATGAGATACTGTTGTGCCATCGTAGCCGAATATTGATATAGCATTAATAGCGCCTGCTAATAATGTTAATATACACATCCATATCAGTAACAATTTTCTATCCATAACAAATTACCTTCTTTTTATGAAAAACAATCAAATATATTCTATCAAATGTCTTCTTTTTTTAAAATACTTTATTTAAAAATAGTATCTTTTCTTTATGTAATAAATATTTTATAATAATTAGTGATTTCGGAGGTATTGAAATTATGGAAAAAATTAAAATGTCTACACCACTTGTTGAAATGGATGGAGACGAAATGACAAGAATTCTATGGAAGATGATTAAGGATGAATTAATTTTACCTTTCGTAGACTTAAAGACAGAATATTATGATTTAGGATTACTTGAAAGAGAAAAGACTAAGGATCAGGTAACTATTGATTCTGCCAACGCAACAAAAAAATATGGTGTTGCTGTAAAGTGTGCAACTATAACACCTAATAAGCAAAGAGTTGAGGAATATAATCTTTCAACTATGTGGAAGAGTCCTAATGGTACTATTAGATCAATTCTAGATGGTACTGTATTTAGAGCTCCAATTATTATTGATACTATTAAGCCAGTTGTTAAGAATTGGAAGAAGCCAATTACTATTGCTCGTCATGCTTATGGTGATGTATATAAGGATACAGAAATTAGAGTAGAAAAGCCAGGTAAGGCTGAATTATTATTCACTGATATAGATGGTAATGAAACAAGAAATACTATTTATGATTTTGAATGTGCTGGTGTTTTACAGGGCTTATATAATAAGGATTCATCAATTGAGTCATTTGCACATTCATGCTTCAAATTTGCAATTGATACAAAGCAGGATTTATGGTTTTCTACTAAGGATACAATTTCTAAAAAGTATGACCAAACATTTAAATTAAAATTCCAAGAAATTTATGAAAAATTCTATAAGGAAGAATTTGAAAAATTAGGAATTACTTATTTCTATACACTAATTGATGATGCTGTTGCTCGTGTTATTAGAAGTGAGGGTGGCTATATTTGGGCATTAAAGAACTATGACGGTGACGTAATGAGTGATATGGTTTCTACAGCATTTGGTAGCCTTGCTATGATGACTTCAGTTTTAGTTTCTCCAGACGGAAAGTATGAATATGAGGCAGCTCATGGTACTGTAACTAGACATTATTATAAATATTTAAAGGGTGAGGAAACATCTACTAACCCTATGGCTACTATTTATGCATGGAGTGGAGCCTTAAAGAAGAGAGCAGAATTAGATAAATTAGATGATTTATATAATTTTGGTGTTAAGCTTGAGGAGGCTTGTATTGATACATTATTAGCTGGATATATGACTAAGGATTTAGTTAATTTAGTTAGTGATGGTGTAGAGGTTCATTCTTTAAATTCTCATGATTTTATCTTAAAGATAAGAGAAAATCTAGAAAAGAAATTAGCATAATTTTAATTAATAATTGGCAGCACTGCTGCCTTTTTTTCGTTTTATGAGACAAAAATTCTATTTTTTGTTTTGTTTAATGTTCAAATATATCAATATTGACAAATTTTCTAGTCAAGTTGAATTGTTTATGTTAGAATGCTATTGAGAGGGGATTGATGATATGAATATTTTGCTACAGGTAGCTGGTTTAGCTATTATGTCAGTTGTATTTATTTTTTATTTTATCGATAGAAAATATGCAGTTAAATCTAATAGATTATTTTTGTATCAGGCTATTGCGATATTCGCATCATTAGTGCTTGATATATTCTCGCTTGTTACGATAAATAAGCCTGATATTTTTAATGATTTCTTTACAAGATTTGTATGTAAGGCATATTTAGTAACAGTAGTATTAGTTGTTACATTAGGACTAGTTTATGTATTAGGTGATATAGAAAATCTTCATAGAAGACTATTTTCATCACTTTGCCTAACTGCATTCTTTATATTATTAATATCAACTATTTTGATATTTGCTTTACCTATTAATGTGTTTTTTGATCCTAATGGATTAAATGATTATACTGAGGGTGCTCCAATCATAATAACCTATGTTAGTGCCTTTTTAACAATGGGATTAACAATATTTGTTGCTTTAAAATATAAAAAGGAAATTTATGAAAAGAGAGTTGTTGGTGTAATTATATTTATTTCCTTATGGGTTTTAGGCTCTGCGGTACAAGGATTCTTTAATTATGTATTAGCTGATTTAGGTATAGTTATATTATCTGTTTCATTAAGTGAGGCTTTAGGCTCTTTAGTTATTTATATCATGCTAGAAAATCCTTCACTTAATATTGATAAGGTAACTGGTGCTTTAAATAAAAGAGCATTTAGAGAATATGTTGATGAGGCTATTAAAAAGGGAATTAATAAGGAAATATTATTAATTAATTACGATAACGATATGACTAAAACAGTAGTCGATTATAAATCATTTCCTAAGGTTTTAGTTAAGGCTATAAAGGAATATCCTGTTAGAGTATTTAAAAATGATAGAAATGATATCATTGTAGTCTGTGATAATAAAAATAAAAGGAATATTTTAAATGAAATAGATAAATTTAAAGAGAAGTTCTATTTGAAAAATAATATTGTTACTGAAATTCCAGCAAAGGTATTCCTGTTTAATGATTTAACATATTATTATGACGCTAATGATTTTATAGATGTAATGGAATATATTAATATAAATGAAGCTAATGTTGATAAGCATGTAATTATAATTAAAAAGGAAGATGTAGATAAGGTACATCATAAATTTGAAATTAAGCTTAAATGTGATAATGCATTAGCTAATAGAAGGGTTGCAGTATATTTCCAGCCTATTTATTCTAATGTTAACTCAAAATTTACATCAGCTGAGGCTTTAGTAAGATTAGTAAATGATGATGGTAAATTAATATATCCTAATGATTTTATTGAGGATATGGAGCGAGACGGAAAAATAGTAGAATTAGGTATGATCGTTTTTGAGGATGTATGTAAGTTTATAAGCTCTGTTAATATGGAGGAACTAGGGCTTCATTACATTGAGGTTAATTTATCTACTATTCAATGCCTACAGGAAAATTTTGCTTTAACAATTATTGAAACAGCTAAAAAATATAATGTTAATCCTAAATATATTAATTTAGAAATAACTGAAACAGGTCAGGTTGCTAAGCAAATTTTATTAAAGAATATGGAAATGCTAAAGGAATATGGATTTACATTCTCATTAGATGATTTTGGTACTGGTAATTCAAATCTAAATTATATTGTTGAAATGCCTGTTGATATTGTTAAATTCGATAAGACAATGGTTAATTCATATTTTAATAATGAAATTGCATCTTATGTTATGAATTCAACAATTAATATGATTAAGGGATTAGGATATAGAATTGTATTTGAGGGAATTGAAACATATGAGCAGACTTTAGTTGTAAAGAAGAATAATATTGAATATATTCAAGGATATTATTATTCAAAGCCTATTAGTCAAACTGATTTCATTCAATTTATTAAAAATAATAATCAGTCAGATAATATAATTAATTAAGACACTTTCAAGGTGTCTTTTTTGTTATCGGTTTTTGGGAAATTATTGCTTTAAAAATTAATGATTATGTGATTAAAATGTGAAGATTATATGGTAATAATGTGTAATAAAGTGAAGGCTGTGAGATTGATTGATTTCATATTTTTTTATTCTTATAATGAGGCTAGAAAAAGAAAAGAGGTAAGACCTATGGCAGATTTAATTAATGTAATGAAAAGATATGAAATTAAATATATTCTAACTAAGGAACAAACTGAATATTTGGTTAAAGGATTAGATGGTCATATGGTGGCTGATAAATATGGAAAAACATCTATTTGCTCATTATATTATGACACTCCAAATTATAGACTTATTAGAGAGTCAATTGATAAACCTGGATTTAAGGAAAAATGTAGACTTAGATCATATGGTTTATCAAAGCCTGGTAAACCTGTTTATTTAGAATTGAAAAGAAAGGCTTATGGAATTGTATATAAAAGAAGAATAGAAACATCTATTGAAGAGGTAAACAAATTTTTCAAAAGCAAAATGGATGAGTTTTCAAATGATCAAATAGGAAAGGAAATAACCTATTTTAGAGATTATTATGATTCTTTAATTCCATCATGTTTAATAATTTATGATAGAGTAGCTTATTTTGAACCAGATGGAAATTTGAGATTAACTATTGATTATAACCCTAGATATAGGATGGATGATTTAAGCTTAGATACATCTACAGATGGGAAATTATTATTAGAAGAGGGAGCTACTATATTAGAAATAAAGGTTCAAGAATCTATACCACTATGGCTTTCACATTTGCTAACAAATGGGAAAATATATCATAGTAGCTTTTCTAAATATGGTGAGGCTTATAAAAGAGAAATAGTAAATAAAGGAGATAGAGATTATGTTTAGTTCAATTTTTAGTAATGATACAATATCAAGTGAATTACAATTCTTTATAATGGCAGGTGTTGCTTTAATATCTGGTATTATTTATGCATGGATATTATCATTTAGAGTTCATTCAACAAAAAGATTTTTCTTAGTAAATGCAATTTTACCTGCGGTTGTTGGTATAATTCTATCATTTGTAAATGGTAATTTAGGTATAGGTATAGCAATTGGTGGAGCCTTTGCTTTAATTAGATTTAGAAGTGCTCCTGGTTCATCTGATGAAATAGCTTCAATCTTTATTACAATGGCTGCAGGTGTAGCCTTTGGTATGGGCTATTTAGCTTATGGTGCGATAATTTTAATTGCTTTAGCGGTATTATATGATGCTTTAACATTTACTCATATTTTTGAGCATAAGAATGAGGAAAAGGAGATGCTACTTAGAGTAACTATTCCTGAATCATTAGATTATAGTGATGTATTTAAGCCTACCTTTGAAAAGTTTTTAAAATCTTCTGAATCTGTAGAGGTTAAAACTACTGGTATGGGTTCTATGTTTAGATTATCATTTAGGATTAAAATGAAAAATGAAAATGAAGAGAAATTATTAATTGATGAATTAAGAACATTAAATGGAAATTTGGAAATTCAAATCTTACCTTTCGAAGAAAAAACCAATGTTTTATAAGAAATGGGACATTGGATTAAATTTAGACTCGGATAAAATCCGAGTTTTAAATTTTTTCAAAAAATTGTATACAATTATTTTACGTTGTGGTAGAATATAGACTGGGAAGGATGATTAGTATGTCTAAACGAAGAATTGTATTAGAAATTTTGCTTTCCATATTATTACTTATATTCTTTGGATTAATAATATTTTATTTGGATTTAGCGAATGGTCCGTTAGTTTTATTCATATTCGAATTATTATTAATTATTGTATATGTAGTATTAAGAATTATTCTATTTAAATCTAAATTTAAAAGTAGATTATTATTGTTTATAGCATTTGGTGCTTTAACAGCTATAATTATCGCTTTTGCTAGGCCAAAGGAGTCTATCAAAAGCGCAGTTAATTATGATAATCCTATTAGGACTGATATTCTAGAAATAGAAAATGGTAAAATCCAAGGTGTTTATAATAAGGATAATAATGTAGAAGTATATGCAGGTATACCTTATGCTAAAGCACCGGTTGGAGATTTAAGATGGAGGGAGCCTCAAAATTTAGATAATTGGGATAATGTATTAGACTGTAGCAATTTTAAAGCTATGGCATATCAACCTAGAGGTAGTCAGGTTACATCTTCAATTGTAAATATGTATGCTGAGGGTAGCTGGCATCCAAATTTTAAATCTGTTGATTTAGAGCCTATGAGCGAGGATTGCTTATATTTAAATATTTGGAAGCCTAAAACTAATAAGACTAATTTACCTATATTAATATTCATTCATGGAGGTTCACTAACTACAGGCTCTGCCGCATTTGATGATTATAATGGTGAGGAAATGGCAAAAACTGGAGTTATTATGGTAACTATCCAATATAGGCTTGGTGTATTTGGTTATTTTGCACATCAGGAATTGATTAATGAATCTAGTAATAATACAACAGGTAATTATGGATTGTTAGATCAAATTAAGGCTATTAAATGGGTTAATGATAATGCTAAATATTTTGGTGGAGATAAGGATAATATTACTATAGCTGGTGAAAGTGCTGGTTCATCTAGTGTTTCTGCAATATGTACATCAAAATTAGCTAAGGGATTATTTAAAAGAGCGATTGGAGAATCAAGCTCTTTAGTTGTTAAGGAGCCACCTCATACATTTAGAAAGCTAAATGATGCATTAGATACTGGAAGTAAAATAATGAAGGAATTTAATGCTAGTAACATTTCTGAATTAAGAAAAATTGATGCGTCTAAATTAGTTAATACTAAATATAGTAATGATAGGATGACTATTGATGGATATGCTTTAGATAAATATCCATACGAGGTCTATTTAAATAATGAAAATAATGAAGAAGCATTATTAAATGGATATAATGTTAAAGAAGCTGACGCTTTTGTTATTCCTACATATTTATTTAGTCCAACAAATAAGAATAATATAGAAGAACGATTAAATACAATTTTTGATTCAAATACTACTAAAAAAATAATGGCACTATATAAGGATAAAATTGATAATGATGCCTTTAGTGCATTTAATGAAATAATATCTGTTTGGTGGTTTATCTATCCACATCATTCTTGGAGTAGAGCAGCCTTAAATAGTAATACTTTAGTTTATAGATATCAGTTTACTAAGGAAAATGGATATTATGGTACATATCATTCTGGTGAAATGATTTATGCATATGGTAATGTATATAAATCACCTTATGATTATAGATACGATGATTCTGATATAGAATTATCTAATAAGATGCTTGCATACTGGTCAAATTTTGCTAAATATGGAGATCCTAATGGAACTACATTAGAGGTATGGAAAAATTGGGAAAATGGTGATAACCAAATTATGGAATTTGGCACTAATATTGGTATGATTAAAGATAGCTATTTAGAGTTATATAGAATCTTTGACCAATTTTTAGAAGTGTAGCAATAATAGAAATATACAAATGTTATGTTTATATTTGTATAATTATATTGTTTTTGTACAAAAGTTAGTTTATAATAGAAGTGGTAAATACGATTTACATAGGAGGACATTATGGGTAAGGAATATAGAAATTCAATTAGATCTAGAAGATCAATTAGAACTGCTTATGCAGAATTAATTAATGAAAAGAAGGATGCGTCAAAAATTACAGTTAAGGAAATTGTTGACAGAGCTGATATTTCTAAATCAACATTCTATTGTCATTATAATGACATCAATGATTTAGAATTAGAAATTCAAAATGATGTTTTAAAGAATGCTAAGGAATGCTTAGATGAATTTATTAATAATCCTGAATCTGGATTAGAGGTTTATTTAAAGAAGGCATTAGATGTAATTAAGAAGAATGAGAATGATTATAAATTAATCGCATCTGGTGTTTATCCTACTACATTCTTAAATCAATATAAGGAGTATGTTATTGAAACATTAATGAATACTCCTAAGTTCAAGACTAAGAATCAGGAGCCTGCAAAGAGATATGCAGAAATTGCTTTCTTTGCATGTGGATATATTGATTTAATCTGTGGCTATCTACAAGGATATTCTAAATTATCTTTAGATGAAAATGTAGAGCTTGCAGCTTCATTCATTAATGATTATTTAAATAAATAATAATTTATAAGGAGCCGTAAAATGATACAGCTCCTTTACTTTTTTAAAAGAAGAAATGAATAAAAGACTATTTGGAAACTACTAATTAAATTAGTTTCCAAATAGTCTTTATCTTTTTCCGAATGCATCTTTAATTTTTTGATATGTTTCATCTGATAGGTCATGTTCAATCTTGCATGCATCATCCTCAGCTACATCACGACTTACGCCAATACTTATTAATAAATTAGTTAAATATTTATGTCTATCATAAACCTTTTCTGCTATAGGTAGTCCTTTTTCGGTTAAATGAATATGATTATCATTATCAATAGTTATATAACCATCCTCACGTAGTCTTTTTAACATAACAGAAACAGAAGGTTTAGTAATCTTTAATTGCTCACAAATGTCGATGGCGTGAACTCCATCCTTTGTCTCGCTTAGCATTAAAATGGCCTCTAAATAATCTTCGCCTGATTCTAAAATATGCATAGTTTAAATCACTCACTTTCTTTTTTTATATTATATCAATTTTTTGTGAATAATAAAAGCCTTTTCATCGGACAAAAGATCGAAAATAGTTATACAAAAAAATGTAATTTAGTGTTATAA
>DJXM01000067.1:0-18001 GCA_002449755.1 Caryophanales bacterium UBA7004
GACATGATAACGGCATCCTCGAAGTTATATCCTTCCCATGTCATGAATGCGATTCTAACATTTCTACCTAATGCTAATTCGCCGTTTTTCATAGATTGACCATCAGCTAATACATCGCCACGCTCAACTCTTTCGCCAGCCTTAACAATAGGACGTTGCATAATAGCAGTTGCTGAGTTAGATCTTAAGAATTGATATAAATCATAAGTTCTAGTCTCGCCATCATCTTGCTTAACAACAATCTTCTTAGCATCAACATATTCTACAATACCATCGTATACACATACGCATGCAGAACCAGAATCCTTTGCAGCTCTATATTCCATACCTGTACCAACGATTGGAGATTCAGGATTAATAATAGGAACTGCTTGACGTTGCATGTTCGCACCCATTAGTGCACGTGTAGCATCGTCATGCTCAAGGAATGGAACGCAGGCAGCAGCTACAGATACGATTTGCTGTGGAGATACGTCCATATATTCAATATCTTCCTTATTGAAGATTTCAGTTTCACCGTTTAAACGACCGATAACCTTATCCTCAATAATATGACCTTCTGCATCTAGCTTAGTGTTGGCAGCAGCAATAATCTTACCCTCTTCAGTAGTTGCAGTTAAATAACAAATTTCATTTACATCATTTGAAACATACTTAACGCCATTTGCGTCAGTCTTAACTGGGAAATATGGAGTTTGAATAAAACCATATTCATCAATCTTAGCATATGAAGCTAAAGATGTGATAAGACCGATTGATGGACCTTCTGGTGTCTCGATAGGGCACATTCTACCATAGTGAGAATTGTGAACGTCACGAACCTCTACACCGGCTCTATCTCTTGCGATACCACCAGTACCTAAGGCAGAAATACGTCTCTTTTGAGTAATTTCAGCTAATGGGTTAATTTGATCCATGAACTGAGATAATTGAGATGAACCAAAGAATTCCTTTAGTGATGAAGTTAAAGGCTTAATATTAATTAAGTTTTGAGGAGTAGCCTTTTCAGGTTCAATAGTTGACATTCTATCCTCAATATTCTTTCTTAGCTTAGAAAAACCAATTCTAAATTGATTCTTTAATAATTCACCAATTAATCTTAAACGTCTATTACCTAAGTGGTCAATATCATCAATACGACCAACACCATAATATAGGTTAATGAAGTAGCTTACAGATGCAACTACATCAGACATAGTTAACCATAAAGCATCTTCACTATTCTTATTACCAATAATCTTTACTTCTTCAGTAGTATCACCATGAACTACATTAACATATAATACTTCACAAATAGTCTTTAGCTCTTCGCCGTCTTTAGCAAGCTTATCAGCATGCTTATCTAAAATATCATGGCCGATATTAATTTCAACTGAATAACCAGCTCTAGCCTTGTTTAATTTATCATAAACCTCGCCATCAACTAATTCGCCAGCCTTAGCGATAACCTCACCCTCTGAATATAGAATCTCACCAGTTTCAGGATCTTCTACATCGCATGAAGCTACTACATCTCTTGATAAGGCATAGCCCTTAGCACGAGATAATACATCTAGCTTTTGGTTATACTTAAAACGACCAACCTTTTGTAAATCATATTTTGCAGGATTGAATAAAGATTCATAAATAAGCTCTCTAGCACCTTCTACAGTTGCCTTTTCGCCCATATGTAGCTTTGCATAAATATCAATTACTGCATCATCAGAATTTGTTGTGTTATCCTTCTTAAATGTTTCCTCAAAATGAATATCATTACCAAATAAATCAATAATGTCCTTGTTAGAAGATAAACCAAATGCTCTTAAAACCTCAGTTAAAGGAATCTTCTTAGAACGATTTAATTTACCATACCAAACGTCTCCTCTTGAGCTTGTTTCATACTCAATCCAAGAACCACGTGTTGGCATAACAGTACCACCGAACTTGATTTCGCCTGTCTTCTTATCAATTTCCTTAGTGTAGTAAACACCAGATGAACGAACAATCTGGCTGATAACAACACGCTCAGCACCATTGATAACGAAAGTACCAACTGGAGTCATATATGGGACATCACCCATAAATACTTCCTTAGATACACGAACACCAGTCTTAGTGTTTTCAAGTGTTACAGTCGCCTTTAAAGGACGTGAAAAATTAATCTTTCTTAGCTTAGATTCAACTACGCTAAATTTAGGATCTTCAAAATGGTAGTCAACAAAATAAATCTTAAGTTCTCCATTGAATGATGTAATAGGTGAAACATCATTAAATACTTCCTGTAAACCAGAGTCTACGAATTGATCGAAAGATTTAGTTTGAATATCAATTAAGCCTGGAAGATCAACTGCAGTACGAACCTTAGAATAGTTACGTCTTACTGACTTCTTACCATAATTAACATTCTTGTAACTTCCGTTGAATTCTTGATTCTCCATAAAATCACCTTTTTGTAAATTATTACAATACCCTTTCTTTCATTTTTAGGCTGTCATTTTGACTTAAGGTTGCCTTACCTTAAAACTAAAGATAACCACAATATATTAACTATAATTTATAATTATAGATTGATTCAAATTAATGCCTAAGTTGGCACATAGCCACTATACGCATTTTAGTATTATATGTCAAATTGTCAAACATTGCAAGTGATTTAAGAAAATAAACAAAAAAATAAATGCCAGCATCACTGACATTATTTAGAATATTAAATTAATGAGGTTCTTATACTATAGCTACAAAATTAAAGGTGTTATTAAAAACTTTAAATTAATAAGTGTTTTAGTTCTAAATTAATCGATGTTAAAATATACAAAAAAATCCTCACAGAATTGTTATAATGATATTGCGTGTATCTAATAACAAAATAAGGAGGATTTTTATGTTAAATATCGAAATTTTTAATATGACTGGCATCGATACTAATAATATCGATTTTGATAAGTCATACACTAACTTTTGATACCAACACACATAATATTATCATAGAAATATATTTAAAGAAAGATAATAACATTAAGTGTGATCAATGCTCTTCAAATAATGTTGTATTTAATGGTTCAAAAATAACTACAGTAAAGACATCTACTTTCGAATCAAAGAAGGAAATCAAGTGACAAATACAATATAAAAAGCATATTAACAATTATTATTAGATAGCATAAAAGGCGTCGAAAGTATACCATTTTTGATATACAATCAACGCCTTTTTAACAACCTTTAATTTTTAAAGCTAAAACACTCGGTAATTTATAGTCGAAACACTCACTTTTTTAGAGCTCGTTTTCCCCTACAACCCTTTTATTTTAAAGTACCCATTATTTCAATAGTTTAAATGGTAATGGTATTAGCATTCTAGTTTTCTTCTTATATTCTAAATATCCTTCCTTATATGTAATTAGCTTCTTCTCCTCAAGTGGAATAGAAATAAATAGGAATAATAAATTAATTAATATAGCTCCTACCATAAAATACCAATTACTAAAATCATGAACTAAGAATATAGCTAATACACCATACCAAAATAATATTTCTCCTAAATAATTAGGATGTCTTGAATATTTCCAAAATCCAACATTAATAATTTCACTTCTATCAGTTCTATTCTTCTTATATACATGAATATTAATATCAGATATTAGCTCAAAGAATACTGCTAATATAATAATCACATATCCTATAATATCTAGAGCTATAAAATCATATCCATCAATGATATATGAAAATGCTGGAATAGATGCTACAAACACTAATATTGTTGGCATCAAGTGGATACCTAATAAATTTACAATTTGATATAATTTATTAGTTTTATTTTTAATATCAGAATATCTCCAATCAATATAAGTTATATCATTAAATGTAATTATAAAATTAATAGTTAATCTTATAGCCCATAGCATTATAAATATGAAGAATAAAATATTTCCTATATTATAATTCCCATAATATATTAATAATGTTAAATAAATAGCTGGAGTTTGAATAGACCAATATGGATCATAAATTGACGCAGTCTTTAAAAAAATACCTGCTATCCATATAATAACAGTAGCTACTGTATCTGCAATAAATATTTTTAATAAAATATTAATTGAATCAGGAATTAATATAAATGAAAATATACCAACTAAATATGAAATAATGTAAATAAATAATAAAATAAATAAACCAAAAATCTTCTTTTTCATAAAACACCACAAATATATATTACTATACTTAATTCAAAAAATGAAATATAATATTAATATAATAGGAGGCTATTATGAAGAAGTTACAATTTGCAATAAAAATAGTTTTATTATTAAATTTAATATTAACTATTGCTTTCGGAATATGGATACTAATTTCAGGTGTATCAGCAAGTCAGGATGCAGCTCAGCAAACAGCAAGCCAAGGCGCAGAAGGTGGAAGTGTAATAGGTGGTGCACTTGCAGGAGGAATAGTTGGAGCATTCGGAATATTATTTACTATAATCTTTGGTGCAATCGTCTTATTATATTCCTTTAATTCATTAATTGCATTTATCATTTATTGTTTAAAGGAAAAGCATGGCGTATTTGGAGGAGCATTAGTATTATTATTTGCATGCCCTATAGCGGGAATATTAATAATAATTGAAGGATGTAAATCTTAAGAAAATAGGTTATCGAGCTGATAACCTATTTTTCATTTTCAAATATATAATTTTTATTCTTTACATCGTTATTAAATAGAACTGGTTCTAATCTTATAGCAATTAATCCTGCTAATACTGTACTTACTAAATCTTTTAAAATGAAAGGTAAGAAGCCAGCCTCTATTACATATGTAACTGTAGCCTTAGGGCTATCTAAATAGAACTTTAATATTAGATACATATAAATCATACCAATAATATCTAATACTAATAATCCTATAATTCCTTTTATTATTTTTAACCATTTAGAATTTCCTATATTGCTACCAATAATAAATGATGACACAAAAAAACCAATTATAAATCCAAATGATGGAGCGAATATATAATGGAATCCTCCACCATTTGAAAATACAGGAATACCAATTAATCCCATTATTATATATGTAAGAAATATAATTGATGCCTTCTTCCATTTTAATAATAAGCTAATTATTACAACCGCGAATGTTTGAAGTGTTAATGATATTATTCCTATATTAAATGATATTTTTGAGCAAATAATTAGAATTGATAAGCATATAGCCATTATAGTTAAATCCTTGATTTTCATATCAATGACTCCTTAATATTTATCTCATCACTAGAAACTACAATAGATTCATTTCCATCATCTAATATTAAATGACCTAAAATATCAATATCCTTAGCTATATAGATTTTATCCTTATAATAAACCTTTCTATTATAAACAATACTTCTTTCTCTATATAGATTAATTAATTCATCATGGCTTAATTTATTTAAATTATCAAAATTGTTCATAATAGAATTAATTAAATCATATTTATCAATATCCTTATTTAATCCTATTCCCATGACAGATTCCTTATCTGTCATATTTATTCCTATCCCAATTATTGATGCTTCAAATTTTAATTGGAAAACATCCTCAATTAGAATACCTGATAATTTCTTATCATTTAAATAAACATCATTAGGCCATTTTATGCCACATTTAAAGCCATAACTATCTAATGCAAGACAAATTGCAAGTGGTGTAATGATTTCATAATTACCATTATTCTTTAATAAAATGGAAAACATAATATCTTTATCACTTCTCCATTTTCTATCATATCTTCCTCTACCATTTGTTTGTTCTAGGGCTATTAGAATAGTTTTATCTGGATATTCATTAAAATTATCCTTTAAATAGGTATTAGTTGAAGGAATAGTATCAACTAAATAATACTGATATTTAGTTTTGAATTTCCAGTTTAATTTTGTAATCATATTATGCCTTTAATGCTTCTATTGTTTTATTTAAAGATTCTAAATCTGATACGTTGTAGCATGGAATCTTTCTATCAATTCTTTTTACAAAGCCTTGTAATGATTTACCAGGTCCAATTTCAACAAATGTATCTACGCCATTAGCGATTAAATAGCGAATAGAATCCTCAAAATATACAGATGAATGAATTTGTTCTTCTAATATATCATTTATATTTCTATTTTCTTCTTTTCCTGATACATTATAAATAATTTTATATTTTGGAGTATTAGGTGAATATTTATCTAATACTTTTCTTAATTTCTTAGATGCATCTAATAAAAATGATGAATGGAAGGCACCTGATACATTTAATTCAACTACCTTTAAGGCACCTAAATTTTTCATGTTTTCCATTGCTAAATCAACACCCTTATTATCACCTGTAATAACAATTTGACCAGGGCAATTATAATTAGCTACCTCACATACACCTTCACTAGTTTTAACGCCCTCTAATACCTTTTCTCTATCTAAGCCGATGATAGCGGCCATTTTAGTTGTGCCTAAAGGTAGGGCATTTTGCATAATATCACCACGATTTGAAATGATATCTAATGCATCATCTAAATTCCATGTATCCGAAAATGCTAATGCTGAATATTCACCAAGTGATAAGCCACAAGCATATTCAGGCTTAATGCCATTTTCCTCTAATGCTTTAGCAAATACATAGCTTGTAAGTAGCATTGCAGGCTGGGCATATTTAGTTTGATTTATAACATCATTTGAATCAACAAAGCATAAATCTCTTAAAGATGGGTATTTATCATAGATTTCCTTTGCTAGAGGAACATTGTCATAAATATCCTTTCCCATCCCCTTTGCTTGAGCTCCCTGTCCTGCAAATAAAAATGCTAGCTTCATTATTTTTCACTTCCGATTCTTCTAAATTTATTGTATCTATTATTTAATAATTCGTCTTCTTTTTCATTCATTAATTCTTTTATTTTCTTAATTAATCTTTCCTTTAAATTATTAGCAAATTCATCAGATACATATCTTATACCACCAAGTGGCTCAGCAATTATTTCATCTACGATACCATAATTAATTAAATCCTTAGATGTTAATTTCATTACATCAGCAACTTCACTTACAGGTACCTTATCCTTAAATAAGATTGATGTGAATCCTTCAGGTGATAATACTGAATATACAGCATTTTCAAACATAAAAATATAATCTGATACTGTTAATGCTAAAGCACCACCAGAACCACCCTCAGATAATATAATAGCTACTACTGGTGTTTTTAATTTTGAAAATTCATATAAATTTTGAGCTATAGCACGTGCTTGACCACGTTCTTCAGCTCCTTTACCAGGATAAGCTCCTGATGTATCTACAATAGTAATAATTGGTCTTTTAAATTTTTCTGCCTCTTTAGCTAATCTTAAAGTTTTTCTAAAGCCCTCAGGAGATGTCATACCAAAATTACGCTTTAAATTTTCATTTAAATTATCACCCTTAGCCTGAGCTAAAATAGTTACAGGTAAATCACCTAAAAAGCCAATACCTGAAATAATTGATTGGTCATCAGAAAAATATTGATCACCATGTAATTCAATAAAATCAGTAATTAGCTTATCTATTAAAGCCTTAGCCTTTATTCTTTTTTCTGATCTTGCGATTAATACTCTATCCCAAGCACTTAAATTAGAATATGTTTCATTTTTTAAAACATCTAATTGCTTTTTTAATTCCTTGTATTTAGGATTTTCTGAATCTAGCGCTAAAAGCTCTTGTTCAAGAAGACTAATCTTTTTTTCATTTTCTTCTAATATCATATTATCTATAATTATGAAGTCTTAGTAATAATGCTAAAGTCTTCTTCAAATCCTTTCTATCAGAAATCATATCAATATAGCCCTTATCTAATAAGAATTCAGCAGTTTGGAATTCCTTAGGTAGGGTTTCTTTAATAGTTCTTTCGATAACTCTTTTTCCTGCAAAGCCAATTAAAGCATTAGGCTCTGAAATTGTTATATCTGCAAGACTAGCAAATGATGCTGAAACACCACCAGTTGTAGGGTCTGTTAATACAGCAATATATAAGCCATTTTCTCTATATTTAGCTAGAGCCTGAGATGTTTTAGCCATTTGGAAAAGGCTAATAACTCCCTCTTGCATTCTAGCTCCACCTGATGTTGTAAATAAAATTAATGGAAGCTTTTCTTCTGTTGCCTTTTCAATTAATCTTGTAATTCTTTCTCCACAAACAGAGCCCATAGAGCCCATCATAAAGAATGAATCCATTACACCAACTAGGCACTTAATTCCATCAATCTTTCCCTCAACACACATTACTGATTCATCCTCACCAGTATCCTTCTTAGCCTTTTCAAGCTTTGCCTCATAATCAGGGAAATCTAAATATTTTTCTTTTATATTTGTAAAAAGCTCAGTATATCCTAAATCCATTACATCAATAATTCTTTCCTTAGATGTAAGTCTTCCATGATGATTACAATAAGGACAAACCTTATGATCTAAAATATAATTATCCTTAATAATGAATCTTTGGCAGCTTGGACATTTTACAATTAAATCCTCTGGAATTTCTTTAGGGATAGACGCTGTAATTCTTTTTCTTAAATTAAGCTCCTCCATCGCAGTATTAAATTCAAGGATTTTTTCTTTTCTTTTATTGAACGAGTTTTGCATTTTCCTTTAGTTCTCCTATAAATCCTTCAATGAATGAAGTATCATAATGACCTAATATAAAATCAGGATGATGTAATAGAACATAATTGAATTCTACAGTTGTTTTAACACCATCAACTATTAATTCCTCTAATGCCTGTCTCATCTTTCTAATACATTCAAGTCTTGTTTTAGCAAAACAAATAACCTTTAAAATCATTGAATCATAATATGGTGGAATAGTATATCCAGGATATACTGCAGAATCGATTCTTACACCCATTCCGCCTGGAGTATTAATAAATGTTATCTTACCAGGGTTAGGTCTAAAATCATTTTCTGTATCCTCTGCGTTAATACGACATTCAATCGCATGACCATATAATTTAATATCAGATTGCTTATATTGAAGCGGTAAGCCATAAGCAATTTTAATCATATTCTTTACTAAATCAATATTAGTAACTGATTCAGTAACACAGTGTTCTACTTGAATTCTAGTATTCATTTCAATAAAATAATAATTTTCTGAACCATCAACTAAGAATTCAATAGTACCTACTGAATCATATTTAGCAGCCTTACAAGCCTTTAAAGCTGAATCATATAATTTAGCCTTTAAATCAGCTGAAATACTGATACAAGGTGCTTCTTCAACCATCTTTTGATTTCTTCTTTGAAGTGAGCAATTTCTTTCAAATAAATGGATAGCATTACCATGCTTATCACACATTACCTGAACCTCTATATGCTTAGGATGCTTAATATATTTTTCAATATATAATTCATCATTAGAGAAGAATTTTAAAGCTTCTTCCTTTGCCTCATTAAATAATCTAGTAAATGATTCCTTATCCTCTACTAAACGAATTCCCTTTCCGCCTCCACCAGCAGCTGCCTTAATTAAAACAGGATAGCCAATTTCTTCAGCACAGGCTAAGCCCTCTTCTAGATTTACATCCTTATGAGAGCCAGGTACAACAGGTACACCAGAATCAATCATTAATTGAACTGCCTCTGTCTTATTACCCATCTTTTCCATAGTTTCAGCATTAGGTCCGATAAATGTTAATCCGCACTTTTCAACCATTCTAGCAAATTGAGGATTTTCAGATAAAAAGCCAAAGCCAGGATGGATAGCATCACAGCCTGAAAGACATGCGGCACTTATAATATTTTCAATATTTAAATAAGAATCCTTAGGTAGGGCATCACCAATACAAATCGCCTCATTAGCTAATTCCTTATGAAGAGCATCCTCATCAGCCTTTGAATATACAGCAACTGTAGTAATACCTAGTTCCTTACATGCTCTAATAATTCTTACAGCAATTTCGCCACGATTTGCAATTAAAATCTTCTTAAACATAATTAATCTCCAATTACAAATAATTTCTTACCAAAATCAACTACATCATTATCATTTACTAATATTTCTTTAACAGTACCATCATAAGGTGAAGTAATTTCATTCATTACCTTCATAGCTTCAATAATACAAAGCTTATCACCCTTTTTAACATGAGAGCCTACAGATACGAATGGCTTAGCATCCTTATAAGGTGCTTGATGGTAAGTACCAACAAGTGGTGCTGTAACAACATTACCCTTTACTTCTTCAATTTTAGGCTCTAAATTTGAAGCTTCAACATTAGAATTATTATTAGTAACAATATTTTCTCTATTTCCACTATTTTTATCTAATTTAATCTTTAAACCATTTTCTTCAACCTCTAAATAAGAAAGTGAAGAATTCTCTAGAAGCTTCATTAGCTTTTCAATTTCTTCTAAATTCATAAGATTAACCTCTTAATTTCTTTTCAACAATGCTAACAACATCAGCTACTGTCATCATTGTATCCATTTCATTTATTTCAATCTTTATACCAAAATGCTCCTCTAATTCAAGAATCATTTCAACGGCATAAATACTATCAAATCCTAAATCAGTTTTTAATACGGAGTCAGGTCTTATTTCTGTACTAACATTTGCACATTCGATAATCATTTTTTTAATTTCTTCAAAGTCAACTGTCTTATTTGCCATTTTTCTCCTCCTGCCAAAACTGATCTAAAAATATTTTATAAGCACCCTCACTAAATGGTGGCTTAGATAATTGCTTTAATGTGTCCTCATCTAAGAAGCCATTTATAGCGAATGCTTTACCTGCATCAATATATTTCTTTAAGAATCTATTTAATTTATTCTCATTTTTAATATCAACAAGTGTTTTAATTTGTGGAACATAAATACCAGTATAGCAGCCCTTACCACAAATGAAATCAAATTGAGCCTTAACTGAATCATAAACTCTATCAACCTCAGTATAGGCACAGCTTGATATAACAACAAATCTTTTATCATTATCAAAATATCTTAAGCCATGAAATGATTCATTACCCTCAGGTGGCTTATGGCCACGATAGGTATTCATCATAGATAATAATCTATCTGTAAATAGCTTTAAAATACCTGGCATACCAAAGAAGAATAACGGAAAGCTTTCAATAATGATATCAGCATTTAATATCTTTTCCTTTACAATGCTTATATCATCATTTTTAATTACACATTCGCCTTCAGTCCTACCCCAGCATGATAAGCATCCTGTACAAGGCTTAAAATTTAATGATTGAACATTTATGATTTCTATATCACAATCACTTACTTCCTTTAAGCCTTCAATAAATGCATTAGTGATAGACATTGTTGTACTTCTATTTAGTTTTGGGCTTCCATTAATTACAAGAACCTTTTTCTTCTTGTCTTTATCCCACATAAAATCACCTTTATTATCTAGTATAAATAGTATCCTTTGGAACCTTTGTAAATGATAATGTACCCTTAGAGTAAATATTACCATCAACAATTACCTTACAATCAAATGTTGTAATAGGACCTAAAACCTTAGTCTTAGTAACATTAATATTTAATACATCACCAGGAATAACAGCCTTAATAAATTTAAAGCCATCAACCTTTAATAATACATAAATATTATCAGTATCTGTGCCATCAGCCTCAAATACTAATGAGCATAGCTGAGCACAGCTTTCAATAATTAATACACCTGGCATAATAGGAGCACCAGGGAAATGACCCATGAAATATGGCTCATTTACTGAAACACATTTAATACCAACTGCACTTTCATTTGGATTGATTTCTAATACTCTATCAATCATTTGAAATGGTGGACGTTGCTTAATCTTTTCATTAATCTCATTAATTAGGATCATAGAGATAATCCTCCATCAATTGTAATAACCTGACCAGTAATATATGAAGATTGGTCACTAGCTAAGAAAGATACTAAATTAGCGATATCCTCAGTTCTTCCTAGCTTATGCTGTGGTATAACCTTTAGATAATCTTCCTTCTTATCCTCAGGAATAGCATCTAGCATTTCTGTTTCAATAAAGCCTGGAGCTACAGCATTAACTCTAATTCCATATGGTGCTAATTCTTTAGCTAATGTAGCTGTCATTTGATTAACAGCACCCTTAGTAGCACCATAAACACTTTGACCAGGAAGTGAATATTTACCACTTACTGATGACATATTAATGATAACACCCTTCTTCTTTTTAAACATTTTTAAAGCTACAGCCTGAGCCATATAGAAATAGCCCTTAACATTTAAATCGAAGCATTCATTTAAATTCTCTTCTGTCATCATTAATAGGAATTGATCTCTAACTACACCTGCATTATTAACTAATACATCAATAGAGCCTAATTCCTTAGCAACATCTCTAACCATTTTGTTAACCTCATCACGGTTAGCAACATTTGCTTTATAAATAATACCATTACCACCAAATGACTTTATTTCATCTAATGTCTCTTGTGCCTTTGCCTCATTATGTGAATAATTGATAACTACTGTGTATCCATCCTTTGCAAGTCTAATAGCACATGCCTTACCAATACCTCTTGAGGCTCCTGTTACGATAGCAACCATTTTTCTATCCTCCTACTTTGTAATTACAACTGCAGTATATGTACCACCTGCAGCATATGAACAGCATAATACGTTCTTCATATCCTTAGCTTCAATAGTAACCTTTGAAACCTTATCATTTAATACCTTATAGCCATTATCAGATTTAATATCACCAGCTAACATTAAAGCTGCATGAGCTAAGCTTAATGATGCTGCAGCAGCTCTAGCCTCACCAATATGATCTTTAACCTCTAATAGCTTCTTATTTTCTAAAGATGCACCAAAGATTCTCTTATATGAATTTAATTCAATATCATCAATAGTCTTTAAACCACAAGCAAATCCTGAGATTGTATCAATATCATCAATAGTTAAATTAGCATCAGCTAATGCAAGCTTAATAGCTTGATCTAAGCCCTTATCAGAGCCCTTAACCTTACCAAATTCAACTGGAGATGTTGCCATACCATAGCCTAATACCTCAGCATACTTTTTAGCACCACGTGCATTAGCATCCTTATCATTTTCTAATACGATAGTTACTGAACCATCTGATAATGTAAATCCATTCTTATTTTCAAATGGTAAAGCAACATCAGAAGAAATAACATTTAGCTTATTATATACTTCATTAATAGCTTCAATATTTTCATCAGTACCTGTAGCTAAAATGCACTTTTCCTTACCTTGACGGATAATGTTAGTACCATAAGCTACTGATTGTAAGCCTGATTGGCTACCATTTGTAACTGTAACATTATATCCTTTAATACCAGTACAAATTGATAAATAGCCACCAGCTGCATTATATACAGTATTAGGGAATTTAAATGCTGAACCATTAGCACAGCCCTTCTCTACAATATTTTCTGTAAATTGAAGGCATGTACCCATAGCACCATCAGCTGTACCCTCTACAATACCAATTGATGTTGCATTTTCATCTGTTACAGTGATATTAGCATTTTCTAATGCTTGCATACCACTTAATACCTGTAATTGTGATAAATTATCATGCTTACGGTATGTTGGCTTTTGACCATATTTAGCATATTCATCAGCTACTACCTTAGATGAAATACTATTAGCCTCTGGCTTAACATTATTATTGATATTGCTAATATAAGTATCAACACCATTACCAAATGGAGTTACAATACCTAAGCCTGTAACATAAACCTTACCATTATCATTAGATGTCTTAACATTTCCCTTTCCCTTAGAGAAAATAATACTTGCATTATTTCCACCAAAGGCAAACGAATTAGACATAACTGTATTTAAATTCTTATCCTTAGACTTGTTAGGAATAAAATCAATCTTACCTGCTTTTTCCTTTAATCTTTCTAAATCATCAGCATCATAGCCTAATGTTGCAGGAACCTTGTTTGTTGTTAATGCCTTAATTGCAAATACAGCCTCAATAGCACCAGCAGCACCTAAGCAGTGACCAACCATAGCCTTAGTTGATGAAACTGATAAATTATCATTTTCATTATCGAAGATTGTATGAAGTGATAAGAATTCAGCATTATCATTTTTAGCTGTACCTGTACCATGAGCATTGATATAGCCAATCTCATCCTTCTTAACGCCTGATGCATTAATAGCCCAATTAATGGCGTTCATTTGACCTTCACCATCTTCTCTTGGAGCTGTAATATGGTGAGCATCTGATGATACACCTGAACCTAAAACTTCACAATATACCTTAGCATTTCTCTTTAATGCATGCTCATAAGATTCAACGATAACAGCACCTGAGCCTTCACCTAATGTAATACCACTACATTTATTAAATGGTGAGCAAGGATTTGAATCTAAGGCATGTAATGCTAAGAATCCTGAATATGGAACAGATGCGAAAGCATCAGCACCACCAGCGATTACGATATCAGCCTTACCTGCTCTAATTAAATCGCAAGCATAAGCAATAGAAATTGTACCTGCAGCACATGCGTTTGCAATATTAGTTACAACACCACCAGCATTTACATAATGAGCTACACTTGATGCAATTGCAGAAATAGGCATCTTGCATACATCTGATGCTGGCTTATTGTTTCTATAATAATGATCAATAGAAACTGCACCACCAACGCAGCTACCCATAATTACTGATACTCTAGTATCTCCACCAAAATTAGATAGCTTAGCATCATCTAATGCTTCTAATGTTGCCTTAATACATAATTTAGAAACTCTATCTAAGTTTTCTGTATTAGGGATTTTATCTAAATCCTTAAAATTAACCTCAGCAGCTAAGGTAGCGTAGCAATCCTTAGTATCTACTGTAGTTGTATTTTTAATTCCTGTAACTGATTTTAATGCATTATCCCAGCATTCATTTACATTATTACCAATTGCGTTGATTAAACCTAAACCTGTAACAACGCATCTATTATTATTCTCTGTCATTTTTCTATCTCCTTAAGTTAAGTTTACTTTACAACATTGCTCAAAATATTATCCCAGCCTGAAGCTGGGATATATCTTAAATTTATTATTGCTTGTCAGCAATATATTGAGCGATAGTGTCAATTGATAAGAAATGCTCTTTAGCAACACCGTTCATTGAAACACCGAATGCTTCGTCAGCAAATGAAATGATTTCAATTGAGTCAATTGAATCTAGACCAATACCATCACCGAATAAAGGTGTATCGAATTGTAATTCGTTTTCATCAACACCTAATTCTGAAACGATAAAATCCTTTAATTGCTGTTTAATTTCTAAATCTGTCATCTACTTATTCTCCTACCCAAAATGTGTCAGTTAAACTAACCGATATTATTATATACTAAACTAAAAAAATGTCAATTAAACTAAACATTTTTCATCCATATTTTCACATATTTTAAACATTTTTCTACATAGATAGAAAAAACGGTAGTAATTTCTTACCACCGTTTTGATTATTGTTTAAGGCTTGCCCCACAATTAGGACATGACTTTGCGTCTAAATCTACTAAAGATTCACAATAATCACATTTCTTAAATTTGGTTTTTTCGTCGCCTACTGGGTCTAATTCCTTCTCAAGAAGCTTCTTGCGATAAAGCTTTATATCATTTTTATCAAGCCTTCCATCACCATTTAAATCACCAATTGTTTCTAGGAATCCTTGATATTTTTTAACCTGAGATACAATTATGGAAATACCTATTGCAAATAAAAAGATTAATACAAATACTGCAGGACCATTATTGCTTTCGAAATTATAATCACTATGATCTAATGCTCTTACATATAATGTGTAAGACTCGCCCTTTTTTACTGATTCTTTATAATTGGCTTCATCAATAAAATATACTAATTCATCATCACCATTTCCATAGTAGGTACTACCTCCTACAGTATATTTAAATGTATATTCCTCATAAGGATAGCCATTATCATAAGCAAGTGAGGTATTAGTGATAGTAGCTTCAACACTTAATGAAAGTAGATTAATAAATAGAACAATTCCAAGTACAATTAGTATAATACCACCAATAATACTTCCTATTAAATTAGGCTCAGTATAAATTCTTCCACTTCCTGTGCTTCTATAGCCTCTTCCTCCTCCTACATAAATATGAGTTGAATGATGAGGTCTATAGCTTGAATGGCTACTGCTATGGTATCCACTGCTTCTATGTCCACCATGGAAGCCTCCACTCGAATGTGAATGACCTCCGTGGAAGCCGCCTCCACTAGAATGTCCTCCTCCAAAGCCTGACATATTACATTCCTAATACATTCTTTATAAATGCAACAATCTCTTGATTCTTTGCATTTTGGAAGAAATATTTCTTAAATGTATCTCTATCAATAGTTTCAAGTAAGAAATCCTTATCGATATCCTTTAAGATATCAATCATAGGTCTATGAGTAATTTCCTTTACACCATCTAGAATCTTTTTATTTCTTTGTTCAGGTACTACTCTTTCCTTTGGATAACCTCCACCAAATGGTGCCTTAAATAAATTCTCATATACATTCTCTAAATTTAATTCTGCACCCCAGCCAAAGCCCTTTGCATATGGCATAGAAATGGCATTACCATCATTAATTTGACCAAATAAATATGCATCAGATGGTTCAACAATTAAACCACAAAGCATCTTTGGGAATGAATTTAATGCTAGCATAGCACCAGCACCAGTACCACATCCTGTTACAATAAAATCAGCAGCTCCTGAATTGATTAGGATAGCGGCAAGTAAACCATTTTGTACATAAGTTAATGGCTTATCATCAGCACCTAGCATACCATAATTATCTACAGTATGACCATACTTAGTAGCTACCTTATTTAAAGTATTGTAAATAATTTCATTTTTTGCTGCTTGTGAATTTTCGTTAATTAAAGCAATTCTCATAATTTTTCTCCTTTTCTTAAATAAAGGGAACGTTAATGCGTTCCCTAAAAATTTTTTTAATTAGTCGTTACCATGACCAACAGAACCAAACATTTCCATCTTGATTCTTACAATTTCCTTAATTGCATCTACACCTGGAGCTAATAGCTTACGTGGGTCAAATCCTTTACCCTCTAAATCCTTACCAGCTTCAATGTACTTTCTTGTTGCCTCTTGGAAATATAATTGGCATTCTGTATTAACATTAATCTTTGTTACACCAAGTGAAATAGCCTTCTTAATTTGATCTTCAGGAATACCAGTTCCACCATGTAATACTAATGGGAAATCACCAACCTTAGCCTTAATATTAGCTAAAGCATCAAATTGAAGTCCCTTCCAGTTTGCAGGATACTTACCATGGATATTACCAATACCTGCAGCTAGCATATCGATACCTGTAGACTTAAGTAGAGCACATTCTTCAGGGTCAGCAACCTCACCCATACCTACAACTCCATCTTCTTCTCCACCGATAGTACCAACTTCTGCCTCAACTGTAGCTCCTAAAAAGTGAGCGATAGTTACGATTTCTCTAGTCTTTTCTAGATTTTCCTCAAGTGGATAATGAGAACCATCGAACATTACTGAAGAATAACCAGCCTTTAAAGCCTTCTTAGCTCCTTCATAAGTACCATGGTCTAGATGTAATGCTACTGGTACAGTAATATTTAATGACTTAATCATTGCCTTTACCATGTCAGCTACTACCTCATAACCACACATATATTTGTTTGCACCCTCAGATACACCTAACATAACTGGTGAATTTAACTCCTGAGCAGTTTGTAGAATGGCCTTTGTCCATTCAAGATTGTTAATGTTGAAAGCTCCTACGGCATAATGACCTGCTAATGCCTTTGCTTCCATGTCCTTTGCGTTTACTAATGGCATATAAATTTACCTCCCTAATTGATTTATTGCTAAAACTATTATAAATCATTCTATTTACTTTTACAAGTAAAAGCGGCCCTAGAAAAAAAGAAAACGGCTTATAATAAAGTCGTTAATTAAAAGATAAATTTAAATAAATTTTTATAACCTAGATAAATGGTGCCGACTATAGGAATCGA
>DJXM01000067.1:18186-18334 GCA_002449755.1 Caryophanales bacterium UBA7004
CTCCCAACTGAGCTAGTCCTCCATGCTTGACAAGATTAATTTTACATTAACTAAAAATTTATGTCAACTTATTCTTATAAAAATAAAAAGAAATACTTTTGTATTTCTCCTAATTGTTAATCGTGGCGCCCTCTATAGGACTTGAACC
>DJXM01000010.1 GCA_002449755.1 Caryophanales bacterium UBA7004
TTTGTGATAATATCTTCACTCATAGCTTGTCTACTTCCTTTCTTTTCGTTATCTAGCAAAATTATTATTTGGATTACCCATTAGGATACGCCTAACCTCTCATCTTTATTACATTCTAACTATTTGCTAGTGATTTCAAGACTTTAGTAGTCTTATAAATTGTTCGGTCCTTCAGTATTAGGCTATACCTACTATGACCTCTGCTGACTTCCTATAGTTCGTTGTTACTACTAAATCGCCTATAGGACCTCTCGGGATAAGTTATATATCTTTCCTCGTTTACCCGCTTAATTTACCGATTAGGTTTACGTTTGTCTTTAGGACTTTGTTATGCTTTGTTAACTCATCCACCTAATGGGCCTTAATATTAAGTTCTTGTTCATAGGGCCACGATTTCACTATTGCTTCTTTTCACGCTCCATTACTGGTTTACGCTTTGCAAGTTGCTATCGAGTTGGCGACAACTACCTCTCTTGGGACTTTCACCCTAGACATATAACATGCCCGACATACAAAGAAAAAGAAGGCTTAGGCCTTCTTTGTAGTTTTTGTAGTTTTTTTAGCTGGTGCCTTTTTAGGCTTTTTAATTTCAGCCTTTTCAGAAACCATTGCTTTAAATTTTTCCATATCCTCAATAAATTCAAATCTTGCAATATAGAATTCATTTCCCATAGCACCAGATAGAATATCACTCATTCTACCATGCATTTGGATGAATGGGTATTCCTTTTTAATATCCTCAAATGAATATTTATATTGGAATCTATCACGTCTACCATAGTAGAAGCAATAATATTTAGGATAATCTAATTTAACATTAACTACCTTATCATATTTCATTACATCAGCATAAATTTGATATGTATCAACTGATTGACCAAAGTTAATCATATCTGGTGTAAATCCTCCAGGTGGACGCATATTAACCTCTAAGGCTACGATGTCACCTGCTTTACCTAAGCCCTTCTTAGCTTCAGTTAAACGGAAGAATTCTAGATGGAAATATCTGGATTTAATATTAAATGCCTTTAATACCTTTTGACCAATTTCTCTAATATCATCAGGTACAATCTTATTTACATAATAAGAAACCTCTAGGTTTTCATTTACTATATCCATAATTGAAGGTGGGAAAACCTCATTATCACAGAATACTACATTTGAGTTTGAATCACAAATGCCATCAAATGAAGTAATATCACCTGTAATGAATTCCTCCATAATATATGGGACCTGGATTTTTCTTTCATGGAATTTCTTTAAGTCTTCTTCGTTTTGAATTTTATAAGTAGCAGCAGCACCAACACCTACATTAGGCTTAACTACTACAGGATATCCAACCTCTTCAGTAATGAATTTTAAATCCTCCTCAAAGGTTGTAACAAATTTATATCTAGCAACAGGTACACCAGCTTTAATATAAAATTCCTTCATATTGCTCTTAGATGTAAAACTTACTACATCATCAAATTTAGCACCTGTAATATTAAAATCTGTTCTTAATTTAGAGTCTTGTCTTAACCAATATTCGTTGTTTGACTCTAGAAAATCTATTTTGCCATACTTAAAAGCGAAGAAGGCAACAGCTCTATAAACCTCATCATAGCTTTCAAGCGAATTAACTCTATAATACTCAGTTAATGAATTTTTTACATTTTCATCTAATTCAAAATAATCAGTATCGCCAATACCTAATACATTAAATCCGTTTTTTAATAATCTATCACAGAAATTGTAATAATTTTTGGGAAATGCTGGGGATATAAAAACAAAATTCATCTCTCTCACCTCTACATTGTGATTATATCACAATCTTACCTAATTATTGTATAAAAATGCTTTCAAAAATCAAATATTTAAAGTATAATTAAATTGATGTTTTAAACGAGGTGATTTAGATGTTTGGAAACAAAAAAAAGAAGAAAAATGTAGAAAATGAAGAGAATCTAAATCTTGAAAATGAATTGAGTGATGATTCAATTGACGCAACAGATTCTGCAGTTGAGCTTCCAAAGGAAAAGGAAGAAAAGAATGAATTAAAGGAAGAGCCTAAGAAGAAAAGAAAAATAATTGGTGCTTGGGATACATTTAATTTATACAAATTCATATTTGAAATTATAGCTACATCATTATTAGTAGCATTAGGATTCTTAATTCTTTTTAATAGAAATGAAGCAATGTTTGCAATATTTATTATAGCTGGTGGTGTACCATTAGTTACAATATTTATTAGATCTGTATTATTACTTAGAAAAAGAAAAGAAATGGATAAGAAATTAATTAGATTAACTCTAGTAGAATTTTTAATTGAATTAATTTTAGCGGGCGCATTAATATTCGCAGCTGTAATGTGTATTGAGGCAAAGAGTGCTGATGCTGATGTATCAATTAAGATTCAAAATTGGTTCAATGATACATTTGCTTATTGGGCAACTGGCTTATTATATGTAGCATCTGTTTCATATTTCATTCGTGTTATATTATTTAAAGAATTTACAGATAAGTTTAAATTCTGGATGAATATAGTATTTGTTACAGGCGCAATCCTATTATTATATTTTAAGGGAGCGACTGATATTACTGTATGGGCAATTGCTATTATAATTGCCGTATTATCATTCCTATGTGCTGGTGTATTAGGTTTTGATGCTGGTGGAGGATATTTTAATTATTATAAGAGATCTAAGGCTAAGGCAGAAAAGGAAAAAGAAAAGGAAGACGAGAATAAGATTGAAGCTCCAGCTGACGAATCAACAAATGATATAATCATTAATGATATTCCAGCTGAAGAGAACAATGATTCTGATAGAATTTCTTAAAAATACTAATAAGTTAAATTTTTTAGAGGAGATATGCTTTGTTTTATCTCCTTTTTCTTTACTAATTTAAAATTTATGATATAATTAAATAGGTTTTTTTATAATAAAAGGAATTAAGAGATTTTGATATAAAATATTAGTATTTATAGGAGGAACAGACTATTCCAAATAATCTCGGTCTGAATAAGTATTATGGTTGTTGAAAAGTTAGAACATAGTAGAACAAAGTTAACATTTGATGTTACACCTGAAGAATTCGAAAAGGCATTAGATAAAGCATTCGTTGAAGAAAATTCTAAGGTTAGTATTCATGGTTTTAGAAAGGGTAAGGCACCTAGATCTGTATTTGAAAAGATGTATGGTGTTGAATCATTATATGCAACTGCAATTGATATTATCTTAAATGATAAGATTCAAGAGGCAGTAAAGGATGAAAATCTAGTTAAGGATTTCATTGGTCAATTTGAGCCATTATTAGAGGATAAGGTAGAAAGAAATAAGAATTTCAAGGTTTCTTTAGTAATTGATACATATCCTGAGGTTAAGCTAGGTGATTATAAGGGTATCGAAGTAGCTAAGAAGAATTTAGAGGTTACTGATGAGGATGTTGAAAAGGCAGTTAAGTCTATGGCTTTAAAGGATGCAACTATGGAAGCTAAAGCTGAGCAAGTAATTGCTAAGAATGACTTTGCAACATTTGATTTCGTTGGTACCGTTGATGGTGTTGAATTCCCTGGTGGAAAGGCTGATAACTATGAACTTCAAATCGGTTCTGGTCAATTCATTCCTGGCTTTGAGAATCAAATGATTGGTATGAAGGCTGAAGAGGTTAAGGACATCAATGTAACATTCCCTGAAAATTATGGTGAGGCTTCATTAGCTGGTAAGGCTGCAGTATTCAAGGTTACAGTTCATGAAATTAAGGAACAAAAGTTACCTGAATTCACTGATGAATATGTTAAGACATTAAATAAGGATGCTAATAATTATGATGAATTAAAGGCATTAAAGCGTAAGGAATTAGAGGATGCTAAGGTAGTATCTGAAAAGGATAGACAAACTAATGAAATTATTAATAAGGTTATTGATAACGCAACAGTTGATATGCCTAAGACATTAGTTGATTCTAGATATAAAGCTATGAAGGCTCAATATGAGCAACAAGCTAAGATGTATAATATTCCATTTGAAACATTCATTCAAATTATGGGTTCTACAATGGAGCAATTTGAGGATATTACAAAGAAGCAAGCTGAACGTCAAGCTTTATTCGATGTTGTAGCTGGTGCTGTTGTTGAAGCTGAAAAGCTAGTTCCAACAAAGGAAGAAATCGATGCTAAGGCTGGCGATGATAAGAAGGCTAATAGAGTTCAAATCATGAATGAATTAACTTATCAAAAGCTTGTTGATTTCTTATTAGCTAACGCAAAAGAAATCTAAAAACATATGACCAGGCCTAAAACCTGGTCTTTTTTTCAAAAATAGACTTTGTTTTTAATTGAAAAATCAACTATTTTAACAAAAATTAGCAATCTACTTGCAAAAGTGCTAAAAATAAGATATTATTATAATACCAGTTATTAAAACTGGAGATTGGGAGGTACGATTATGGAAGAAAATAAGATTGTCTTACCTGCAATTGCCGTTAGAGGTATCGTTCCATTACCTGGTAATGAATTTAAAATTGAGGTGGGCCGTTCAAATTCAGTTCAAGCATTAGATGCTGCTGAAAAAATGTATGGCGGAAATATTGTTCTTTTAATCCAAAAGGATGTTAATGCTAAGGATGTTAATCCTGAGGATATAGAAGAAATTGGTGTTTTAGCTAAGGTAACATTAAAGCTTAAATTACCAAGCAATAATTATCGTGTTAAATTTAAAATTACTAACAGAATTAAGGTTTTAGAGTATACATCTACAGATCCATATTTTGTAGTAAATTATGAAAAGATTTATTCAATTCTTCAAAATGATGATATTGAAAGAGCATTAATTAAGAATGTAGAGGTTGAAGTTTCTAAGAATGCTCAAAATCTATTAACTAATCCAGAAGAAATAGCTAGACTTATTTCTGCTGGTACAAATGCTGATGTTTTAACAGATGTAATTGCTTATCAATTACGCTTAAATACTAATGTTTCTAAATATAGATATTTAGCAGAATTAAATGTATCTAGAAGATTAGAAATGATTTTAGAGGATATTGAGCATGAAAAGCAAATAGTAGCTATTGAGGAAAAAATCAATAAAGATGTTAAAAAATCAATTGATGATTCTCAAAAGGAATATTATTTAAGAGAAAAGATGAGAGCTATCCAAAACGAGCTTGGAGATAAGGCACGTCAGGAAGAGGATGTAGAAAAGCTTAGAAAAGCATTAGAAGAGGCAAAGCTTCCTGAAAATGTTTATAAGAAGGCTATGGATGAGCTTCAAAAATATGCTCAAACATCTAATCAAATGGCTGAATCTGGTGTGATTAGAAATTATCTAGATTGGATTGTATCACTTCCTTGGTATAAGCAATCTGAGGATAATAATGATTTAAAGGCTGTTGAAGAAAAATTAAATTCTACTCACTTTGGTTTAACAAAGGTTAAGGATAGAATTATTGAATATCTAGCAGTAAAAATTATGACTGGTAAGAATCCATCAACAGTTATCTGCTTTGCTGGTCCTCCAGGAGTAGGTAAAACATCACTTGCAAAGAGTATCGCAGATGCTTTAGGCAGAAAGTTTGTTAAGCAATCTTTAGGTGGTGTAAGAGATGAATCTGAAATAAGAGGTCATAGAAGAACTTATATTGGCGCATTACCTGGACGTATTTTAAAGGGAATGAAGGATGCTGGTACTGTTAATCCTGTATTCTTATTAGATGAAATCGATAAGATGACAGCTGATTATAGAGGAGACCCAGCTGCCGCTATGCTTGAGGTATTAGACCCAGAACAAAATAAATTCTTCTCAGATAATTATTTAGAGGAGCCTTATGACCTATCTCAAGTAATGTTCATTACAACAGCTAATGATATTTCTAATATCCCAGGACCACTTCGTGATCGTATGGAAATCATTGAATTATCAAGCTATACTGAAATTGAAAAGTTCAATATCGGTAAGGATTACCTATATAAGAGAAATCTTACTGAGCATGGCTTAAATGAAGACCAAATCAAGATCACTGATGATGCATATTATGAGACTATTCGTTCATATACTAGAGAATCTGGTGTACGTGAATTAAACAGAATGATAGCTACAATGTGTAGAAAGGCAGTAAGAAAGATTTTAGTCGATAAGGAAAAGTCAATTGAGGTAAATAAGGATAATATCCAAGACTTCCTAGGTAAGGTTAGATTTACAGGAAATCAAAATAGAGGCCAAGACCAAATTGGTGTTGTTACAGGTCTTGCTTGGACAATGTTTGGTGGAGATACATTAGATATCGAAGTTACAACATATCCAGGAAAGGGTGGATTATTATTAACTGGTAAGCTTGGTGATGTTATGAAGGAATCTGCTCAAGCAGCATTCTCATACGTAAAATCACATGCGAGTGAATATGGAATTGATGAAAAGATTTTCCAGGAAAAGGATATTCATATCCATGTACCAGAAGGAGCTACTCCAAAGGATGGTCCATCTGCCGGTGTTACATTAACAACTGCATTAGTTTCTTGTCTATCTAATAAACCAGTAAGCTGTCATATTGGTATGACAGGTGAAATCACATTACGTGGTTCTGTATTACCTATCGGTGGCTTAAGAGAAAAGTCTATTGCAGCTGCAAGAAATGGATTAACTAAGATTTTCATTCCAAAGGAAAATGAAAGAGATATCGAGGATATTCCAGAAGAGGTACGAAAGGTATTAGAGATTCAACCAGTATCTCATATATCTGAAATTTTAAATGAATTATTTAAATAATATAATTATCGGGGGATTAATCCCCGATTTTTATTACTCCATTGATTATTATAAATAAAATTTATATAATATAGGAAAGTGATAGAATTTATTTATGAGAGAAGTGATAATATGATGGATGCAAAATTAGAAACTCTAATCACTTTAATAGATGAGAAAAATTTTACAAATACAGCGAAGAAGCTTTTTATAACTCAGCCTGCTGTAACGCATCACATTAAGTCAATCGAAAAGGAATATAATATAACATTGTTTGCTAATCCAAAGACATTTGAATTAACTAAGCAAGGACAGGTATTATTAGAATATGCTAAAGCATCAAAATTGAGCTATGAGCTTTTAATTAATACCTTAGCTAAGCAAGCATCGCTTACTGCCTCAGTTGGTATTACTCCTATGGCTGTTCAATGTGCAAGACAAAGAGTTATTTCTAATTTAAATAAGGGTAATGTATCATTTAATTTATTTTGTTACCCATATGAACAAATATTAAAAAGTTTATCCTCTGGAGCTTTAGATTTCGCGATAGTTGATAATAGCTTTGATTCAACAAAATATGAGAATAAGTTTTTGTTTGCTGAAAGAATAATTTTAGTATGTAATCCAGATGGGCAATATAAAGAAATTAATAAAATAACTCGTGATCAATTATCTTCAGCTATTATTGTTTTACCAGATGATAAATGTGGTCTTTATAATCAGGTAAAAACAACAATGAAATTAAAAAATATAAAGCTAAAGAATGGCTTTACTCTAACAGCTAATAATTTAGATTTAACAAGAGCTTTGATTGACCAAAATGACGCTGTTGCTTTTGTATATGAGAATTCAGTAGAAGGATTAATAGAAAGTGGTAAATTAAAAAAATTAGATATTACTAATTTCTCACCCACTCAAAATTTCTATTTGCTATATAATAGATTATTATCCTTTGATGAAAGATTCCTACAATTTTTAGATTTATTAAAGAATTCAGGTATTCAATAATGCTAGATATTTTATATGAGGATAATCATGTTATTGTTGCTATAAAGCCTAGAGGTGTTTTATCTCAAGCAGATGGTAGTAATAAAAATGATATGCTTACAATAATAAAGGATTATATTAAAGAAAAATATAATAAGCCTGGGAATGTATATTTAGGCTTATTACATAGATTAGATATTAATACTAAAGGTATTATGGTATTTGCTAAAACCTCTAAAGCAGCAAGCAGAATATCAGAGGATATTAAGAAGCATGATTTTGTAAAAAAATATAAAGCTACAGTAGAAGGAATTATTAATAATAAGGAATTTATATTACTTGAAAGTAAAATTTCTAAAAATGAATCAAATAGAAAGGCTTATATAGATAATTCTGGTCAAGAGGCTAGCTTAGAATATAGGGCAATTAAAAATTATAAAATAAATAATTTTGATGTAACAGATTTAGATATCATTTTGCATACAGGAAGGTTTCATCAAATAAGATGTCAGTTATCATCAATTGGACATCCTCTTTATGGAGATACAAAATATGGAAGTAAAAATAAGGTTAGTGATGATGATTTTCCTTTAACTGCTTATCATTTAGAATTTAAGCATCCTGTTACTAAGGAAAAAATGATTTTTGAAATATGAAAGAGAGATTTATGAATTTAGATGTAATTTTATATAACCAAGAAGATGTAAAAAATATTATAGGATGTCATAATGTTAATTTAAAAACATTAGAATCTATGTTTGAATGTCAAATTGATATTCATGGTGATACGATTATTACTAATTTAGAGGATGCTAATAAACTAAATCGATTAAATGAGATTTTTGATTTGTTATTAAAGATGAGTCAAAATCATTTAAATATTTCTCCTCGAGATATTTTATATGTTAATAATGTTATAGATGAGGGTAAGGTTGAAAAATATATTGAGTTCTTAAATAAGAGAAAAGCAATATGTAGAACAAATCATGGTAAGCCTATATTTGCTAAAACATTAAAACAGGATGAATATGTTAAATCATTAAAGAATAAGGATTTAATCTTTTCTATAGGAGCAGCAGGTACTGGTAAAACATATTTAGCTGTATGCTACGCTGTTAATGAATTAAAAAATGGAAATATAGAAAAGATTATTTTAACAAGACCAGCGGTAGAAGCAGGAGAATCATTGGGATTTTTACCTGGTGATTTAAAGGAAAAGGTTGATCCATATTTAAGACCTTTATATGATGCACTTCATGATATGCTAGGTATTGAACAAACTCAATCTCTTATTGATAAACAGGTCATTGAGATAGCTCCTTTAGCTTATATGAGAGGTAGAACATTAGAAAATGCTTTTATAATTTTAGATGAGGCTCAAAATGCAACTATCGATCAATTAAAAATGTTTTTAACAAGAATGGGCTTTAATTCTAAGATGGTTGTTACTGGAGATATATCTCAAATAGATTTACCTAATAGCAAGAAGAGTGGATTAAAGGTTTCTGCAAATTTATTAAAGGATTTAGAAGAGGTAGAAGTAATTCAATTTGAAAAATATGATGTTGTTAGACATCCACTTGTAGGTAAAATAATAGAACGTTTTGAATCATTAGAAAACTAGCTAAAGCAGGAAAAATCCTGCTTTTTTATATAGTAAGGCATTTTGCAAGGAAAAAACGTTTTTTGTTTTACAATTTAACCAATTTGGTTAAATATGCAAATAATAGGGGGTAATTTAGAGATTTTAAATAAGAAAATTTATAAAAAGTGCCGTTTTTTGTGAAGAAAACGCAACTTTTTCTTGAATTAGTAAAAAAATAAGCATACAATGATAGTGGAGTTAGTATTTTTTTATACTAGAAAAGGAGAATAAAATGAAAGAGAACTATTTTAAGAGCTATTTTAAGACTTCTGGTTTACTAACTACTATTATCGCTGTTTTAGCATTCATTGTTGTTGGCTACATTTCAATCTTCACTAAGGTTGTAAATGCAAATTTAGCTAACATCGTAACTGGTGGTATATTCGCCGCTATTGGATGCTTTGCTTTAATAGGTTTTACAGGTCTTAAAAGAGAAAAGTGTGGTTTCTTAGACTTCTTACGTGTAGTTGGATTTGTATCTAGCTTAGTCTTATTAATCATACTTGCTGTAAAGGGTGGTCACGGCCTTTTATTAACAATTTTTGCAGTTGAATGTGGCTTATTATTATTACAAGTTATTTTACGTTTTGTATTCTGTCAGACATATGACGAAGATGCATCATTTAAAAATTATTTTGGTGCATTAGCTGGAAAGTATAATCCATTAGTAATTTTAATTGCTGGTGCAGCATTAGCTTTCGTATTCGTTATATTATTTAAGACTGATGCATTAACTAATATTGAGGCATTAAAGAAATATACTCAATATAGATATGTATTCGTTGGTGCTATCATTGCTTTAGTTGTAATGTTAATTGTTTCTGGCTTAGATAAGAATACAGATGTAAGTTTCTTTGATTTCATCTTAGCAGTATTATTTGTTACATGCGCATACCTATGTGTATTTACAGCTCCTAAGGGATTAACAAATAGTATCGTTCCATTTATCGTAATGGTAGCTGGTTTAGCAATTGCAAGTGCATTATTAATTAGAGCTATATTATATAATAAGGGTAAGGCATATACTAACCCAGCTCATAAGGTTAGAACTTACTTCAAGTCAGTATATGATGAATTTGATGTAACTTTCCCTCTATTCTATGCTTTAGTTGTAATTCTATTCGTATTCATTGGTGCTGGTAAGCTTTATGGTGATTCTACATTAATCATTAATAGAGTTTGGAAGTCAGCTGCTAGCAACTCAACAATTATGGCATTATATATTATTGCATTATTAATTGGTTTATTAGGTGTTGTAGCATTATTCGTATTTAGAAAGTTCAAATCACCAAATGCAGTTAGAACTGATGATGTATTAATTGGTTTATTATTCGCATCAACATTCGTTGTATTATATGGTATTGTAATGTTAGCATTCACAAAGCATGATTTCTTCGGAAATACAGCTAATATTATTCTATTTGTTGGTTATGCAGTAATTTTTGTAATCTCTGCAGTCGTACAATTTATTAGATTAAAGAAGTTTGAGCCAATTCAAGCTGTAATTACAGCAGCTCCAAAGGTTGAAGAAGAAAAGGCTACTGAAGCTCAAGAAGAGGAAGCACCTCAAGAAGAGGAAGTTCAAGAGGAAGAACCACAAGAAGAGGAAAATAATGATCCATTCGCATTAACTGAAGAGGATGAAGCATTATTCAATTCATATTATGGTGCTGAAGCTCAAGAAGAGGAAGCACCTCAAGAAGAGGAAGTAGTTGAGGAAGAGCCTGTTGAAGAAGAAATCGAAGAAGAGGTTGTTGAAGAAGTAGCTGAAGAGCCTCAAGAAGAAGTAGTTGAAGAACCTCAAGAAGAAGTAGTTGAAGAGCCTCAAGAAGAGGAAGCTGAAGAAGCTGAGGAAGAAGAGGTTGAAGAGGAAGAAGCTGAGGAAGCTGAGGAAGCTGAAGAGGAAGAAAACCTTGATGAGGCTGAGGCAGCTGAAGAGACTCCTCATGAAGTTCATAAGGAAGGTAACATTGTTGTTCAAGACTTCCAAGTTCTTGATGAAAATGGTGAAGTTAGAAAGATTAAGAGAAAGTTCTTAACTAAGATGATGTTCGCTCCATTTGAAACTAAGGAATATTATAATGAAATTAAGAATTATTTAGGATTATATCGTGCTAAGGGCCGTCAATCTGCTAGATGTGAATCATTCAGATATAAGGGCTTAGTAGCAAAAGTAGCTTTAGGTGGAAAGTCAATTAAGGTATTCTTAGCTATCGATCCATCATTTATTGAAGAAAATCCTAAGTATCACTTAAAGGATGTTTCTGAGAAGAAACAATATGTAGAGGTTCCTGTAATGATGAAGGTTAGATCTGATAGAGGTCTAAAGTACTTCAAGGAATTAGTTGATTATATGTTCGCAACTCGTGGTGTTAAGCCAAAGAGAAATTATGAGAACGTTGATTACTTACCTACATTAATTCCAAATGGTGAAGCAATTTTAGCTACACTTGGTATGTCAACATACTACTTACAAAATACAATGAATGCTAAGGGTATCCCTGATGAAATGCCAGATAATCTTGAGGATTATTTACCAATGATTCCAGGTGAGCCATTACCTGAAGGCGAAGAAGAAGTTGAAGCAACTGTATATCTAGATACTTTATGTAACCATTTCGAGGATGGTAACGAAGTTACAATCGATGTTCTTAAGTCATTACATATCGTTACACGTGGTAACGTATTAAGAATTAAGGCTCGTGGTACATTAGATAGAAAGTTAATCATCTACGCTGAATACTTCGACGAAGATGCATTAAAGATGTTAATGTGCACAAATTGTACAGCAATTAAGGTTGTTAGATAGTTCTATAAAATAAATTAGGTCTAGCTTATGCTAGGCCTTTTATTTGCCTTATTTTTGATTTTTAATGCCATATTGATATTTTTATATAAGAATAGAATAATATGTATTTTAAAGCAAAATAAAAAAGTGGCTAAGCCACTTTATATATTATTCATTATATTCATTAATACCAGCAACACCAGTTTCAATAGCAGCCTCTGCAACAGCTTTAGCAACAGCCTTTGCTACTCTCTTATCAAATGCTCCAGGTACGATATAATCAGGAGATAATTCAGAATCAGAAATGATATTAGCTAAAGCTTTAGCAGCAGCTAGCTTCATTTCCTCATTAATCTTTCTTGCTCTTACAGCAAGTGCTCCCTTGAATAAACCAGGGAATGCTAACACATTGTTAATTTGATTTGGAAAATCAGATCTACCAGAACCAACAATATAAGCACCAGCCTCCTTAGCCTCCATATATCCAATTTCTGGAGTAGGATTTGCCATTGCAAATACGATAGCACCCTTATTCATTGTCTTAATCATTTCAGGAGTTACAAGCTTTGGTGCTGATACACCAACGAAGGCATCAGCTCCTTTTAGTATAGATGCTAGTGTACCATCATGGTTTTCTGGAGTAGAATATGTTCCTTCATCTATTAATTCTTTAATTAAGAAATTATATGAATCATATTTTTTCTTATCAATTACACCTGTAATATCTGATGCATAAATTTTACCAACACCGATTCTTTTTAGCATTTTAGCAATCATTGAACCAGCCGCACCAGTACCTGACATTACAACTGTCATATCAGATAATTTTCTTTTTGTAAGTCTTGCTACATTCATAAATGCAGCTGCTACAATAATAGAAGTACCATGCTGATCATCATGGAATACAGGAATATCCATTTCCTTAATTAATCTTCTTTCAATTTCAACACATCTTGGAGCTGAAATATCCTCTAGATTAATAGCGCCTAGTGTTGGCTCTAAAATCTTACATGTTTTAATTATTTCCTCAACATCCTGAGTCTTTAAGCATAGAGGAATAGAATCAACACCTGCTAATTCCTTCATTAATATTGATTTACCTTCCATTACAGGAATAGCACCATATGGTCCTATATTACCTAATCCTAATACAGCAGAGCCATCTGTAATAACAGCTACCATATTTGATTTAGATGTATACTTATAAGCTAATTCCTTATCCTTTTCGATTTCCTTACATACATAGGCAACACCAGGTGTATAAGCTAATGATAAATCAGCTTGATTTTCTACCTTTACCTTTGATTTGATTTCAAGCTTACCTCCGTTTTCATGAAGCTTTAAGCTTTTTTCCTTTAATTCATTTGCATCCATATTAATTTCTCCTATCAAAAATATTATTACCAAAATAATCAATTGCTAAAATCATTTTAAATCCATCAACCTCTAATCTTTTAATAGATTCAGGACCTAAATCGAAAAATGCAATTTCTTCAGCCTTTTTAACTGATTTTGCAAGCAATGCTCCACAACCACCAGTAGTAATAAAATATAAAATCTTATTATCTATATATGTTTTGACACAATCATTATCTCTTGGACCCTTACCTATAGTTGCAAGTACATTCATCTTAGGCATCATATAAGCAAATTTATCCATTCTAGATGATGTTGTAGGTCCAATAGAACCAACTACATTACCTGGCTTTGTTGGAGTAGGACCAGCATAATAAATGAAAGAATTAGTAAAATCAACAGGTAATTCTAATCCATCCTTCATCATTTGTTCCATTCTTAAATGAGCTGCATCTCTAGATGTATAAATTACACCAGTTAATTCAACTACATCACCAGCATGTAATTCCTTTAATTTATCTAAATCCTTAGGTATTTCAATTCTCATTATAGAATCACCACCTTATGACGAGAAGCATGACATTGAATATTTACAGCAACAGGTAGGGAAGCTATATGGCATGGATATAAATTAACCTTAACTGCTAAGGCTGTAGTTTTTCCTCCTAATCCCATAGGACCAACCCTTAAATCATTTAATTCTTTAAATAATTCCTTTTCTAGCTTATTAGCATCTGGATCTTTAGCTTCATCATCTATAGGACGAAGAAGAGCTTCTTTAGCAATTAATCCTGCCTTTTCTATATCTCCACCAATTCCAACACCAACAACTAACGGAGGACATGGTCTACCTCCAGCCTCTTTAACTGTATCTAATACAAATTTCTTTATTCCATTAATTCCATCCGCAGGTACTAGCATTTTAACCCTAGACATATTTTCTGACCCAGCACCCTTAGGACAAATAGTTATTTTTAATTTATCACCTAATGTGAATTTGATATGAATAATACCAGGAGTATTATCCTTTGTATTAACTCTATTTAGTGGTGATTTAACTACACTCTTTCTTAAATATCCTTTAGTATAGCCATCACTAATACCTTTATTTATGGCATCATAGATATCACCATTTATATGAACCTCATTTCCTATTTCAACAAATACTACTGTTATACCTGTATCCTGACACATAGGAACATTTTCTTTAGCTGCAAGCTCATCATTTTCAATTATTTGGGATAATATTTCCTTAGATAAGCCTTCTTCATTATTCATGGCCTTTTTTAAGCATGATAAAACATCATTTTCAATATATGTCGCAGCTTCAATACAAAGCCTTGAAACCTCTTTAGTTATTGTTTCTGGTTCAATAAATTTCATATAAATACCTCACAGTTTGTTATTATACTATAAAAATATATATTTTTATATTTATTTTTTTCTCAATTAATATTAAAATTAAATCTAATAGGATATTTTTAATAATTGTAAATTATTATATAATCTTATTGATGAGGTGTTATTATGTCAAATTATAATGATTGGTTATTATCAAAAAAAGCAAACCAAATCCATGGTGAAGCAATTGATGTTACAGATATAAAGAAATTTTTAATGAATATCAAAGGCTTATTATTTCCTGGATATGTTGAAAAATATGGTTTATTAGATGATTATTTAGAGGAGAAGAATTCATCTGTTAAATTTTATTTAAAAAGATTATTAACAGGTATTGAAAAGCTAACAAAGGAAACGTTGAATAAGGATCAAATTATAAATGATTTCTTTGAAGGAATTCCTGAGGTAGATAGACTTATTCAAACAGATATAAAGGCGATGTTTGATGGAGACCCAGCATGTAAATCTCCTGTAGAAATAGTTTTATGCTACCCAGGATTTACAGCAATTTTTACATTTAGAATTGCTCATATATTATATGATTTAAATGTTCCTGTTTTACCAAGACTTCTAACAGAAACAGCTCATTCTAAAACAGGTATTGATATTAACCCTGGTGCTAAAATAGATGAATATTTCTTTATTGACCATGGTACAGGTATTGTTATAGGTGAAACATGTGTAATTGGTAAGCATGTTAAATTATATCAAGGAGTTACTTTAGGTGCTTTATCACTTTCTAAGGGTCATGACTTAATTAATGTAAAGCGTCATCCTACTATTTGTGATAATGTAACAATTTATAGTGGTGCTTCAATATTTGGTGGTAATACTATAATTGGTGAAAATACAACAATTGGCTCTTCAGTAACAATTACTGAAAGTGTAGATCCAAATATGGTTGTTACTATTGAGGGTATGTGCAAGAAGCATTCTAGAGGAGGTATCTAAAATGAAAGTTGAATATTATAAGGAATTTAGTTCAGTTTATCAAAGAGATTTAGAATTTAAGGTTTTTGGCCATGCTGGAAAACCTTGTATAGCATTCCCAAGCCAGGACGGTAGATTCTTTGATTATGAAAACAGAGGAATCATTGATTCTATGAGCTGGTATATTGAGCAAGGTAAGATTCAGGTATTTTGTGTTGAATCAATGGATCAGGAATCATTTTCAGCAACATATAAAAGCGGCTATGATAGAATAAGAGCTCAAGAAGCATATTATGAATATATTATTAAAGACATCGTACCTAGAATATACGAAATAAATACCTATGGTAATGGCGGTGGAGTAGCATCAGGCATTATGACATTTGGTGTATCATTAGGTGCATATCATGCTGTTAATTTCTTTACAAGAAGACCTGATATATTTGATGCAGTATTAGCATTATCAGGTGTATATGATTCATATTTCTTTATAAATGGATATACAGATGATTTAATGTTCTTAAATTCACCTGTTGAATCATTAAAGAATATGTCATATGATCATCCATATGTTAATATGTATAAGAACTCTAGAATAGTAATTTGTGTAGGCCAAGGCAATTGGGAAGAGGAATGCTTAAAATCAACAAGAGAAATGGACACACAATTACATAGATTAGGAATACCTGCCTGGTGTGATTACTGGGGATATGACAAGCCTCATGATTGGCCAAGCTGGCTAGAACAGGTTCCATATTTTTTATATCATATATTAGATTAAATTTAATTTATATAGGAAGAGCAATCTTCCTATTTATTTTTATCTTTGTAATAAATAATTACATATTTATTGATGGTAAATAGATTATAAAAAATGCTAATGAAATAATGTCTAAATAAGAAGAAATTGGTGTAAATAAAGCATCTCATTTTTTCGATTTTTATAAAAATAAGTATTAATTTTAAAAAAATTAAAAATTATATTGTATTTCTAAAAATTTAGTCTATAATTATTATCGTTCAAGTAAAAATTTGAATATCTGTCACGTTAAAAGTAGCTATACTTTTTTAACGATTTACAGAACCAAAAATTAAATTTAGGAGAAAGGATAAGAAAAGACAAATGTCTTTTCGTTCGGTAAATTGAGTTGGAAAGAAAGCCAATTATCGAATTGCACAATATCGTAAAGTATTATGGCGATAATTGTGTTGTAGATAACATTGATTTGGATATCTACGAAAATGAGTTTATTACTCTTTTAGGACCATCTGGTTGTGGTAAGACTACTACACTAAGAATGATCGGAGGATTTGAGTATCCTACAAGTGGAGAAATAATCGTAAATGGAAAGATTATTAATGATCTACCTGCATATGCTAGACCAATTAATACTGTATTCCAAAGATATGCATTGTTCCCACATTTAAACGTTTTTGATAACGTTGCGTTTGGTTTAGTAAACCGCGGAAGAAAATTTATGATTGATTTCTATGGCGGAGAAGAAAAGGTTATGGAAGATGCTCTTCTATATAACCAAAAGATTGGCAAGGCTCAGGGCAAGACTAAACCTTCTTATTTTGATGTAAGAAGATATTTAAAGGCTAGAGTTGCTGAATCTGTAAGTGAAGCGTTAAGGCTAGTTAATCTTTCTGGGTATGAGGAAAGAAAGATTGATAAAATTTCTGGTGGTCAGATGCAAAGAGTTGCAATTGCACGTGCTATCATTTTAAAACCAAAAATTTTATTACTAGATGAACCACTTTCTGCGCTTGACCATAAGCTTAGAGTAAATATGCAATATGAGCTTAAGGAAATGCAAAAGAATTTAGGTATCACATTCATCTTCGTTACACATGACCAAGAGGAAGCTATGGTTATGAGTGATCGTATCGTTATTATGAAGGATGGTATCATCCAGCAGCAAGGCTCTCCAAAGGATATCTATAATGAGCCAAATAACAGATATGTAGCTAATTTTATCGGTGAATCAGATATTGTTAAGGGCGTATATTTAAGAAAAAATTTAGTTAAGTTCTTAGGACAAGAATTCCCTGTAGTTGGATATGATTTCACAGAGGGTGAAAATGTTGATGTTGTTATTAGACCTGAGGACTGGGATATTGTACCTAGAGAAAGTGCTAAGGTAATTGGTAAGGTTACATCTTCAATATTTAAGGGTGTACATTATGAATTATTAGTTGATATCGAAGGTACTGAATTCGTTGTTCATACATACGAGGATATTCAAGCAGACGAGGTTATTGGTTTAACTGTTGACCCATATGAAATCTGCTTAATGAAGGAAGATGGCTCACCTAAGAAGCTTGTTCCATTAACACAAGAGGAATCTAGAAAGACTGTTACATTATTTGATGTAGCTGCTAAATATGAAGCTAAAAATGATTTCTATGGTCATGAGGAAGCTTCGGAGGATAAATAGTCTATGCAAAAGAGTGAAAAGAAGGCAATTATACCTTCATATCAGTGTGCACATAGACTTGATAGACTAGCTAGACCTTATATTTGGTTTTTATATATCTTTGCAGTATTACCTGTAATATTTATGATTTTCTTAATGTTTGTAGATACAGAGGGTATCTCATTTAAGGGATTAACAGGTAGTATTACAAATTTCCAAATTTTAACAGAAAAATCAACAATTATAGCATTCTTTAATTCAATTAAATATGCATTAGTTACAACTGCAGCCTGCATATTCTTTGGATTCTTAGTTGCTTATATGCTATACAAGTCTAAAATTAAAAATAAATATTTAGTATTATTGATTTTAATATTACCAATGTGGACAAATATTTTACTTCGTATTAATGCTATCGCAAGTGTATTTAAAGCTAATAATATCATCACTGATATTTTTGGCTTTAATGGCTATGGCTTAGATATCATTGGTACAGATTTAGCAATTTATTTAGGTATGATATTTACATATTTACCATTTATGGTTATGCCTATTTATACATCACTAGAAAAAATTGATCCATTATTACATGAGGCTGCATTAGATTTAGGTATAACTGAATTTAAGAAGTTCTGGAAGGTTATCGTTCCACTTGCTTTAAAGGGAGTAATTTCAGGTTCTATTATGGTTTTATTACCATGTCTATCAGGATTTGCAATTCCAAAGATTTTAGGTGATGGTAATATTACATTAATTGGTAATGTAATTGAGCAAAACTTTATTAATATGAGCTATAACCAGGGTTCAGTATTAGCTATAGCTATATTAATCATTATATTAGGTTCAATCCTTGTTGTATCTAAGGTTGATAAGGAAGGAGAGACATTATTATAATGGAAAATTTAGAAAAGAAGCCTTATAATCCAGCTGATTATGAGCGTGCATGTTTAGAAGATTATGGATATAAGCCTCATAAAGGCTTAAAGATGACTTGGAAGATTATTTCTATAGCACTATTAGTATTCTCAATCTTTATGTTATATTTTGCAGTAATTATTATTGCAATTCAATCATTTAATTCGTCAGATTCTACAACAGAATTTGCGTCATTCACATTTGCAAATTATGCAAATATGTTTACAAAGACTTCATTAAATAAGTCTATATTAAATACATTCCTAACAAGTATTTGTGCTACAGCAATAGCAACAGTACTTGGTACATTAATTGGTATTGGTGCTTTCTATTTACCTCCAAAGGTAAAGCAAAGATTAACATTCTTAAATAATATACCTCTTTTAAATGCTGATATTGTAACAGGTGTATCTTTAATGATTATTTTCTCATTATTGCTATATGTTAATAAGCATATATTTGGATTCTGGACAATATTATTAGCACATGTTTATTTCATATTACCTTATATCATCTTATCAGTTTTACCTAAGATGAAGGAAATTGACCCTAACATGCTAGAGGCATCACTTGATTTAGGAGTAAAGCCTATTAAGTCTTTAAGAAAGGTTATTGTACCTTGTGTTAAGGGTGGCATATTCTCAGGTATGATTTTAGCATTTACTATTTCATTTGAGGATTTCGTTGTTGGTTATTTTACAACTGGTAATGGTTATAATACATTATCTATTTGGATTTATTCATCAATTGGTAGAAAGAGCTTATTCCCTGGAGTATATGCTTTCTCTACACTTCTAACTGTAGTTATGATATTAGCAATCCTAGCTTACAATTTTATAATGAAAGGACGTGGTTCTCGTGAAAAGAAGAATGGCTAGCCTTTTATTATTAGGTGCATCAGTTTTAACATTGTCATCTTGTGGTGGTAGTGAGGATACATTATTATTCCTTAACTGGGGTGAATATATTGATGAAACATTACTTGATGCCTTTGAGGAAAAGTATAATTGTACTGTTCAAATGGATTTAGGTGAAAGTAATGAAATATTCTATTCTAAGGCTAAGGCAGGAACAACTGTATATGATGTAATTTGTCCATCAGATTATATGGTTGAAAAAATGTATGCAAATGATTTATTAGAAAAGATTGATTTTGATAAATTACCTCATATTAATTTAGATGATAGAAAGCTATCAACTAAAAAAATATTTGAGGATATGGATTTAAACCTAAAGCAACATTTAGGTGATGAATATGAATTAGGTACTATTGAAAATTATGCAGTTCCTTATCTATCTGGTACTTGGTGTATCATGTATACAACTAAGAAATCTGGAGTAGAGGAGGCTGTAACTAAAAATAGTAAAAATCAATGGGGCTCATTATTTGATAGAACAACTCTACCAGCTGGTACTAAGGTTGCAATGTATGAATCTCATCAGCATGATTATTATGCATTATCTAGATATTTAGGATTAGATCCTACATTAGAACAGCCTCAAACAGTATTAGATCAAATGGAAAAGATTATATCTAATATGAACTATAATGCTTGGGGTACTGACTCAATAAAGAAGGATATCGTAGCTGGAAACATTGACCTAGGCTATATGTGGACAGGAGATTTCTTGTATTATTATGCTGAAAATGCCGCTAATCAGGCTATGGATGCATATTTAGCAGAAGACATCAAAATTGATGAGGCAGCTAATTTCTTAGATGTAATCACATCTGATGAAAGAAAATATGAGGTTAACGGCAATACATATGACATTGGCTTTGATTGCTTCATCCCTGATGATACAGTTGCTTTTTGTGATAATTTAGTTATTACAAAGGATTCTTCAAATAAAGAATTAGCTTATAAATTTATTGATTTTATGCTAAATCCAGAGGCTGAATCAGAGGATGCTTCATCATCAGCATTTACAAATACTTATTATGTAGATTATGATGCTCCTTATAGTAAGGTTTATAATGAATTAGTTGATTTAGCTGATTCTAGCATTTTTACTGATGAGGTTGCAGAAGAATTTGATCCTAAGGATGGAGATCCTTATGATTCAGATTTATATTGGCTATTCTATGATTATGTAATTGGAATTAGCTTTTCTAAGTATTATGAAAGTGATGAATATTTAGAGGAAAATAATCTAGAGCCAAAAGGAAATATTTTAGCTTTATTTGATAGAAAATATGTAAATAGAATAAATACTACATTTAATAATGCTAGAGTATAGATTAAGTCCACTTTATGTGGGCTTTTTCTTTTGACAAAATATATCTTTATTGATATAATTATTGCGTAAACAAAAACTCATTGGAGTCGTAGTCGAAATGGCTTAATGCCGTAAGTGATAAATTATCACATTATTGATTGAGTTAAAAGCTCAAATTTTATAAGATGGTTACTTTATAACCCGCACCATGTGCCACTTGTGAAACGGTCAATAAGAGTAGTAAAAGTATTATTTACTGTATAGACTCTATATGAATACAATTCATTTTAGTTTTATTTAGTCGCACACTAGCGACTATTTTTTGATTTAAAGGAGGACTTTAATATGGGTAGAGTAATTGTAATTGGATGTGGTGGAGTTGCAACTGTTGCAATTAATAAATGCTGTCAGCATCCTGAGGTTTTTGAGGATTTATGTATTGCATCTAGAACATTATCTAAATGTGATGCTTTAAAGGAAAAATTACAAAAGAATACAAAAACAAATATTACAACAAAGCAAATAGATGCAAATAATTTAACAGAATTAATTCATTTCTTTGATGAATATAAGCCTGATTTAGTTATGAATTTAGGTTTGCCATATCAAAATTTAATTATCATGGATGCTTGCCTTATTTGTAAATGCCATTATTTAGATACAGCAGCATATGAGCCAGAGGATACAGATGAGCCAAATTGGCGTAAAAGATATGAAGAAAGAATTAAAGAAAAGAATTTTACAGCATATTTTGATTATAGCTATCAATGGGAATATAAGAAGAAGTTCGAGGAAGCTGGCTTAATTGCTTTACTTGGCTGTGGCTTTGACCCAGGTGTAACACAAGCATATGTAGCTTACGCTAAGAAGCATGAATTTGATAGAATTGATACATTAGATATTTTAGATTGCAATGGTGGAGACCATGGCTATCCGTTTGCTACAAACTTCAATCCTGAAATCAATTTAAGAGAGGTTTCAAGTGAGGCTGATTATTATGAAAATGGTAAATGGATTAGAGTACCTGCAATGTCAATAAAAAGACAATACGATTTTGATGGTGTAGGTATGAAGGATATGTATTTATTACACCATGAGGAAATTGAATCAATTTCAACTATCTATCCTGAAATCAAAAGAATTAGATTCTATATGACATTTGGTCAATCATATATTACGCATATGAATTGCTTCCAAAATGTAGGCTTACTTTCAACAACGCCTATTATGTATGAGGGAAGAGAAATAACTCCAATTCAATTCCTAAAGGCTTTACTTCCAGACCCAGCTAGTCTAGGACCTAGAACTAAGGGTAAAACTAATATTGGCTGTATCTTTACTGGTGTTAAGGATGGTAAGGAAAAGAAATATTATATTTATAATGTTTGTGACCATGAGGAGGCTTATAAGGAAACAGGCCTTCAGGCTATATCATATACAACAGGAGTACCAGCAATGTGTGGTGCTATGATGATTCTAAATAAGATTTGGACAAAGCCAGGTGCTAATACATTAGAGGAATATGATCCAGATCCATTTATTGAGGCATTAGATAAATATGGATTACCAAAGAGAGAATCATATAACCCTACTATGGTGGAATAAATGAAGGATTTAAGAGAACCATTTTTAGGATTAAAGGATATAAATCCTAATGAATACTTTAAAAATATAAAAACACCATGCTACATGATAGATGAGGCAATGATCATTAAGGATTGTGAAATTCTAAAATCTGTTTCAGATAGAACTGGTGCGAAAATATTATTAGCAGAAAAATGCTTTTCAAATTTTGATTTATATGATGTTATTAGGAATTATTTAGCCGGTACTGAAGCATCAGGTTTATATGAGGCAAGATTAGGTAGTGAAGAAATGCCTGGTAAAGAGGTACATGTGTTTAGTGCTGCCTATAGAGATGATGAATTTGAAGAAATATTAAAATATGCTGATCATATAATTTTTAATTCAGTATCTCAGCTAAAAAAATTTGGTAAACTAGCTAAGGAGCATAATAAGGAAATAGGATTAAGAATTAATCCTGAATTTTCAACTCAGATAGGGCATGAAATATATGACCCATGCTCAAGTTTATCAAGGCTTGGTGTAACAATTAATTCATTTGAGCACGAAATGACAGATGAATTAATTAATATGCTAGATGGTATTCATTTCCATACATTATGCCAGCAAAATTCAGATGATTTAGAAAATACATTAAATGTAGTATTAGATAAATTTGGTAAATATTTTAATAATCTAAAATGGATTAATTTTGGTGGCGGACATCATATAACAAGATCAGATTATGATATTGAAAGATTAATCAGATGCATTAATTTAGTTAAAAATAAATATAATGTAGATATTTATTTAGAACCAGGTGAGGCAGTTGTATTAAATGCTGGCTATGTATTAACTAGAGTATTAGATTCATTTGATAAAAATGGAATGAATTTTCTAATTGTAGATACAAGTGCTGCTTGTCATTTCCCTGATGTTTTAGAAATGCCATTTTTACCACCATTATATAATGCTGATTTAAAAGGAAATGATATCCTATATAGAATAGGATGCCCTACCTGCTTAACAGGAGATGTAATTGGTAATTATAAATTTAAAAATAAAATTAATGTTGGTGATTTATTAATATTTGGAGATATGGCGTTATATACAACTTGTAAAAATAATACATTTAATGGTATGCCATTACCAGATATTTATGTTATGAAAAAGGATAAGAAAATCATTAAATTAACTAATTTCGGGTACAATGATTTCAAAATGCGTCTCGGTAAATTAAGATAAGAATAAAATGATAGGCCTAGTGCCTATCTTTTTTGCTATAATTTAATTGAGGGAAAAATTATGATTATAGATTTAGAAAAGGAGAAGATGAGTATTAGTGAGGCTTTATTTATAGCTAAGCCATACGATGTTATTTTATTAGAAAATAAAACATATGAAGAAGAAATAAATATCGAAACTCCTCATCTTACATTTAAAGGAAAAGAAAACACTAAAATATCATTAGAATTATGGGCATCAAAAGTAGATTTTAAAACAGGTAAAAAGCTAGGAACAACAGGAAGTGCTGTAGTTAAGGTTAAAGAATCTGCTAATAATTCTTGTTTCGAATCTATTATATTTGAAAATAGCCATAAGAAAAAATATGAGGATAATGGAGAACAGGCAGTAGCTTTTAAAACATCTGCCTCATTTACATTAATCAAAAATTGTAAATTTATTTCTTATCAGGATACATTATATATTGATAATGGATATAATAATTTAGTTATCGATTCATATATAGAAGGAGATATAGATTTTGTTTTTGGCTCAGCTGATTGCTTATTCATTAATACAGTTTTAGCATCAAAAACTATGAATAAATATAGCTATTATACAGCTCCATCAACATTAGCTCAAAATAGATATGGATTTGTATTTTTTGATTCAAAATTCAAGCAATTAAATGATACAAAAACATATGTTGGAAGACCATGGTATCCTACAACAGCTAAATCACCTATAATCCCAAAATTGTATTTCATCAATTGTGAATTTGAAGGAGATATAGAGCCTTCATATATTAAAATGAAGGAAAGTGATCCAAATTATCATAGATTATCATTTTATAATTCAAAATTAAATGGTAATTTAATTAATAATGATGATATAGATTTATATGATTATAAGGATAAAATATTAAGATGTTTTAATTTAAAGTAGCCAATTATGGCTATTTTTTCTTGATTTTAGAATAAATAAAATCTATAATTTTATTTGTTGATGGAGGGGTTTATATGGAATTTATAAAGAAAAATAAATATCTTTTATGTATCATTTTAGGAATTGTTTCAATGGCTTTAATTATATCTAATACATCAAGTATTTATAGAACCATTCAATCATTTAAGGAATATGGTTCAGAAATACCAGCTCATTTAATATTCCTAATAATTGAATATATTTGTATTTTTTTAGCTGAATTAATATTTGTAGTTATTGGATATAGGAAGCAAATGGATAAAAATCTAATAATGCTATCAGTTGTTTTATATTATGCATCTGAGGTAGCATATTATGTTTATCAAATATTTTTAGGTGAAGATTATTCTTTTGTTTTTAGCTTAATTGTTTCAGTATTGTGTATTATAACTGTTATTTTAGCATTAACAAATCCTAGATTCTTATTTAGTGGTATCATTTTATTATTAATTGATTCAGCATTTAATTTATCTACTACATTTGCAGGCTCAACTGTTGGATTTAGTACTTTAATATTAGATGTTATTTTAATATTTACTCTTATCTTATTTAATAAGAATCAAGATAATGATGAAGGAGAATATAATATTTATAGCTAAAGAAAAAATGGAGCACGCTCCATTTTTTAATTATAGTCGATTAAAATATTAATACATTTTTGTTCTAGTATAGATCTAGTGATTTCTTCCATTTCCTTCGGAGTATTTTTCTTTAAATTACTCCAATTACATAAAATAGAAGAAAGAATAGAAACCTTTAAATCTAATAAATATGGATTATCATATTTAGATTGATCGTATCTTTTGATACAATCCTTTAAAATACTTTCATTTTGAGTATATATTATATTAATTAAATCTCTATGATATCTCCAATATTCAAAGAAGAATAATAATTGATTTGGCTTATCCACTCTTTCATCTAGATATCTTTTATAAAAATAATCTAGCATTAGCTCTAAAACCTCAATTACATTATTAAAATTTCTATAAAATGTAGATCTTGAAATTCCACATTCTTGGCTTATATCAGCAACTGTAACATCACTTAATGGCTTTGTAAGAAGAATTCTTCTTAAGCTTTTATAGATTTTTACTTGGCTATCGAATGCTTTTTTATTAGTTTTAAATTCTTTCATTAATTAAATCACCTAACTTTATTTAATATTATACAATAATTTTTTCTTCTTCACAACGATACAATTGTGCGAAAATGTGTTTTGTTTATGTGAAAGTTAAAAATATAAATAAGATATGATATAATGGTTTTAAAGCGAGGGATATATATGATTAATTTTCATAAATTTAATTTCTTAGATTGTAAAAAGCTAAAAACATATTTAGATGAGAAAAATCTTTATTTATATGAATATAATCCATATTGGATTTTTACAAATGCTAGCTTTTATAAGCCTGAAATTTGCTTTTCAAATGAATATGTGTTTATAAGATATAATTTACCTGAAATTGGTAAGGTATATTATCCACCTATTAAAAATCAGGGTGGTAATTTAGAAATGACATTGCTTGAGATGATAGAGGATGCTAATAGCCTAGAAATTCCTTTTTATTTAGGTCCTATTCCTAATTCAGAAAAGAATAGATATGAGGCTTTATCATATAAAATATTAGAAAATGAAAATTTAAGTACATATATATTTAATATGAGCGAATTAGCTAATTTAAATCTAAATAAGAATTATAAATCTGATATGAAGCAATTTAATAAGGAGCATAAAGATTTATTTTTAAAGAAGGTAAAAAAAGAGGATTTTACTCAAATAATTGAATTTATTTCTAAGATTAGGGATAAGGAAGATGAATTAGAATTTTATCCTAAAATTAATCAATTAAAGGAATGTATGGATCATTTGTATGAGCTTGATTTAATTGGTGTTTTATTGCTAGATGAGAAAGATACATATGGCTTTGCTATTGGATCATTAATGGATAATTGCTTCTATTATCATTTAATGTTTTATGATAAGGAAAAGAAGGGTAGCCTTCCTATGCTAATTTCAGCACTTGCTAAATATGCAGGAAGCTTTGCTAGATTCGCGGCAATGCCTGCTCATCATGGAAAGAAAGAATTAAAGGAATTGTATGAATCATTAAATCCATTAAGAATTGAAAATTATAATGGTAATTTCAATGTTTAATGTAGAATTATTATAAATTATTTAGTATAATTTAAATGTTATTATGTGAGGTATTAAAATGGAAAAAGATGAAATTGAGAAGCTACATGAGGCTTCACTTAAATTAAATAAGGAAGTAAAGGACAAATTAGCTAAGGCTGAAGCTGAAGGACAAAAGGTTCCTGAATCTGTTTGGGCTGATGGTATTCCTGATAAGGTTGAGGAAAAGGATAAGATTCCTCAGGATGAATTAATGAGTATGGCTGTTGATTATATTATGACTAATATAATTATTCCTAAGGGATTTAAGATTGAACCAGGATTCCCTAGACCTCAATATCCAAATATCATTTGTAAAAGAGATGGCTTAAAATATTCAATTGTTATTGTTCCATGTGTATATCCAGCATTTATTACTATCGATGATAAGTCAAGATTGGAATTTGTTAAAACATGTAAGCAAAATGATTTGATTCCTTTATATGCCGCTGTAGGATATAGATCTTATGATGAGGAAAGAGCTAAGGCTAGATTAATATTAAGAGGGGATATTTTTATTACAACATTCCCAGGCTTTATTGTATTAAAGGATACAGAAACTCAAAGCTTTGATATTAAAGTAGCTGAAATGTTCCGCCCATAAAATTAAATTTTTAAGAGACTTCGGTCTCTTTTTTTCTTTGTATGTCGGGCATGTT
>DJXM01000093.1 GCA_002449755.1 Caryophanales bacterium UBA7004
TTACCAGATGGTGAATTCTTTAATACATTAGATTTAACTGTTGATCAAGATGATGCTATTAAAGAGGTTGAACAAGGAAATTAATTAAAAGAGTTCAACTTATTTATAGCGGAATTTACTTTTTCAATTAAAGCTTCAATAGTATAAAATAATATATAGTATTTTTAAGACAATCAATGTAAAATTGGTTGTTTTTTAATTTCAAAAATAAAAAAATTTTTGAATAATATACAGCGATAAAAATCAAAAAAAAGATGCTTCGACAGCATTTTCGACAACAAAAATTGCTCAAAAAAATGATAGTTAAGCCATTTTTTGTTTTTTATATGCATAATAATCTATGTCCATGACAACATTTATGACAACATTCGCCTAAAAACTATAAAAAATAAAAAAAGCCAAACCTAAAATTTGGCTTAGTTATGTGCTTTTTTAGATGGCAGGGGCGGAGAGAATCGAACTCCCACGGATGGTTTTGGAGACCACTACAATACCATTATGCTACGCCCCTATAAAAATAAATGCACTATAATGGGGCGCATAACAGGGATCGAACCTGCGCATAACGGAGCCACAATCCGCCGTGTTAACCGCTTCACCACATGCGCCATTTAAACGTGCAATTCAATTATATCGTAAATTTTTTATTTGTAAAGTGAAATTTTCTTTGTTTTGTTGAAAATGTTAAAAAAAATGATACAATTGATATGTATGTTTTAATAAAAAGAGAGGATATGCCAAATGGGAAGAAAAATCGCTAAAATTATTTTCATTTTTATCGGCGTTCTATTTACATTCTTAGCATATGTTATTGCATATAATTCAGGAGCTTCAACAAATTATTTTGATTTGTTGATGAATTCTTCTAAATCAGAGGACCATTCTGATGTATGTAAAGCATTCTCAATGTATCAAATACCATATGATGCAAAAATAGTTGCTAGTGCGAATAAGGGCGAAAAAAATGAAATTGCTGTATATAATGCAATTAATCAATTGAATTTTACATATTTTGAAACAACAGATGAATCATCAAAATCTACTAATTATGCTAAAATTCAATATATGTATTATTTCTTCATTTATAATCCTTCGTTTAGCTATGGTGCAGTAGAAGGAAAAAATGAGACAGGATTAAGATTCTATAACGAGGCAGGAGATAAGACATTTACATTCCATTTTGTTGTAGATGATAATTCAAATAAGGATGAAATTAAAAAGGTTCCTACATCTCCAAAGGAAGCATTATTTAATTCTTCTAGAAATATTGTAACAACTTATTCAGATTATGGCTTTGTATTTACTACACTTGATGAATTATTTGTTGAAAGTGTAAAGGAAGAATTAGGATCATCTATTTCTAAATTTGAATTATTAGATAATACAGGTAAGGTTGTAGAAGGTACAGAAATAGATTTAAAGCTAGATTTTAGTGAAACATTCTATTCAGATTTAAAAGAATTCAAGGAAGCTTCAGCTACATTATTAGATATTAATCAAATTCCTAGTGGAGAAAGAACTAAGGAACAAAATGATGAATATGATAGATGTCAGAATTTCTTAAATGAATTCAATCTAGATAATTACAAAGATAAGGGCTATGATAGAGGCTACAGCAAGGATGAGATTTATACTACTAAATTAATTTTCTCTAGTATCGGTATTGCCTCACTATTTGCTTTATCAGTAGCTATTATTTATATCTTAGTATTCTACTTTAAGAGAATTAAAAATTGGGTATTTGGTGGACGTCATTCAAGAACAACTCAAAGAATTGTTCCTAATAAAGTTAGACCTAATACTATAAATGCTGAGCCTACAAAAACTAATTTCGATAGAGTAAATGAAAAGAGAGCCGAGGATTTAGCTAAGAAGCGTGCTCGTGAGGAAGAAATTAGAAAAAATGGTAATATGATAGTTGCCCCTCAGACTCAAGAAAATAAGCCTGTAGAGGAAGCTAAGGAAGAAACAAAAGCTGATGATAAGATAGAATCTACTCAAGTAGAAGAAAATAATGAAGAATAATAAAAATGATTTTAGCAGGTTTGCTAAAATCATTTTTTCTTTATAGTAATTCTTTAATTATTTCTCTTACTCCATCCTCAATTAAATCCTCATTGATAGAAGTATATCCAATGATTAAAATATTACTATCTCTATGATTAATATCATAATCACTTAAAATTGATATATTAATTCCTTTATTTAATAAGCTTTCCTTTATTAATTTAGGATTCTTTTTTGTTTTAATAAGAATTGATAAATAATTTTTCTTATCATCATATTTGATATTATATTTATCTAATAAATTAGTTATTTTTAATCTTATATTTAAATATCTCTTTTTCAATTTATTAATATGGGATGCATAATATCCTAATTTAATAAAATCCTTTAGGGCTAGCTGCTCTAGTGTTGAAACACTAGAAGAATAGCCCTTATAATGATTTAAATATTTTTCTTTTAAATCAGAAGGTAATATAAAATAAGAAATTCTTAATCCAGGATACATAGTCATTGTAAATGAGGAGAAGAATATTACATTGCTATTAGATAATGAATAAATAGGAGTAGAAGGGGAATCCTTTATTCTAAATTCAGCATCAAAGTCATCCTCTATAATGTAGCTTCCTGTTTTATTTAAAAAATCAATAAGCTCCTTTTTTCTTTTTATAGACATTTTAATTCCTGTTGGGAATTGACTAAATGATGTTGTATATAGAATTGTTTTATAATTAGGAACTAATACTCCATTTTCATCAAGCTCAATAAAATTAGATTTTAATCCTAAGTTAGAAGCTATTGGTAAAAGCTTATGATATCCTGGATTTTCAAATGTAATATTATCGATATTAATAATTCTTAATACTGAACGAAGTGATTCTATACCAGAGCCTATGAATATAGATGTAGGTGATACATGGATTCCTCTATTATCCTTTAAATGCTCTGATATAGCAATTCTTAAGCCTAAATCTCCTTCGAAATCTGTTTTATTAATAAAATTTTTTTCATTTAATAATGCTTTTATGATTCTTTTATAATTTGTATTTGTAAATTCAAATACATTCTTAGTAGTAAAATCATATTTATATTCTTCCTTTTTTTCAATTTTTTCATCATAGGCTTTAGGCTTTATATTTATTGATATTTGATCTGATACAAAATATCCTTTCTTTTCAATAGAATAAATATATCCTTCATCTATTAATAAATCATAAGCATTTATTACAGTATTTAAGCTTATATTTAAATCAATGCTTAAATCTCTTTTAGAAGGAAGCTTTTCATTTGATTTTAATTCTCCCTTATTTATTAAATTTGTTATGCTTTCATAAAGCTCTAAATATTTGGCCTTTTTACCAGGTAATATTATATCCATCTGAAACCTCTTTTTTTATGAAAATTAATAGCTTTTTAGTACCAGCTATTAAAATTATAATTCATTATAAATTAATTGTAAAATTAATTTTAGTTTTATTGAAATTAGACATTAAAAATGCTACAATTAATTTGTATTTTTTCGGTTAGAGGTAGTAAAAATGGCAAACAAAACAGCAGCGACAATTAAATTAATTCAGGTACTTTCAGCGAGAGGAGAATATATATCCACAAGTGAGCTTGCGGATATGATAGAAACTAATCCTAGAAATGTAAAGGAATATATTAAAGAGATTGAAGTGTGTGGGTATAAGGTAGATTCATTAGCTGGTGTTTATGGTGGCTATAGAATGAATAAAGCATCACTTTTACCTGCTATTAATCTAAATAATGATGAGGTAAAGCTAATAAGAGATACAACATCATATTTAAAATCTAAAAATGATTATTTTGCGAATATAGAAATAGATTCTGTTATGGGAAAAATATTAGCATCTTTAGATGACTCAAAGCCTATTACACCACTTACAATGGTTGATAAATTTCCTCTTTCAATGCCTAAGGATGAGCTTCAAAAGAGATTTACTATTTTAAATGATGGTATAGAATCACAGCTTAAGGTTGAAATAGAATATTTATCTGTGGCTGGTACTATTAAAAATCATATTATTCATCCTTATAAGCTATTTGTTTATAATGGAAATTGGTTTGTTATTGCATATAATGAAACAGTTAATGATATTGGATATTTTAAATTAAATAGAATTAATGATTTATTTATTACTAGAAATCATTTTACGGTTTTAAAAACATATGTAGAAGAGGATTATTTAGATGGCTATGGTATGGTAAAAAATGGTGAATATTATCATATTGAGCTTTTACTTACTAATTTAAATACTGTAATGAAAGAAAGAATTTATGGTAAGAATCAGATTATAGAAGAAATTGATGATAAGCATATTAAATTTAAATGTGATATGCAAAATCAAGAAATGATTTTATCGTTTGTTTTATCATTTGGTAATAAATGTAAGATTATAGAACCAGAATGGTTAAAAGATAGAGTAAAGGAAACCTTAAGAAAAGAGCTTGAATTATATGAATGATATTAAATATATATTCTTTGATTTTAATGGTACCTTACTTAATGATGTTAATTTATGCTTAGATTTATTAAACGAAAAGCTTGCTAGTCAAAATAAGGATACATTAACTCTAGATGAATATAAGCATGTATTTAAATTCCCTATTAAAGATTATTATAGAGATGCTGGATTAGATTTTAATATAGAATCATATGAAAGCATGGCTGATAAATTTATTGCTAAATACCAGCCATTATCCTTAAGATGCGGCTTATATGAATGTGTAAAGCCTACTTTAAAATATTTATATGATAAGGGAATTAAATTAATCATATTATCAGCATCTGAAACTAATAATTTAAATTATCAGGTTAATCATTATGGAATAAATTCCTATTTTGATGCTGTGCTAGGAATTGATAATATTTATGCTGAATCAAAAATGGGTATAGGATTAAAATATATTAAAAGCCATAATATAAAAAAGGAAGATTGTATTTTTGTTGGAGATACGCTTCATGATTTTGAAATTGCTAAGGAAATGGGAATTGATGCAATCTTAGTTGAATGTGGTCATCAGGCCAATGATGTAATAAGAGAAAGTGGAGCTTATATTATTCATGATATTGGTGATTTAAGGAGGTTGATTTAATGATTCTAATAAATGAAGATTTTAAGGACTTTAAATTAGGAGAGCTTCCTTATGATAAGGGTCATACTGCCCTTGGAGAATATCATCATATTGAATATGATGGCTATTTTGGTAATTTTTATGACCCTATTGCCCTACATCAATGGCGAAGCCTAGATGGGTCTTGGCTAATTAGTGAGGATAATGGAATTCATTATTTAGAGCAAAATAGAGGAGATAATACTAAGGGTGCTTTTGTTAATGTAGCATCTACTTTAGTTCATAAAACTAAAATATTTAGTGATTTTAAGGTTAGCTTTAATGTAAGACAATTTGAGGTTGATAGTTATTCAGGATTAGCATTTTCATATTTAACTTCAAGATATTATTATGCTGCTATATTAGAATATGATGAATTAAAGCTAATTAGAAGAAATGAAGAAACAATTGATGTTATTAAATCTATCAAAATAAATTTTGATGATTCAATGGATTATAAAATTACTGTTTATGTATCTAATAATGTAAAAATTTATTTAAATGATGAATTAAAAATAGAAGAAAATATTGAATATGTAAAAGGAAGAAATATAGCTTTTGTATCTAAGGCTTCTTGTAGATTTTCTAATTTGATTGTTGAATTAAATGAGGATGAATATGAGGATCATTTAAATAATTTAGAAAATGAAAATAATAGATTAGAGAATAAAAGAAATAAATATTCAAAGCTAGAATGCATTAAAAAGATTAATTTAGGAAACAGTGGTACAGGTAGGCAATTAAGAATAGCTAGATATAATAATAAGACATATTTATTATTTGCTCAGCATCAAAAAAGATATATTAGGGATTCATTTGCTCATCTTTCATCTATGTCATTATTTGAATATGAATCAGGAAAGCTTTTATGGACAATTGGAGAAACTAATAATTCATTTGATAATACAATGATTTCTTGTGATTTACCTTTTCAAATTGCAGATATTGATAATGATGGTAAATTAGAAATAATTTATGCTAGAAATTTTGAGGTTAGAATTATTGATATGCTAACTAAGGAATTAAAAAAAACAATGAAAACTCCGATTATTAAAGGAGATCCTAATGTAAAAAATGAGCCTTTTTATAGATTAAATGTTGATGCTATAAGAGTTGCTGATTTTGAAGGATTAGGCTATAAGGGTGATTTTATAATAAAGGATAGATATCAAAATGTATGGGCCTTTTCATATAAGAATAATTTTAAGGAATTATTTAGATATAATCATAAAAATACAGGACATTTCCCTTATGTTTTTGATTTTGATAATGATGGTAAGGACGAATTATTAATTGGCTATGATTTGATAAATAGTGATGGAAAAATGATTTGGAGCCTACCAATGAATAGTGATCATACAGATGAAATTATTTATTGTAAATTAAAAAATGATTTAGAAGAAAAATTTGTGCTTGCCTCTGGTAATGAAGGAATGAATATCATTAATAGAGATGGAACTATTTTTAAGCATAATGAAATAGGTCACGCTCAAAGAATTAGTGTTGCTAAATATGATTTAAATAAATCTGGACTTCAAATTATGGCAACAGCATTTTGGGGTAGTGATGGTATTGTATGTATTTATGATTACAATGGAAATTTGTTAAAGCAAATGGAAGTAGGAGATAATGGTAGTGTAATTACTCCTATAATGTATGATGGTATAAATACATTAGCATTATTACATGCTGGTAAAAACGGTGGATTAATTGATTCTGAATTAGATAGGGTTGTATTATTTCCTGATGATGGTCATCCATATACATCTTCTGAGGTTTTTGATATCGATGGTGATGGAATAGATGAAATATTATGCTGGAATCTAAATGAGCTTTGGGTTTATAAGGCAAAGAATTATGTATCTCCTAAAAAGGAATATAAAAAGTATCCTATCGATGCATTTTCAAATTACCGTGGCGAATATCTAATTTCAGATATAGACTTGGACTAAAATCTTGAAATTAAAGGATTTATAGTTTATAATAGAAAAGAATTTTGTTTGGAGGTATTTAACGTGAAAAAATTTGCTAAAATTTTATCACTTATAGCTATAGTATTTGTTATGACAATAAGCTTAGCATCTTGTTCTTATAATTTCTTTAAGGAATATAATAACAATGGTGCTGAATTAAGTACTGATGTTGATTATTCATTTGAAGTATTAAGTATTGATCAGGTAAAAACTTATAGAGATAATAAGAAGAGCTTTGTATTATTTATTGGTACACCTACAAGAGAGGCTTGTGTTAATCAGGTTAAAAAGATTTGTGAGCAAGCATCTAATGTAAATTATAAGGGTGTATTCTTATATGTAGATGTTACTGATGCATTATCATCATTATCATTACATAAGGAAGCAGTAGAAAAGATTGGTGTAAAGGAAATCGATGATTTAACATATGGCTTAGTAAGTGTATGCTTCGAAGAGGGTAATGTTAAGTGGGATACATCAAATACATCAAGATATGAAAAGATGCTAACTAAGTTTACATCTGCTAGCAATGATGTATCTAGTGGTATTTCATTTAGAGCTATTACAGATTATGTTATTGAAAATTATTCTTTAGATTCAATTGATAAATTATAAAATATGAGACTACTTCGGTAGTCTTTTATTATTATAAATAATAAGCACTTTTTATTGTTTGTGTACAAAAAACACTTGTTTTAAATAATTAATCAGTATATAATCTTAATTGACTTTGAAATTGGAGGTTTTATTATTATGTTTCATAGTACAAGAGGCACAAAAGAAGTATCAAGCCCAGAGGCAATTTTAAATGGACTTGCAGATGATGGCGGTTTATATGTTTTAGATTTTATGCCATCAGTAGATTATAAAGATTTCATTAATGATGATTATCAGACAATGGCTTCAAAGATTTTAAATGCATTCTTCCCTGAGTTTTCTTATTCAGAGATTAAAGCTGAAATTGATGAGGCTTATAAGTCATTTGATATTAAAGAGGTTGTTGATTTACATAAGTGTGATAATGCTTATTTCCTAGAATTATTCCACGGACCAACTTTAGCATTTAAGGATTTAGCCTTAGTTGTTTTACCAAGACTTATGAAGCTATCTAAGAAGAAGTTAGGATATAAGAAGAATATTACTATTTTAACTGCAACATCAGGTGATACAGGTGGAGCTGCCTTAAATGGATTTACTCCTGTTGAGGGAATGTCTATTGTTGTATTATATCCTAATGGTGGTGTATCTCCAGTTCAAGAAGCACAAATGTGCTCATTTAAGGGAGATAACGCTGCTGTATTAGCTATTAATGGAAATTTCGATGATTGCCAAAATTTCGTTAAGGATTTTTTCAATACTCATAAGGATTTATCTATTTCAAGTGCTAATTCAATTAACATTGCACGTTTAGTACCACAGGTAGTTTATTATTTCTATTCATATATTCATTTAGTTAGAACAAGACAAATTAAACCAGGTGAAGAAATTACATTCTGTGTTCCTACTGGTAATTTTGGTAATATTTTAGCTGGCTTCTTTGCTAAAAAAATTGGTTTACCTGTTAAGAATTTAATTTGTGCATCTAATAAGAATAATGTATTAACTGAATATTTCCTAACTGGTAAATATAATAAGAATAGACCGTTCTTTAAGACAAATTCTCCATCTATGGATATTTTAATTTCTTCTAATTTAGAAAGATTCATTTATTATGCATCTATGAATGATACTGATAAAACTTCTAAGCTAATGAAGAGCTTAAAGGAAAATGGTGAATATAATTTTAAGAATCCATATGATTATTTTTATGCATATTCAACAAATGAAGAAGATACATTAAATGTAATTAAGGATGTTTATAATAAATATAATTATTTAATTGATCCACATACTGCATGTAGCTATAATGCTTATTCAATTTATTCAAAGGAAACTAAAAATAATGAAAAGGTAGTTGTTGTTTCAACTGCATCTCCATTTAAGTTCCCTCAATCAGTGCTAGAAGCATTTGGTGTTAAAGCAGATGAATCATTAGAATCAGTTAAGGTATTATCAGAAAAGTTTAATATTGAAATTCCTAGTGTTTTAAATTATCCTAGCGTTAAGCGTGATGTTGTTGAGCTTAAAGACGCAAATAGTGTTGTTGAAGGTAAGATAAAATGTTTTCAGTCAAAGTAAATGCAACATCTGCAAATCTATCAGTAGGATTTGATGTATTAGGGTTAGCATTAGATATTAAAAATGTCTTTACATTCGAAAAATCTGATGATTTTCTATTTACTGGCTTTGAAAAAAAATATTGTAACAAGGATCATAATTTAGTGTATGATTCATATATTAAGGTTTTTGAAAAGCTAAATATAAAGCCTATTCCTGTTAAAATAGGCTTTAATGGTGATATTCCTGTATCAAGAGGATTAGGCTCTTCATCAAGCCTAATCGTTGGTGGTGTTTTCGCTGCTAATCATATTTTAGGAAATCCACTTACTAAAAATGAATGCTTCGACATTTGTGCAGAGCTTGAGGGACATCCTGATAATGTAGCACCTGCAATTTATGGTGATTTAGTCGCTTCATATAAGATTGGTGATAAATATTATCCAAACCTATATAAGGTTTCAGATAAGTTAAAATTTATTACAATAATTCCACCATTTGAACTAAAAACTGAAATGGCAAGAGGTGTTTTACCTCATGAATTACCTTATAAGGATATAGTTTCTAATTTATCAAGAATTGTAAATATTCCAAGAGCTTTTTTAGATGGCGATATTAAGCTAATTATGGATTTATTTGATGATAAATTACATGAACCATATAGAGGTAAATTAATCGAAGGCTTTGATGAAATAAAGAAATTGTGTAACTCAAAGAATGTTGCATTATGTATTTCAGGGTCTGGTTCAACTATGCTTGCAATTTCATATGATTATGAGATTTTAAATGATTTGAAAAAATTTGGCTATGAGCTTAGAACACCTAAGCTAGGCTCTGGAGTTTTAATCGAGGAGGAGTAGTATGACAAATGATGAATACTATGTTATCCATAAAAATGTATTACCTGATTATTTTGAAAAGGTAATTCAAATTAAGGATTTAATTTCAGGTGGAGCTAACGTTAGCGAGGCTTGTAAGGAAATAGGGCTATCTCGTTCAACATTTTATAAATATAAGGATCATGTAAACCGTCCATCTACTAAGATTGGAAAAAGAGTTATCCTAAATTTTAAGGTTAAGGATGAACCAGGCACATTATCTACTATTTTAAATGATGTTGCCGCTCAAAAGGCAAATATATTAGCTATAAATCAGGAGGTTCCTGTTCATAATATAGCATTTATAACAATGACTATTTCTGTTAATAATATGGAAATATCTATTCAACAGCTTGTTGCTGAATTAAAAACAGGAACAAATGTAATTGATGTTTTATTATTGGCCGTTGAATAGAAAAAAATAATTTGGTATAATTTATTTAAATGGAGGAAACAAAAAATGGATGTATTTGAGGAAGTAAAAAAGATTATTGTTTCAGAACTAAACTGTAAGCCTGAACAAGTTACATTAGATGTAAATCTAAGAGATGATTTAGGTGCCGATTCAATTGACGCTGTACAAATCGTTATGGATATTGAGGATACATTTGGTATAACTGTTGATGAAGACAATGCTCAATCAATGCTTACTGTAAAGAATATTGTAGAATATATTGAGGCAAATACAAAATAAATGATAGGGCTAGTAATTAGCCCTTTTGTTTTGGAGGGAGGATCATTATGAATGATGCTTATAAGAAGTGGCAAGAAGAAAAAAACTTTATAATTGATAATGATCACTTAAAGGAAAAATGCTTTATTTTTTCCTCTTTTCCTACTGCCAATAAATATGGCTTTCAAACTGGAAATGTAAGACCATTAATATATGGTGATGTAATTGCTCGTTATGAAAGATTATTAAATAAGAATGTATTATATCCTGTTGGCTTTAATACACTAGCTGAATCATCATTTATTGAATCTAGAAAATCAGCTAATGTATTAAATGATAATATCAGTAAAACATTTTTGAATCAGATGCTTAAATTAGGTATTGGTGTTAATGACCAAAAGATAATGGATATGCGTCATGATGAATATTTATCTAATTTACAGCTAGATTTTATTGAATTATATGAAAGAGGATATATTGAATATAAAAATACAATTGCTTACCAGGATACTAAATCTAAAAAGATTTATGATTATATGGTAAAAACAGAGGATTCAACTAAAATTCAATTTAAGGGCTTTGTCCTTAAATGTGGAATGATTATAAATGATGTAATTAAGGATATCAGAAATTTAAATTTAGATGATGATATAAAAGAAAAGCTAATAGATGCATTTGATGGAAGAGATACATTAGATATTGAGCTTGAAACATCTATTGGCACTAAATTAAATATATCATTTGAAAATCCTTGGGTTATAGGTGGAGTAACATTTATTTTATTAAATCCTGATTTTTTAGATGTTATACCATTATGTGATCCAAATGAATTATTAAATATAAAATCATATATTAGTAAAAGAGATCAATTATATGCTTATTCAGGAAATTATTGTACAAATCCTTTAACAGGAAATAAAATTCCTATTTTGATTTCAGATATGCATAATCAATCTATTTATCCAGGAAATCCATATTTATCAGATGATGATAGATTATTCGCTTTAAGTGAAGGCTTTGAGGTTATTAATATTAAGGATGAAAATGGTCTTTTAATTAATTCTGATTTTTTAAATGGCATGATTGAAAAGGAAGCTAATCTAGCAATTACATTAGCTTTTACTGAGGGTGGACTTGCTGAATCAAAGAAGGAATATTTCCATAAGGATATATTACTTTCATCAAATGACCCATTTGGAGCCTTATTTCCGTTTTTATCAGATGATGACAAATTATATTCATTAAAGGATTATTTGCCACTTTCATTTTCAGTTCAATTTAGACCTGTATTAAATGAAAAATGTGACATACCAGGAAATATAATGAGTGGTACTATTAATTCATTATTTACTATAGGTATGGCACCAATTTTAGCTATTTTATATGATGAAATAGGCTCTAATGAATCTATGTTTTCTAAGATTGCGATAGATGAATTTATAGATTGGGGTACCATTAAGCAATTATCTATAAGCGAAGATATTATCTATCAGGGTATATTGATGCCTATAATATTGAATAATATTATTAGAAAAGAAGCTCCATTTACTCCAAAATTAGTCAAAAATGTTAAAATTATTAAGGATACATATGATAAAAATCATGATAATATAAAAAGGGCTAATAATAATATGCTAGATATAGATAAGCTTTGTGATAAATATTCACCTGATTCTATAAGAGCATATTTTATGTTAAGTAAAATTGATGATGATTTTATTTATGATGAGGATATATTAAAGGAGATAGATGAATTTATTAAAAAAATATCTATTACAATATTAAATCCAACCTATGTATCAGAAAATAAATTAGATTATGAATTCTTTGATTTAGAAAATAAATCAAAGATGTATCTAAATGATAATAGAGTTAATGATTATGCTAAGCTTGTATTAGAATTTAGTAATAATATTATTTTAAATCATCAGCTTAAAGAAGAACAGCTATTATCATATTTATCAGTTATTTATCCATTATTACCTTATTTATCTGAGGAAAGCTATAGTAGATTATTTGATTCTAAATATTCTATAATTAATGAAGGCTGGCCATGCTAAGAGGATTATTATGAAACAAAAAATTATTTATTATAGTGATGAATTAAATGAAGAATTTTCCGAACAAAGAATAACACCTAAGGTTATAGATGGCTCTTGGGTTTATATCCATAAGGGTATTTGGAAAAAGATAACCCATATATTTTGGCTAAGATTTATAATAGCTCCAATTTTCTTTATCCATTCTAAATTGTTTTATAGACATAAAATAATTGGGAAGAAAAAGCTTAAGCCATACAAAAAGTGTGGTATATTTATGTATGCAAATCATACAAATCCATTATGTGATACTTATATTCCTGCGTTTGTTAATGGCTATAAGGATGTTTATTTAATATGTAATCCAGAAAATGTATCTGTCCCAGTTTTAGGACCTATTACACCATCCTTAGGTGCTTTGCCACTACCCTCTGATTTAGAAGCAACAAAGAATTTTACAAAGGCTATAGAATATCATATAAATAATAAAAAATGTATAATGATTTATCCTGAGGCACATATTTGGCCATATTATACAAAAAT
>DJXM01000004.1 GCA_002449755.1 Caryophanales bacterium UBA7004
TATTTTCTTTCCTCTACCCTATTATAACATCTTTAATACCTTTTTGTTTTCATACATTAATTTATCTGCTCTTTTTAAAACAGAGCTTAAATCAGTATCAGTAGAAGAATCGAAGTCTGAATAGCCACAGGCTAAAATAACTTTCTTTTCTTTTTTATGATTGATATTTATAGCATTAATTTTTTCCATTAATAATTCTCTATTTTTATATTCATTACCTGATAGGAAGACTATGAATTCATCTCCACCAACTCTAAATATTAATGAATCCTTAAATACCTCATTTAATATGTTTTTAGCATCGATAATAAATTTATCACCAACATCATGACCATATGTGTCATTGATTGTTTTTAAATCATTTATATCACACATAACAGTTGAGAATTCCTTTACTGTTCCATTTTTAATTTTATGATTGATATCATCTTGAACCTCTAAGAAATAATTTCTATTATATATACCAGTTAATCCATCAGTTCTAGCATATAATCTTTCTTTTTCAATTTTTTGATTATATTCTTTTTCTTTTCTCTTTTGATCATTTACATCTCTTACAGCAAATACAATATGATTTGTGTCATTAGCTAAATCTATTATATTTAATGAAACATATTTAGCTACACCATTAATTAATTGTCTATATGAGATATTAATAGAAGATCTAGTTAATAATTCTTTAACTACATTTTCTTTACTGATTGTATATAAGAATTTATCTAAATCCTCTTTGAAAATATATTTTTTAGCGTTAATTTTTGAATCCTCAAAGAATTCTTTACCACTATCTATTTTTACTATCTTTTGATTTTTACTATCAATTTGATATTGTTCGTACTCATTAGTTGTCATATCAACATAATAAGCTGTGAAATAATCCCTACATAATGCCAATGATATATTTGTATATGTCAAATTTTTCTTGATGGTATTTTGATATTTAATTTCTCTTTTAACTGTATCCTCATTATTGCTTACACCAATAATTACATCCTCATCAGTTAATCTGATAGCTGTTAATGATACATGAGTAGGAGTACCATCTAATAATAATCTATAATCAGTTCTAAAAATATTTCCATCATTTGTTTTTTCTATAAGATAATCCTTATTAAAAATTAATTTTAGTTTTTCTTGATCATCTTCAAAAATAACATTTGAAATATTTTTTGTGACATCCTTAAAAAAATCATTTCCTTTTGTTTCTATTTTTAATGTATTATAAGCATCATTTGAGCTATATCCTACATATAGCCCTGTTTGAATGTTTACATAATAAACTGTAAAAAAGTTTCTAATTAGGGCGCTTGATATTTTACAATAAATTTCCTTTTGCTGATTTGGGATGATTAAGGAATTATTCAAATGTAATCCTAGCTCATCTAATACACCCATTACTTCATTAAATGATTTTTGAAATTCAGTGTTATTTAATTTATTTAGAGCGTTTTGGTTCTCTTGATTTTGGGCAGTAGCCTTTAGCTCCTCCAAAAATAATTCGCTATTTTTCATATTAACACCTCGATATCCTATTAAAGTAATTATAACATATATTTTATAATTTGAATAATTTAATTCGTACCCTAGCATAATTTATGTCAAATAATGTTCAATGACTAAGGATTAATATATAAATATTTGACAGGAATTATTGGTTTACGTTGATTATTTTGCCTAATAAAATATCTTATTTTAGTAAAAAAACAGGTGAGTCTTAATTTTCACAGTTTAACTTGTCTAAATAATCTAATAATTGCCATATAGGTTTAAATTCCTATATGGTTTTTATTTTTATAATGTTATAATACTAAACTGGAGAGATATTATGAACATTACTTTTGAAAATACTTCATTTAAATATATTGAAAGAAAAATATTAGATAATGTATCATTTTCTATTACTGATACTGATAAGATTGGTGTTGTTGGTGTTAATGGTACTGGTAAATCTACAATGCTTAAATTGATTTTAGGCATTGAAAAGCCTATTAGCGGAAAAATCATTAAAAGTGGTGGAATGAGAATTAATTATTTAGAACAGGATCCTAAATTTGATGAATCAATGTCTTTATTTGATATTATTATGAAGGATTCTACTAAGGAAAATCCTATTTTAGATTATGAGGTTAATTCTATTTTATCTAAGCTAGGCTTTAATGATTCATCTATTAAGCCTATAAATTTTAGTGGTGGTGAAAGAAAAAGATTAGCTATCGCTAAGGTATTAGTTACACCATGTGATATTTTAATATTAGATGAGCCTACAAACCATTTGGATAATGCTTTAATATTATGGCTAGAAAAATATCTAATTAAATGGAAAAAGGGCTTAATAATGGTTACTCATGATAGATATTTTCTACAAAAGGTTTGTAACAAAATGATGGAGCTAGATTTTGGTAAGGTTTATCTATACGAGGGTAATTATGATTTATTCTTAGGATTAAAGGCTAAAAGAATAGAAGATGAAAACAAGGCTATGAAAAAACTTAAATCTATTCTTAGGGTTGAATCTGAATGGATGGGAAGAAGCGTAGAGGCTAGACGTACTAAAAATAAGGCTAGAATTGAAAGATTTGAAAAGATGACTGATGTTAAATTTAATGAGCATAAATCAATTGAATTTAATAGTGTTAATACTTATTTAGGTAAGAAGCTAATATCATTAAAGAATGGCTCTAAATCATTTGGAGATAAGGTTTTATTTAAGGATTTCTCCTTTGATTTAAATAGAAATGATATTATAGGAATTGTTGGAGATAATGGAGCTGGTAAATCTACTCTATTTAAGATTTTAATGGGATTAGAAAAGCTTGATTCTGGTGAATTAATATTAGGTGATACATTAAGAATTGGCTATTTCTCTCAAAACCTAGAATTGATTGATCCTGAAATTAGAGTAATTGATTATATTAATGAGGAGCAATCTGTAATTGAAACATTAGATGGTGTAATTACATCATCTACATTGCTTGAAAGATTTTTATTCCCTAAGGAATTACAATATTCTAAGGTAAAGATGCTATCAGGTGGAGAAAAGAGAAGATTACAATTAATTAAGGTTTTAGTTAAAAATCCTAATATATTATTATTTGATGAGCCTACTAATGATTTAGATTTATATACATTAGAGGTTTTAGAGGATTATATTATGGATTTTAAGGGTCCTGTATTAACTGTATCTCATGATAGATATTTCTTAGATAAGATATGTAATATGTTATTTATATTTAAAAATGGTACTATTGAAAAAACATTAGATTCATTTTCTGAATATTTAGATAAAACATCTGATAATAAAATATCTAATGAAAAGAATGCTAAGCCTAGAATTAAAAATAAAATGCCTGTAAAGGAAAGAAATGAATTAAATAGGCTTGAGGAAGAAATTCCTGGCTTAGAGGATAAATTAAAAAAATTAAATGAAGAAATTAAAATAAGCACAACTGATTATACTAAGCTTATGGATATTCAGCATGAAATAGATGAATTAGCTAGTATAATTGAAGAAAAGACTGATAGATATTTTGAGCTTTTAGCTATCAAAGAGGAGTATGAGGGAATTTGATAAATGTTAATGAAACGTATTTAAAGACCTATAGATTAATATTAAGAAGATTAGCTATAAGCGATTTAAATGATTTTTATGAATATGCAAGTATTGAAGGTGTTGGTGAATGTGCTGGGTGGAATCATCATAAAAGCATTGATGAAAGTAAAGCTATTTTAAGTAAAATGGTTGAATCAAATACTGAATTTGCGATTGTATATAAAGAAAATAATAAAATGATTGGTACTATTGGATTACAAAAGCCAAAGGTAGAATTAGATGGATTAAATGGTATAGAATTGGGATATGTCCTATCAAAGGATTACTGGGGTATGGGCATAATGACTGAGGCTATAAGAGAGGTCATTAGATGGCTTTTATTAGATTTAAAGCTAGATTATGTAGCATCAGGCCATTTTATTGAAAATGATAGAAGTAAAAGAGTTATTATTAAAAATAAATTAAGCTTTTATAAGGATATTATTTATAAAACAATAAATGGTGAGAAAAAACCGTCAAAATATTATATACTAAAAAGAGAGGACTATTTAAAAACTAAGGAAATAGTCCAGCGCTTTGATTCAGATGGAAATAGGCTAACTGTTAAAACATATAGAGGAGAAGCACATATTCCAAATACCTATGTAGGTGTTGTTGATATAATAATAAAAAATGCTAAATATAATTTATATTTAGTAACAAGAAGAGATTTAAATAAGGAAACATATCCAGGATTTTATGAAATAACTGGTGGAGCATTAGATTATAATGAGGATTTAGTTACGGCAGCTATAAGAGAGGTTAAGGAAGAAACTGGATTAGATATTTTTAATTTAAATTATAGATATAAAACATTTGGTAATCATATGCTATATTTTACATTTACTGCAGAAACTAATAATGAGCTTGATGATGTAAAATTACAAAATGGTGAAACAATAGATTATAGATGGCTTAATGCAAATGAATTTAAGAAATTATTTAATTCTGATTTAGTGCCTGATAAGCAAAGATTTAGATTAAAGAAGGCAATAGATGAATTTGTGAAATAAGGAAGGGAATTTATGAATAATCGTAATAAAAATATTATTATCGGTAGTATTTTAATAATAGTAGGTATATTATTTATCGTATTTGGTATTTTCTATTACGATTTTTTTAGAGAATTCCTTTGTGTAATTATTGGTATAGGAATGATTGTATTTAATGTACCAGCAGTTATATTATCTTTATATAATTTAGGATTTGATAAGAAAAGAAATTTAATGTTTTTATCAGGAATAATAGGTGTTGGTCTTGGTGTATTTTATATTCCATTCCATGGAACTGTAATGTCTATTATTTGTGGAGCATTTCTATTGATATTACCTACTATAAGAATTATTTTTGAGGAGAAGCATTTTGAGCAATTTAAAAAAGAAATCATTTTATATATGATTGGATTTTTCTTAACATTAAATATGCTTGATGTTATGTTTAAGGTTATAGTTATTACATCTGGTATTGTATTAATTGTTTTAGGATTAGTATTTATTGGTACATCTTTTAATAATAAAAGATCTAAGAAGAAGGGTTCAATTAATGCCTCTATTAAAGTAAGAGATGTAGATATACTTCAAATTGAGCATAAAGATGAATAATATGTCATAATGTGATATATTATTTGATTGACTATAGTATAAAAATATGATATATTTCATTTGTTTGTGGAGGTATTACGTATGTCTAAAATTGCAATAATGACTGATAGTAATAGTGGTATAACACAGGATAATGCTAAAAAGTTAGGCATTACTGTAGTTCCTATGCCATTTTTTATTGATGGAGAGGAATATTTAGAGGATATTACATTAACTCAGGAGAAGTTTTATGAAAAGCTATTAAATGGTGCTAATGTTTCTACATCTCAGCCTTCAATTGGATATGTAACATCTGTTTGGGATGAGCTATTAAAGGAAAATGAAGCAGTTATTTATATACCTATGTCATCAGGATTATCTAAATCTTGTGAATCAGCAAGAGTTGCTGCTTTAGCTGATGAATATAAGGATAAGGTATATGTCATTGATAATAAGAGAATTTCTGTAACTATGCTATCTAGCGCACTTGAGGCTAAGGCTTTAGCTGAAAAAGGCTTTAGCGCAAAGGAAATCAGCGATAAATTAATGGAATATGCTGATAAATCAGATATATTCATTATGGTTGATACATTAGAATATTTAAAGAAGGGCGGAAGAATTACCGCAACTGCCGCTGCCTTAGGTGGATTATTAAAGCTTAAGCCTATTTTAATTATTGAAGGTGATAAGCTTGATAAATATCGTATGAGAAATAGAAGCGTTGAAAATGCTAAGGAAATAATGATTGATGGTATTAGAGGCTTTGTTACAGGATATTTAAAGGATATAAATGGTAGAACTGATGATTTAGATTTATATACTGTATATTCTGGTACTGATACTAAGGAAGTTGAAAAATTTACTAAAGAGGTAAATGAGGCTGTAAAGGATTTAGGATTAAGTGTTACAGGTACTTATCCACTTTCACTTTCTGTATCTTGCCATATTGGTGATGGTGCTTTAGCTATTGCTATAAGTAAGAGAATTCCACTTGAATAATAAATTATGACACAATGTAATGTGTCATTTTTTTTGTGCTATGTAAAATAATATGGTATAATCTTATTGATTTTTAGTTTAGGATAGGTGATTTTATGAAAAGAAGAATCTCTCCATACACTATTATCATTTTGTCATTTGTAGGAGTTGTTTTACTTGGTACTTTGTTTTTAGCAATGCCCTTTGCTTCTACAACAGGACAATCACATGGATTTGTAAATTCGTTATTTATGTCAACATCATGTGTATGTGTTACTGGACTTGGTACTGTTAACCCATCCACCGATTATACGATGTTTGGACAAATAACAATGATAGTGCTTATTGAAATAGGTGGTTTATCATTTATTACAATAGCTGTATTCTTTTTTACTATTTTGGGTGCTAGAATTGGTGTTGGTAGCTCATTCATGCTAAGAGAGGCCTTAAATCAATCTAGTACGAATGGAGTTATTACTCTTGTAAGAAAGATTATTATTATATCATTTTCAATTCAGATAATATGTGCTGGAATAAATTTGATTCCAATAATAAAAATAACTAATGGTGATTGGGGACAGGCAATATTAGTTAGCCTTTATCATAGCGCAGCCTCATTTAATAATGCAGGATTTGATATTTTCCCTGGCGCTACATCAATGATTGAATACGCAGATAATTTAATTTTAAATATTACAACAATTGTTATGATTGTGCTTGGTGGTATTGGCTTTATAGTTATCGATGATGTATTAAGAAAAAGAAGATGGCGTAAGCTATCATTACATACTAAGATGACATTAGTTGTTACATTAATGCTAATAACACTTGGTACAGTATTAATTAAGCTTACATACCTAGATTTATCTGTTTTACAATCATTATTCGCAGCAGTTACATGTCGTACTGCAGGCTTTACAACATTTGATTGCTCAACACTTGCAAATCATTCAGCTACATATCTAATTATGATTTTACTTATGATGATAGGTGCATCATCATGCTCTACAGGTGGTGGTGTTAAGACATCAACATTTGCGATTATATGTATTACTATTGGATATTATGCTGTTGGTAAAAAAACTAAGCTATTTAAAAGAAGTATAGCTGATAGTGCTATATTTAAAGCATTCGTGCTAGTTAATATTTCAGTAATTTTCGTTGTTGTATCTACATTTGTTGTTTCAGTTGCGCAATCTGTAGCTGGAAACCCAATGGGATTTCAGGAGATTTTCTTTGAGGTAGTTTCTGCCTTTTCGACTACTGGTCTTACAATGGGTATAACAAGCTCATTATGTATATTTAATAAATTATTCTTATGCTTCGTAATGCTATTTGGACGTTTAGGTCCTTTAACAGTTATTAACGTAGTAAACAAAAATTGGATGGCCGATTTTAAGGAACCAATTGGTTATCCGGAGGAGAATGTGATTATAGGATGAAAAAGAAATTTTTTATGGTTATAGGTCTTGGTCGTTTCGGATCATATATTGCTAGAACATTAGTTTCTATGAATGCTGAGGTTTTAGCTGTTGATAAAAATATTGATACAGTTCAGGTTATGTATAGTGAGATTCCTAACTGCGTAGCCTGTGATACTGCAAATATGCTTGCGTTAAAAAAGCTTGATATTAAGTCAATTGACCATGCAATTATTGCCATTGGTAATAATTTACAGGATTCAATTTTAACTATTACTAATTTGAAGCAATTAGGTGTGCCTCAAATTACAGTTCGTTCTGATAAAGAGGAATATAAGCAAATTTATGAGCTTATTGGAGCCTCTGATATTATCATTCCTGAGGTTGCCAGTGCGATTTCACTAGCTAACCAGGTTATGAGTGATACAATGCTTGATTATAAGGAATTAGGTGCGGGCTATGCGCTTGTTAATGTAAATGTAGGTATTAATGTTGATAAGACATTAATGAAATTAGATTTACGTAATCAATTTGGTATTAATATCGTTGGTATTCAGAAGGAAGGTAAGAGTGAAAAATTCTATATTCCTAGAGGTACAGACAAGCTCGAAAAGGGCGATGTAGTTGTTTGTGTTGGTAAGAAGACTGACATTAAGAAGTTTGATGATTTCTTAAATAGCTAATATGAAATTATTAATTATTTATAATCCTAAAAGTGGTAAGGGTAAAATCCAAAAGAAAATAGATAATATTAAAAATACCTTAAGTCAAAAATATGATGTTAGTGTTCATAAGCTAGAGGAAAATGAATTAATAAAGGATTATATTATTAATTTAAGGGAAGAATATGATATCTTTTTAGGTATTGGTGGAGATGGAACTATCAATGCACTAGTTAGTGGTGTTTGTAAATTAAATTACAGCCCTAAAATCGCAATTATTCCAGCTGGTACTATGAATGATATGGGTAAATCCTTAGGAATGAAGAAGAACATCAAAAAGACATTAAAAATATTATTAGAATCAGAAAAATATCAAAGCCATGATATTTATAAAATTAATGATAATTATTTTATATATGCAATGGCATTAGGATATTGTGCTTCAAATTCCTTTATAAAAAAGAAAAGATTAGGACCCTTATCATATTATTTAGAGGGTATTAAATTATTCTTTAAGGATAAAAGACAAAATATTAATTTATATATTGATGATAAATTAGTAGGTACCTATTATTTATTATTTGCTCTTAATACTGATCATTTTGCTGGATATAATGTTAAAAAGAGTGATAAGCTAACAATTATAGGCTTTAGAGGATTTAAAATATCTGTATTATTAAAGCTAGCATTATATTTATTCTTTGGATATACTAAGAATAAATATTATACAGATAATTTTAAAATAGTGGCAAATAAAGGCTTATATAATGGTGATGGTGAAGCATTTAGCTTTGATGGTATTATTAATGCTAAATATGAAAAAACATTAAATTTTATATGTAATAACAAGAAAAAATGAGAGTCCATTGAACTCTCTTTTGTTATTTTATCTTGTGTATTTTTGCAATAAAGAAGCCTTCATATAATTCATTTGGCATAACTGTTATTACACCTTTAATAGTAGAAGGAAGTGTTGGTAAATTCTTTGAATCTAATTCTACTATTTCACAATTATATAATGGTAATATTTTATTTAATACATTTTCATTTTCTTCCTTTAAAATGGAACAAGTTGAATAAATCATATATGAATCTGGCTTTAATATTTTTAAAGCCTTTTTTAATAATTCAGCCTGTAGTTTTGCTGAATTATTAACTAATTCCTTAGAGATTTTTATTTTTGATTTTTCATTTAAATATAATGTGCCTGATCCTGAGCATGGAGCATCTAGCAATATTTTATTAAATGAAAAATAATCATCTAATCTTTTAGAATCAGTATTTAAAACAAAAACAGAAGAGGCTCCTTGCTTTAAAATATTATATTTTAATCTATCACATCTTATTTTATCTATTTCAACTGCAGTAATATGAGCCTTATTATTAGTTAGGGCAGCAATTAGAGTTGTTTTTCCTCCTGGGGCTGCGGCCATATCTAGTATATCCTCGTTTTCTTTTGCATCTAAATAGATTGCAGGAAGCATACTAGATAGGCTTTGTAGATATACTAATCCATTTTTAACTATATCTGTTTCATATAAATCCTTAGATGTTTTATTTGATAAAATAAATGAATTTTCTATTTCACTTAATTTGTATTCGATTTTATTTTCATTGAAATAATTGATTATATAATCTTTATTTGATTTTAATGTATTAACTCTTAGGGTGGTTAATCTGTTTATTTTATATCCTTCAATTATTTTATTTTTTAATTCTAGCCCATATTCCTTATCTAATAAATCATTTAAGAAGGCTGGAATTAATTCAAATTTATCATTCATATCTATTCACCGGTATAATTATATAACATAATTAATATAATTAAAATTGACAAAATAAGCATTATTCAGTAAAATAATAAAGGTTTATATTTTATTAAGGAGAATACGAAAATGATTAAGGTTAATGACTTAAAAAATGGTGTATGTATTGAATATGATGGAAAGCTAATGCAAATTATCGAATTCATGCATGTATTACAAAATAAGGTTGCATATGTTAGAGTTAAGATGAAGGATATGAGAACAGGTGCAGTTTTAGAAACAGCATTAAAGGGTTCTGATTCAGCATTCAAGAGATGCTTCATCGAAAAGCGTCCTATGCAATATATTTACAATTCAGGTGAATCATATGTATTTATGGATAATGAAACATATGA
>DJXM01000080.1 GCA_002449755.1 Caryophanales bacterium UBA7004
TCTGATGAGGAAAAAGCATTAGTAACAAATGCTAAGACATTAACTCAAGCAGAAGCTCAATATACAAAGCTTGAAAATGAGAACAAGACTTCAACAACATGGACAATTGGATTAAGTGTAGTTGGTGGTGTAATATTATTAGGTGCTGTTGTAGTATTAGTAATTTATCGTAAGAAGGAAGGAAAGGCTGAAGCTTAATCCTTAACGCGGTAAGTAAAATAGTTGAGGGGTAATCCAAACGGATTACCTCTCTCTTTTTATTTTGTGATACTTTTTCCTTTTAAAAATTAAATAACCTAATTATAATTATAATTAATTTAGTAGGAAAAGGGGGAATTGCTATGTTTAAATTTATAAAAAGTGTTACATGGATTATAAAGAAAAACTGGTGGAAGTACCTTCTTGTTTTATTTTTTGGTATAACTATTGCTGTATTAAATCTATTTCCTGCAAGAATTGTAGGTAATTTAACTAGTGGAATTGAAAAAGGAATAGTAACTCAGGATTTCCTAATCTTTGATATTTTAATTCCTTTCTTAGCTATTGCTATAGCTATATATGGAGTTCAAATAATTAGAAGAGACTGCATGAATTTATTAACTACATCTATTTATCATATGCTTCATGAAAGATATATGGATAGTATTTTAAAGCAGGATGGAACATTCTTTGAAAGATTCCAATCTGGAGATTTATTATCTAGAGCATTAGGTGATATTAATCAGGTTAAGTTTAGTGCTGGTAATAGATTATTAAATATATTTGTGGAATTATTAACTGTAGTTGTAACATTTGTTGCTATGATTTTAATTAATCCTATACTTGCTGTATGCTGCTTTATACCTTTAACTTCAATTTTAATTGCTAATATTTTACTTAAGGCAAGAGTACAAAGAAATTGGAAAATAGTTAGAGAAAAGAATGCTGAAATGAGTAATGTAGTTCTTGAAAGCATTACTAATGTAAGAACTATTAGAGCATATTCAAAGGAAGAAGAGAATTATGAAAAGAATTTAAAATATAGCAAGGTTGCCTATGAAACTGAGGTTAAAAATTTAAGAATTAATGTAATATTTCAGCCTCTATTTCAATTTATTGTTGCTATATCAACATTAATATGCTTCGGTCTTGGTGCTTATTTTTATTATGCTGGCTATATAACTGAATTATCTGATTTAGTTACATTTAATATGTATTTAGGATTATTCCAAACTCCACTTACTAGAATTGGTAATATGATTAATAATTTCTATCAATCATTAATTTCTGCTGAAAGATTAAATGAAATTTATAATTCTAATACTATGATTAATAGTGGTGATTTAGAATTATCTGATTTAAAGGAAGTTAATTTTAAGGATTTTTCATTTAAATATCCTAATGAGGAAAAATATGTTGTTAAAAATGTTGATTTAAATATTGGTATGGGTAAAACTATTGGTATTGTAGGAAAAACTGGTAGTGGTAAATCTACATTAGTAAGAATGCTTGTAAGACAATATCCAACTATGGATAATGGTATATTTATTAATGATTTACCTATTGAAAGCTATAATAAGGAAAGCATTAGAAAGCATGTTGCCTATGTTCCTCAGGAGCATGTATTATTTTCAAGAAGTGTTTTAGATAATGTCGCTATGGGAAAGAATAATCCTAGTGTAGAGGATATTAATAATGCTATTATGCTTGCTGATTTTAATAAGGATGTTTCTTATTTAGCTGATGGATTGAATACTATTGTTGGTGAATATGGTGTTACCCTATCAGGCGGCCAGAAGCAAAGATTAGGTATTGCTAGAGCTCTACTTAGAGATGCTGATATATTAATATTAGATGATTCATTATCTGCTGTTGATGGTAAGACTGAGGCTAATATTATTTCTAATTTAAAAAAATATAGAAGTGGCAAAACAAATATTATTGTTTGCCATAGAATGAGTGCTGTTGAGCATGCTGATATGATTATTGTTATGGAAAAGGGCCAAATTAAAGAACGTGGAAATCATCAGGAATTGATGGCTTTAAATGGCTGGTATGCTAAGCAATATAGATCACAGAAGATGGAAGAAGGTGATTCTAATGGCATCTAAGAAAAATGTCATGAAGAAGAAGGCACTTTTAGGTAAGACTCTTCCATATATCAAAAAAGAATATAAATTAGTTTTATTAACATTTATTTTAACTATTTTGACTGCGGTTTTATCTGCTAGTACTCCATTTATTACTAAATCAATATTAGATAAATTCTTACCTGCATCTAATTACGATATGGTAATTAAAATGCTTATTTTATATGGTAGTATTGTTGTTATCTTATTCATTGTTAGATATTTATTCCAGTTTGTTAATAACCTAACTGGTATGAGAATCGAAAAAAGAATAAGAGAAGATGCTATGTATAAGGTAAATTTATTACCTGTAGATTATTTTTCATTAGAGCCTGATGGAAAAATAGTTGCTAAAATAACGTCTGATTCTAATGGTATTAGAATATTCTATGTTAAAATGTTTGAAATATTTAATGCTATTATAAATATTGTAATTGTTTATGCTGGTGTAATCATTATGGAGCCAATGCTAGGCTTAATAATATTAGGCTTAGTACCTATCCTAATTTTATGGATTACAATTTATCGTAAGTGGGTTCATAAATATTTTGTTAATACAAGAGAAATAGGCTCTAGAATTACTGGAAAGCTTAATGAAAATATCAGTGGAGCCATGATTATTGAGGTATTCAATAAGGAAGCTGATATTAATAAGGAATATAATGATTTAACATGGAATTATGTTACTAATGAAAGAAAGGCTCAGCAGCTAAACAATGCCTTTGGATTTGAATTGTTGCAATTCCTAAAAAGATTAGCTGAAATTGCCTTACTTATGTATTTAGGATTTGAATCAATATCTATTGGTGGTGCAGTATTAACAATTGGCTTAGTAGCGGCATTAGTGGAAAACCTAGATAAAATGATTAATCCATTTACAACTATCTTTGATAGCTTAAATGAGCTTGAGGATGCGATGGTTGGTGCGACTCGTTGTTATTTATTTATCGATGAGATGAATGATACAATGACTACAGAAGGAGAGTTATCTCCTAAATTAGCTGGTGATGTTGAATTTAAGGATGTATGCTTCGAATATGTACCTAATACTCCTATATTAAAGAATTTTACATATAAGGCTAAAAGAGGTATGACTGTAGGTATTGTAGGCGCAACTGGTGCTGGTAAATCTACATTAATGAATTTATTATTAAGATATAATGATTATCAAAGCGGTAGTATTAAAATAGATGGATATGAAATTAAAAATTATAATAAGCAATCATATCGTGAAAACATGGGTATAGTGCTTCAAACTCCTGCATTATTTGCTGGTACAATAAAATCTAATGTTACATTAGAAAGAGATTATAAGGATGAAGATGTTAGAAATGCTTTAATTCAGGTTGGAGCTGAGGATTTATTAATTAAGAATAATAATGATATTAACGCACCAGTTTCATTTAAGGGTGAAAACCTATCCTTAGGTGAGAAGCAATTAATATGCTTCGCAAGAATCATATTGAGAAACCCATCAATCCTAGTTTTAGATGAGGCAACAGCTAATATTGATTCTGAAACTGAGGCTAAAATTCAAAATGCAATGCATGTTATATCTAAAAAGAGAACAACATTTATTATTGCTCATAGATTATCAACAATAAAGGATGCTGATGAAATTATTGTTATGGATCATGGTAATATTGTAGGTGTTGGTAAGCATCATGAATTATATGAGTCATGTGACACATATAAGGATATGTATGATAGTCAATTTAAGAATTTTAAAAACTAGTCCTATTTTTAATAAAAATAGGGCTTTTCCCTTTTCTCTATGATAAAATAGAGAATAAGGGAGTGATTCTAATGAAAACAAGGATTTTTATATCTAGTAAAACAAATCTTAATTATATTCGACATGATTCATCTATTGAGGTTTTGAATGATATTATTGAATTTTATCCTTATGAAAAATATGAGGATTTTAATGAATTAAACGATTATGATTTTTATATTAGATTAAAAAATGATTCATTAGCTAAGCCTAATTTTAAGACAATGTCATATGATTCCTTAATTCAAAGAATTGAAAAGGCAATTAGAAATAATATCGATGTAATTGTATTTGTTATTAATGATAATGAATATGAATTAATAGAATTGATTGAAAAGCTTATTGAGGATAGAAAGAAATTAAATATAACATTAATTAAAACTAAATTATTACTATATCCACTTGATTATGCTTTATTAGAGGCTAATAAGACATTTAAGGAAACAGGAGATATAGAAATATTAAAGGGAACATTAAATGATATAGAGGATAGATTTAAATTTTATATTTTTACACCTGATAAGGATTTATTGCCTTCAATTTCTAAAATAGAATATGACGAGGATATTTTAAATATCAGAAGAGGATTATTATATGATTGTAATAAGGATGGAATTATGCCAATAAAAAAATATAAGAATAGGTACCCATTCGATTATTTAATTAAATCCTTAACTATTGAAATTAATAATGCAGATGTTATTCCATTTATTTTATATACTAATGAATATTCTAAATATATTGATCTTTTAGAAAGAAAAATTAAGGGAATAAAGGATAAATGTAAAATAGTAAAAGAGGTATTGCCTGCCTATTATGGAAATTTATATGGAATAAATTCTTTAATTGTTGGTTTTATTCTAAAATAATAGAATCTCTCTTTATTGAAAAGAGATAGTAATTATGTTAAAATTTATCTAGTTTTTTTATTTAAAAGGAGCCACAAAATGAAAGTATTAATTGTTGGTTTAGGCCTAATGGGCGGAGCTTATGCATATAAGCTAAAAAATAAAGGATATAAGGTATATGGTACTGATATAAATAAGAAATCTATTGAGTATGCTATATTTAATGGTTTTATCGATGATGGTTCAGCAAAGCCTGAATTATTTATTGCTAAATCAGATATTATTGTTTTAGCATTATATCCTAATTTGATTATTGATTTTTTAAAAAAATATTCAAAATATTTTAATGAAAATCAAATTATTACTGATATTTCTGGAGTTAAAAATTCATTTATATATGAAGCTGAAAAGCTAGCATTACCTGCATCATATGTATCACATCATCCTATGGCAGGACGTGAAAAGAGTGGTGTCAATTATTCAAAGGAGGTTTCCTTTAAGAGTGCTAATTATTTAATTACTACAACTGAAAATTCTAAGCAATATGCAATTGAAATATTAAAGCAGCTAGGTAAGGATTTAGGATTTGGTAAAATCCATGTTATTGATTGTAATAAGCATGATAATGTAATCGGATTTACATCTCAATTAACTCACGCTATTGCTGTATCACTAGTTAATAGCGATAAGGATAAGGATACTAAATATTATATTGGTGATTCATATCGTGATTTAACAAGAATTGCTAAAATAAATGAGGTATTATGGAGTGAATTATTCTTAGAGAATAAGGATAATTTATTAAATCATATTGAAACATTTGAGCATGAATTAGATAATTTAAAGAATGCCTTAAAAAATGATGATAGAGAAAAGCTTAAGGAAATATTCATTAATTCAACAATGATTAGAAAGGAAATGGATAAATAATGAAAGAATTAAATATCGAATTAAAAAATAATCCATATAAAATTATTGTTGAAAATGGCTTATTAGATAATGTAGGGAAATATATTTCTGATGTATATAAGGGAAATAAAATATTTATTATAACTGATGATATAGTAGAAAAGCTATATTTAAAAAAGGTTATTAATTCATTAGGTGGATATAATGTTGACTATGTTGTTATTCCTCATGGAGAGGAATCTAAAACATTAAAATATTATGTTTATGTTTGTGAGGAATTGCTAAAGAAGGATGTAAGAAGAAATAATTTGTTAATTGCCTTAGGTGGTGGAGTTATAGGTGATTTAACAGGTTTTGTTGCCGCAAGCCTATATAGAGGTATTCCATATATTGGAATTCCTACTTCACTTTTATCACAAATGGATTCATCTATTGGTGGAAAGACTGCAATTGATTTTTATAATAGAAAGAATATTTTAGGTGCCTTTAAGCAGCCTTTAAGAGTATTAATTGATCCACTTACATTAAATACCTTAGATGATAGAGAATTTAATAATGGTATGGGCGAATTAATTAAGCATGGTGCTATTGGTAATAAAAAATTATTAGATTTATTATTAGATAAGCCTAAGATTAATGAGGATATTATTGTTGAATCATTATCTGTTAAGAAGAAGGTAGTTGAATTAGATGAATTCGATACTGGAGAAAGAATGAGCCTAAATTTTGGTCATACATTTGGTCATATTATTGAAATGAAATATGGATATAAGCATGGTGAGGCAGTTGCGATAGGTATGCTTATGGCATTAAAAATGGGTATTGATTTAGGTGTTACACCTGCTGATTGTTACCCTACAATAAAGAAGATATTAGAATTATATAATTTACCAACTGTTGAATATGATTATAAGGAATATTTAAAGGAAACATTCTACGATAAGAAAAATATTGCAGGAACTATTAATTTTATATTTTTAAGTGAGCTTGGTAAATATACTATTTATAAATTAACTGAAGAAGAAATAAAGGAGAAATTATAATGAATGTTATTATTACTCCTAATAAATTAGAGGGTAGTGTTATTATCCCACCTTCTAAAAGCTTATCTCATAGAGCTATTATCGCAGCGTCTTTAGCCAAAGGTAAAAGTAAGATATCTAATGTGCTATATTCTAATGATATTAAGGCTACAATTAATGCTATGAGAGCATGTGGAGCTAAAATAGAGGAGCACGAGGATTATTTAATAATTGAAGGCTCTAATGTTAAAAGAATTGAAAAAGTAATTGATGCGAATGAGAGTGGTTCTACAATTAGATTTATGATTCCTATTGCTTTAGTTAATAGTGAAGAAATTACATTTGTAGGTCATAACCATTTAGTTAAAAGACCACTAGATACATTTTTAGAAATATTTGATAAGCAAAAAATTGAATATGAGCGTGGAGAGGATTATCTTCCACTTAAGGTTAAGGGTGGATTAAAAAGCGGTGAATTTAATGTAAGAGGAGATATTTCATCTCAATTTATTACAGGACTTTTATATGCTTTACCTTTATTAGATGGAGATTCAATTATTCATATAACAACTGAAATGGAATCTAAGGGATATATTGATTTAACTATTGATATATTAGCTATGTTTGGTATTGAAATAGAAAATAGAAATTATCAGGAATTTTATATTAAGGGTAATCAGGAATATAAGCCTTCAGATTATGTGATTGAGGGAGATTATTCTCAATCAGCATTTTTCCTAGTTGCTGATGCATTAGGTGCTGATATTAAATTAAAGGCAATGAGTGAAAAATCACATCAGGGAGATAAAAAGATATTGAAGGATATGGAGGATTTTGGATTTAAGACATCATTTATAAATGGTGATTTAGTATTAACTGAAAAAAATCCTCATAGTGCCACTATCGATTTTTCACAATCTCCTGATTTAGGACCTGCATTAACAGTATTAGCTTCATTAATAAATGGCAAAAGTGAATTTATTAATGCTTCAAGATTAAGAATTAAGGAATGTGATAGAATCACATGTATGAAGGAAGAACTAGATAAGCTAGGTGGTAGGGTTACAGAGCTTAGTGATGGTATGATTATTGATGGAGTTAATATGCTTCATGGTGGAGTGATTGATTCCCATAATGATCATAGAGTTGCGATGGCATTCGCGATGGCAACATTAAAAATGGATGGAGAATTAAAAATAATAAATGCTTCATCAGTTTCAAAATCATTCCCTCATTTTTGGAAGGTTTTTGAGCAATTAGGAGGCAAGGTTAGATATGAATAAGCTTGAAGAGGCAAGAGGAATTATTAATCAGGTTGATGCTGAAATGATAGCTTTATTTAAAAAGAGAATGGAAGCTGTTAAAATGGTGGCAAAATATAAGCTAGAAAATAATATGCCTGTATTAGATTCAAGCCGTGAAAAGGATATAAAGAAAAAGAATTTAGATATTTTATCTAATGAAGAATTAGAAAAATATTATTTAGAATTTTTTGATGGTGTTTTAAGATCATCAAAGGATTTTCAATATGATATAATAGAAGAATATCATAAAAGAAAATAATAGGAGGCCCATATGAATCATTTTGGACGTATATTTCAAGTAAATATTTTTGGTGAATCTCACGGTGGTGGAGTTGGTGTTGTATTAGATGGAGTAAAGCCTGGTATTGAATTATCAGAGCTTGATTTTGCTAATGATTTAGGAAGAAGAAAATCAGGTGGGCTTGGTACTACACCTAGAATCGAAGAAGACTTAGTTATTATTGATAGTGGTGTATTCAATGGCTATACAACAGGAGCTCCTATATGCTTAAGATTCTTAAATAAGAATACTAAGAGTAAGGATTATTCTAATTTAGTAAAGCATCCACGTCCATCTCATTCTGATTGGGTAGCCAAGGAAAAATATGATTCTTATAATGACTATAGAGGTGGAGGACATTTCTCAGGTAGATTAACATTAGGTATTGTTTCAGCTGGAGTAGTTGCTAAAAAGATTTTAAATAATGTTTCATTTGAAACTAAATTAATTAATTTAGGTGGTGAAACTGATCCTAAGAAATTCCATGATTTATTAAAGAAAATAACTGAAGAAAAGGATTCTATTGGTGGTATTGTATCAATTAAGATTAATAATGTGCCTGTAGGCTTAGGTGAACCATATTTTGATTCACTAGAATCAACTATTTCTCATTTATTATTCTCAATTGGTGGAGTAAAGGGTGTTGAATTTGGTAGAGGCTTTGATGCTGTATCAATGAAGGGATCAGAATTTAATGATGCCATTGTTAACGCAAATGGTAAGACTCTAACAAATAATAATGGTGGTATTAATGGTGGTATT
>DJXM01000027.1 GCA_002449755.1 Caryophanales bacterium UBA7004
CCCCCTTAGTTTTGACTAGGGCCATTTTTTTCTTCTTGTTCAATTTGAAGCTCTATTTTTTCTATTTCATATTCTTCATTATTATCTATTTTATTATTTTTTTCATTCTCATCCTCAAAAACTAATTTAGAAACCTCAGGCTCAGGATCATCCATATGCATACCTAAATAGCCCTTTCTTTTAATTTTTAATAGGAAGAATACTAAGAATAAAACAGAAATAATTAGAATAATTGTATTACTAATACCCATTGATAAGCCAGCACATAATGTAGGAGACATATCAGGATTTATTGAATGGATAATTAATAAGAATATAATTCTACTTCCAATTCTTGATAAATTTAAGATTGTAGAAAGCTTAGTTTGACCAAAGCCATATAACAATCCTAATACACCTGCAGTAACACCTAAGGCAGGAATTGACAAGGAATCATAAACAAATATTTCCTTAACCATTTCCTTATAGGCATCTGATTTAGCATCACTAGATGTAAATAATTCAACAAATTGATTTATAAATATAAATCTCATCAATATATATCCAATTAATGAAACAACACTAACACTTATAATAGTAACAACAAAGGCTTTAATAGCTCTTTTCATATTACCATTACCAAGGTTTTGTGAAACAATAGTTGATTCTCCTTCTTCAAATGAATTAGTAGGAGATGTAATTAAGCCACACATATTATTAGATACACCTAGTGTACCAACAATTAATCCATCTGTTGCTACATTCCAATATGCACCACACATAGCATTTACTACAACCTTACCTAATGACATTACAAATTTACCTAAGAAAATAGGTATAGAAAGCTTTAGAATAGGAACAACATATTTCTTCTTTGGTAAAATCATTTTTAATGATAATCTTAAAATATTATTTTTACCAAATAATATTACTAAGCCAATAACTGTTAATGTTCCTTGAGCAATAATAGTTGCTACCTCAACAAAGATTATATTCTTTAAATCTCCACCAATACCAAATACAAATAGACATGTTAATCCAATCTTAATGAATAATACCATTAGATTTAAATACATTATTATTTTAGAATTACCCTTAGCCTTTTCTAAGCCAATAAATATATTATTTAATGAAACAAATACCAATTCTATTAATTGTAAAATAAAATACATTAATACATCAGAATTTGCCGCACCAGGAACCTGGCATAGCTCTAGCAATGGATATGCAAGCGGAATTAATATTAAGCATAAAATACCACTTAATATTAAAGACATAAAGAACATATTAGACGATGCATATCTAGCATTTTTAACATCACCAGCGCCATAATATCTAGCAACTAATACACATCCACCAGCGGCTAAGCCCGCTCCAAATGATGAAATAGTGCTTTTAATTTGATTAATGGCTACAACATTAGTTTGAGCATCAGTTGATATTTGAGCACAAATAGCCGCATCTATTAATGAATATACAGAATTAAATAATTGATATAAAGCAAGTGGAGCTATAATTATGAAAATGGTTTTCCATAGATTTCCACTTAAAATCATATTTCTTCTTTTAATTTGCTTCAAGCTTTTAGAAGCTTCCATCTTATCACCTGATTTCACTTGAAATTATATATCATCATTTAATTTTTTTTGGAAAAAATAACACAATTAAATTTTTTTTTAAAAAACTGAATTTTATTTTGTTTATTTATATCAAAAGTGATACAATTATATTTGTGCTTTAAAGGAGATGAAAGAAATGTTTTTAGAACTAATTGAAACATTTGATTTTGATGCATATAAAATATTAATACCAATTGCGATAATATTATTATTTTCTAAGCTATTAAGTATAGGAGCAAGGAAAATAGGAATCCCGCAGGTTATAGGATTATTATTAACAGGAGTTATATTAGGAGCACTAACCCTAATACCATTTCCTGATTCATGGAAAATCCTATCTAATAAGTCTGCGACATTGGGAGTTTCGGTATTAGCTGAAATTGGTGTTGTTATAATAATGTTTAGTGCAGGACTTGAAACTGATGTTAAGCAAATAAAAAAGACTGGTCTTGCAGCTATAGTAATTACAACATTAGGTGTTGCGGTTCCTATGGGTTTAGGATATCTAGCAAGCTTAATATTACCTGATGAGGCAACAGTAACAAAAACAGTATTTAGAAATTTATTCTATGGTGTTATTCTAACAGCTACTTCTGTTTCAGTAACAATTGCCGCATTAAAGGAATTAGGTAAGCTAAACACAAAGATAGGTACAGCAATTGTAAGTGCTGCTATATTAGATGATATCATCGGTGTAATTATTCTATCTGTTATATTATCATTAGATAAGGCAGCTACTGGTAGTGGCTCAAATGCCTCATCTGAAATTATAATGGTATTTGTTAAAACAATTTTATTCTTCGTATTTGCAATAGGTGCTGGTTTAGTTATTAGAATGATATTTAAAAAGCTTTCTAATAAATATGACCATCATAGACGTATCGCAATATTCTCATTAGCAGTTGCTTTTGCATATGCATTTATCGCTGAATATGTATTTGGTATTGCTGATATCACAGGTGCCTTCTTCGCAGGCTTAATTCTATCTAAGATGAAGGATACTGAATATATTGAACAAAAAACAGATACATCAGCATGGCTATTATTCACTCCTGTATTCTTCGCTAAAGTTGGACTTTCTTCAATGTCTAGCTTCACAGGTGGAAACGGAATGGATTTAACATTTGTAATATTTGGTATAACATTTATCTTTGCCGGAATAGCTGGTAAGCTATTAGGATGTGGATTAGGTGCTAAGATTACAAAATATAGCTTTAAGGATTCATTTAGATGTGGTGTTGGTATGATGTGTAGAGCTGAGGTTTGCTTAATTTGTGCTCAAAAGGGTATCGATAACAATATCATATCAGGTTCTATTCAACCATTTATTTTAGTATTAATTCTTATAACATCATTTGTTACTCCACTTCTTCTTAAGATTTCATATAAGCATGATGAAATGGATATGACTCCTCTTTATGAAGGATATAACGAAGAAACTGGTGAAACATATCAAAATTATGAAGGTCCATCAATTGACCAATAATATATAATGCTCAGCATAAGCTGAGCTTTTCTTTTGCATACAAAAAGCTTTAAAGTAAATTAAGTATTAAACAAAAAAAAATCCTCAGAGAATTGTTAATGATATTGCGTGTATCTAATAACAAAATAAGGAGGATTTTTTATATGCTTAATATTGAGTTTTTCGAAAAAACAAATATCAAAACTGATGGTATTGATTTAGATAAATCATATATAAGTTTTGATTCAAGCACACTTAATTTTATCATAGAATTATATTTATAAAAAAGAAATATTCCAATTAAATTATAGTTTTATAAAAATCTAACAAAAAAATGATACTATTTCTAGTACCATTTTATAAATCCTACTTCATTATTAATTCATTTAAGATATCAGCAAATGCCTTAGGATCATCAGGTAGGATACCTTCTTGTAATAATGCTTCATTATATAAAACATTAGTATATTTCTTAAATGCATCATTATCAGCAACCTTTAAGCCCTCAAGCTTTGCAAATACTGGATGGTTAGGATTAAGCTCAAATATTCTTTCAGCCTTAACATCCTTATTGTTTTGAGCTCTTAATACTCTTTCCATTTCAAATGTCAAGCCACCATCAGCAGTTACACAGCATGGAGCATCCTTAAGCTTTTTAGATAATACAACATCCTTTACACCAGGAATAGAATCTTTAACTGCAGCTAAGAAATCCTTCTTTTCTTCCTTAAGTTCATCAATCTTCTTAGCTTCTTCCTCATCAACTAAATTTAAATCATCATTATTAACTGACTTAAATGCTTTATCATTATAATTCTTTAATATTTGAATCATGAATTCATCTACATCATCAGATAATAATAATACATCATAATCCTTAGATTTAACTAAATCCATTTGAGGTAAAGCAAGTACGGCCTCTTTAGATTTACCTGTTGCATAATAAATCTCCTTTTGACCTTCCTTCATATTATTTACATATTCCTCAAATGTAATAAGCTTATCCTCTTTTAAGGATTTCATAATAATTAAATCCTTTAATAGATCCTTCTTAGCACCATAATTTTCATATAAACCAAACTTTAAATTTAATCCATAATAGCTAAAGAATTCCTCATATTTAGCTCTATCATTCTTAAGCATTCTAGATAATTCAGCTAAAATCTTCTTTTCTACATTAGATGCAATCTTCTTAATTGCCTTATCCTCTTGTAGCATTTCACGAGAAATATTTAAAGGTAGGTCAGCAGAGTCTACTAAGCCTTTAACGAATCTTAAATATTCTGGAATTAAATCCTTACATTTATCAAGGATAAATACACCCTTAGTATATAATTGTAATCCTCTATCATTCTTATCTCCATACATATCGAATGGAGCCTTCTTAGGAATAAATAATAAAGCATTATATGTTAACATACCTTCTACATTAACAAAGATACTTGCAAGTGGGTCCTGCCAATCCATAAATTTAGCCTTATAGAAATTATTTAATTCCTCATCAGTAACCTCACTCTTATTCTTCTTCCAAATTGGTAGCATTGAATTAACTGTTTCCAATTCTAAATGTGTCTTAGGCTCTGAATCCTTATCGTCCTTGTCATCCTTAGGATCATATTTAGTAACCCAAGTCTTAATAGGATATCTTACATAATCTGAATACTTTTTAATTAAATCCTTAATAGTATATTCATCTAGATAATCATCATATTTATCATCCTCAGTATTATCTCTTAAATATAATGTAATCTTAGAACCATATTCATTATAATCTGAATCATCTACTGTATATGATTCTAATCCATCAGATTCAAATACATGACTCTTACCATCTTGAACACTCTTAGTTTCAACCTTTACTGATTTAGCAACCATAAATGCTGAATAAAAGCCTACACCAAATTGACCAATAATATCAACATCAGGTGTTTTTTCATTAGCTACCTTTTCTAAGAATTCCTTAGAACCAGATTTAGCAATAGTACCTAAATTGTTTTCTAGCTCCTCTAATGTCATACCAACACCATTATCAGTAATAGTGATAGTTCTATTATCCTTATCAGCCTCTACCTTAATTTCATAATCAGCTGTAGGGATTTTTTCATCTGTTAAAGATAAATAATGTCTTTTATCAATTGCGTCACTCGCATTAGAAATTAACTCTCTTAAAAATATCTCCTTATGAGTATAAATTGAGTTAATCATCATATCCAATAATTTTTTTGTTTCAGTTTTAAATTGTTTCTTTTCTGCCATAAAAATACCTCCAAAACACTGTACAACAATAATTATAGTTTCATTTGTTAGCACTGTCAAGTGTTAAGTGCTAATAAATGTTAATTTATTCCAAAAATCATAAAATTGAAAAAGAAATAATTATATAATATAATTAAAGTTGGTGATAGCATGTTAGATAGTTTCAGAATCAGGGCAGTAACAATAAAACGAAATATTAAAATATCAGTATATCTTCCTAAAAATTATTATAAGGAAAATAAAACATATCCTTTATTAATTTTATTTGACGGACAATTATTCTTTAAATTCCTAGATGAGGATAAAAGAATAATAGATTTTAATTCCTTATTAGAATTAGAAAATAGAGATTTTATTGTTATCGCACCACACGCTCCAAGAGATGAAATGCCTGATTGGAGAATATCTGAGTTAAACCCATATTATAAAGGAAATATAGAAACTGTTGATTCATCTTTGGCAAATATATATGCAGAATATATAACAAATGAATTATTACCGATGCTAAAAGCAAAATATAGATTCAATGATGAAATCTATTTATTAGGATATCAGGATTCAGCTATATTATCCTTATATATGCTTTATGCATATTCTATATATAAGGGAGCTATGATTTTTAATCCTAATTTATTAGATTGTAACCATAAACTATTTGAGGATTTAGATCAAAGATTTGATAAAACCAAAAAAATCTTCCTATATCAGGGAGGATTAAACGCAACTGATAAGGAAGAAAATCTATTTTATGATTTACAATCTACTATTTCAAAGGGAAAAGCTGAATATTTTATTTTAGATTATGAGCAAAATCTAGATAATTCAGCTGATTCAATGAAATCTAGACTAAATGTAGCATTCGATTTTATAATGAAGAAGGTGGCCTAGGCCACCTCTTTTATTTATTTAATTCTTCTACTATTTTCTTAATATCATCATGTATTACTATATTTGCAATATCATCATATTGTGTATAGCTTTTATTTAATAATACCAAATATTTGCCATTAAAATATCTAACAAAGCCTGCTGCTGGATAAACAGTTAAAGATGTACCTACAACTATAAGCATATCAGCACGTCTAATTGATTCAATCGCATTTTCAATATCAGATTCATTTAATGATTCCTCATATAAAACAACATCAGGCTTAATCATATTGCCACATTTATCACAATAAGGTATATGATTTTTATCCTTTTTGCTTAATTCTAATGCTTCTTTAGCATTAAATTTTTTATGACATCTCATACAATAATTTCTATCTGTTGAGCCATGTACCTCTATTACATTTTTAGAGCCTGCCATTTGATGCAAATTATCAATATTTTGAGTTACAACTGCCTTTACCTTACCTTCCTTTTCAAGCTTTGCAAAATAAATATGAGCATTATTTGGTTTAGCATCTAAATAAACCATTTTATCAAAATAGAATTCATAAAAAATATCAGGATGCTTCACAAAAAAGGAATGAGATATTATTTCCTCAGGTCTAAAATGATTATCTAGCTTTTGATTATAAATACCATCTGCAGATCTAAAATCAGGAATACCTGAATTAGTAGATAATCCAGCACCCGAAAAAATTACTATATTATTACATTCATCAATTGCTTGTTTTAATTTTTCTATATTTTCCATAATATCGCCTCTTTAGATAATTATAACGCAAAAAAGCCTTTAATTCATAGAATAATTCTAATCATTAAAAGCTTTTTTATTTTTAATTTACTAAAACCCATTCACCATTTTCATAAATATAGTTTTTAGTTTCTGTAATATTATCATAAAAATCATATGTGTTCTCAACTTTAGTTTTATATGTACCATCGGAATCGACAGAAATCTCTTCCAATTTTCTATAATTTTGAGGAGATGCTACACTAGACTTTTGGTATAGTGATATATTATACAATTTATTATTTTCATACAAGTATTCTCTATAGCCATTAAATTGTATATCAGTACTATATTCAATTCTTTTAACAGTATACCAATCATTATTTACATAATCGTAATAGTTTTCACCAATTCGATTTTGATTTTCATCATATACATATTCTTCTTTAGTTTTATAATTCACTTCATTTTCAAAATAAATTGTAGTTTTAATATTATCATTAACCTGTTTTTCTATTTTTTTCATAGAACCATCAGGCTTTAAAACATATACTATATATGATTCATCATTTAAATAAATCTTCTCATATGTTTTATACCAGTCAGATTTATAATATAGAAATTCGGCATCAGATATTTTATCACCGTTTTTATACGTTGTTTCTTTCTTTTCTTTATATATCCAATCACCATTTAAGTCAGTATTATACGCATAGCTTCGATCTATTATTGCGTCATTTTCATAAACTATTTCACTTGATGTTTTCCATTCATTATTTTTAACATAAGCAACAATTCCTATATTATAGCCATCAGAATCTGTTACCTCAATATCTTTACTTATAAATGTGCCATTCTTATCTATTTCGATTGTTGATCTACCATAGTTGTAGGCTAAATACTCACCTAGATCCTTCTTTATAACATTCGATAAAAAATCATTATAATTAGCATTTGTTACTGTCTTTGCATATTCGTCATATACCTTTTGTGTTAGTTCATTTTCATTATAATCCAAAACTGCCTTTGACTTATCATCATCACCACATGAAGCAAGTGTAAATAGTGATGTCATAGCTAAAAAAGCTCCCAAAACAAAATATCTTTTTTTCATACTTTTCCCCTCCGTATTAAAAAAATATAGAAAAATCCCAAAAATTATTATAGCATGAATAAAAATATAATTAAATACTAATTATAGAAAAAAGCCTTTAATTCATAGAATAATTCTAATCATTAAAAGCTTTTAATTATTATTGAATATTTCTTATTTCATTTAAAACAAATGAAATTGCATCTTCCTTTGTCTTTTCAGTTTTTTCCATTGTAGATCTAACCTTAAATTCTACAACATTTTCTGATGCTCTCTTACCACAAACAATCATGAATGGAACACCAATTAATTCCCAGTCCTTAAACTTAAATCCAGGACGCTCATCTCTATCATCTAATACAACCTCAACACCATTTTTCTTAAGTGTCTCATAAATTTCATCAGCTAGATTCTTTTGAGCCCCATCCTTATAATTAATTGGAACAATTACTGCTTGATATGGAGCTACATTTAATGGCCACTTAATACCAAATTCATCATGATATTGTTCTACAATTGATTGTAATGTTCTTGTTACACCAATACCATAGCAGCCCATTACCATAGGAACATTTTGGCCCTTTTCATCAACATATGTACAATTCATAGCTTTACTATACTTTGTTTGTAGCTTAAAGATTTGACCAACCTCAATTCCACGCTCCTGCTTCATTGGCTTTCCGCAACAAGGGCATAAATCACCAGCAACAGCCTTCTTTAAATCACAAACCTTACCATTAAAGTCTCTACCATAATTTGCATTTAAATAATGGTAATCTTTTTTATTAGCACCGATAACTAAATTCTTTGAATTAGCTACCTCAATATCAATATAGATATCACATTCTAATCCCTTAGGGCCACAGAAGCCATGAATAGAATTTAATGATAAAATCTCTTCATCCTTTGCAAGCTCTAAATAGTTTTCATTGGAATTTGATTCATTACATAATTTAATTTCATTAATCTCTCTATCGCCTCTTATAACAGCTGCGATTAGCTTATTATTTACATAATCATGATAAATAATTGTTTTAGCAGTCTTTTTAGGATCAATTCCTAAGAAGCCTGAAATTTCTTCAATAGTTCTTTGATTTGGAGTTTCCTTTTCTTCTAAAGGTAGCATCTCACTATTATCTAAATCAATTTCCTTAATAGATGCCTTTTCAACATCGGCTGCATATCCACATTCATCACAATAAACAATTTCTGATTCACCAATATCAGATAATGCCATAAATTGATGAGAGCCATTACCACCAATATTTCCTGTATCAGCTAATACAGCTTGCCAATGTAGACCAAGTCTTGTAAAGATTCTAGAGTAGCAATCATACATATTTTGATATGATACCTCTAAGCCCTTTTCATCCTTATCGAATGAATAAGCATCCTTCATAATGAATTCTCTACCTCTCATTAATCCAAATCTAGGTCTTAATTCATCTCTATATTTTGTTTGAATCTGATATGGTAATAAAGGTAATTGCTTAGATGACTTAACTAAATCTCTCATTAGGGTAGTAAATACCTCCTCATGAGTAGGTCCTAAGCAGAATTCTCTTTCATGTCTATCCTTTAATCTCATTAATTCAGGACCATACTTAAACCATCTACCTGATTCTTCCCAATATTCCTTTGGTTGAATAGCTGAACATAATATTTCAACTCCACCTGATTTATCCATTTCTTCTCTTATAATATTTTCAACCTTTTTTAAAGATCTTAAGCCTGTAGGTAAATAATTATAAATACCTGCAACCTCATTCTTTATTAAACCAGCTCTTAATAAAAGCACATGAGAATCAATTTTAGCCTCCTGTGGTGCTTCCTTTAAAGTTCCGATAATCATTTGACTAGCTTTCATATCTAATCCTCCTAAAAAATACTTCTTTATTATATCATAATAAAAAATTAATCGCTATATAATTATTAAACAACAAAACTAGACCAATAATTCATTAATGTATAAACTTATAAAAAGTCTTTACTTTTTGCATTTTATTATAATATAATGAGATATATAGTTTGCGATTCAAACTTAAAAGAAAGGAGATTTTTATGGAAAAGCAAAAAACACGTGATGACATTAAGATATTTGCTCTTGGTGGATTGGGTGAAGTAGGAAAAAATATGTATTGTATTGAATTCAGAAATCAATTATTTGTAATTGATGCTGGTATTCTTTTCCCAGATGAGCATTTACTTGGTGTAGATTACGTTATTCCAGATTTTACATATTTAAAGGAGCATCAAGAACAAATCGTTGGTCTTTTCATTACCCATGGACATGAAGACCATATCGGTGGAATTCCATTCCTTTTAAAACAAGTAAAAATACCAAAAATATATGCAGCTGGTGTTACAGTTGATTTAATCGAAAACAAATTAGAGGATTATCCTGAATTATTAGGTTCAACTCAAATTGTCGAATTTAAATCTCATTTCGTATATCAATTTGATGGAATCGAATTATCTTTCGCAAGAATTTCCCATTCCATTCCAGATTCTTTTGCTTTCTTATTTAAAACACCATTTGGATATATTGTACATACAGGAGATTTCAAAATTGATTTAACACCTGTAGGACCAGGTGCTGAGCTTGAAAAATTTGCTAAGGTAGGAAATGAAGGCGTATTATGTATGCTTGCCGATTCTACTAATGCACTAAGAGAGGGCTTTACAGAATCAGAAAGAAAGATTGGAGATTCTATTAAAGAATTGTTTAGTAGAATTGAAAACAGAATCATAGTTGCCACATTCGCATCAAATATGTATAGAGTACAGCAAATAATTGAAGCATGTATCGCAACAAATAGAAAGGTTGCTGTATTTGGCCGTTCAATGGAAAAGACTATTGAGGTAGGTCAGCAGGTAGGTTATATTAAAGCTCCCAAGGGAACTATCATCTTACCTGATGATATCAATAATTATAAACCAAATGAAATGTGCCTATTATGTACAGGAAGCCAAGGTGAGCCTTTAGCTGCCTTATCTAGAGTAGCTGCAGGAAGCCATAAAATTATTAAATTAATTCCAAGTGATACTATCATCTTCTCTTCAAATCCTATTCCAGGAAATCAAGAAGGAGTTAATAGAACTATCAATCAATTATTTAAGCAGGGTGCTAATGTAATAACACATTCACCAATTGCCGATACACATACAACAGGACATGGTTCACAAGGTGAATTAAAATTAATGCTAACATTAATTAGACCTAAATATTTCATACCTGTTCATGGTGAATATCGTATGCAAAGAGTTCATGCTGATTTAGCAATTGAAACAGGAACTCCAAAGGAAAATACATTTATTCTAACAAACGGTGATACAGTAATTATAAATGGTAATGAAGCATATAAGGCTGAAAGAGTTCAGTCTGGAGACGTTTATATTGCTGGTACTGGAGTTGGTGATGTTTCTTCTACTGTTATTAAAGAAAGAAAAGCATTATCAGATGATGGTATGTTTGCTGTTATAGTAACAATAGATTCTAAAAAGAAAATTATTCCAATTGAACCACAGGTTGTATCACGTGGCTTCATCTATATGAAGGATAGTGAGGCACTAACAAAGGATTTTGTTGAATATTCTAAGAAATTCATTCAAGAGGAAATGGCAAAATCACCAACAATTAGAATCAATTATATCAAATCAGCTTTAACAGAAAAATTGGCGTCATATATCGTTGAAAAAACTGATAGACACCCAATAGTTATTCCTGTATTTATGGATATAGCATAAGACTGCATCAAGCAGTCTTTTATTATACCCTATATTTATTTTTTACACAATTAGAGCACATATTACATTTATTATCATATTTAAACCCAAAATATTCTGATAAGGATTTATGGATGCATTTATTAGATAAGGCAAGCTTGACTACCTTATCTAATTTTTCTTTTCTATCATTTTTTATTCTTTTTAATTCCTTACTATCCTTATTTTCATCTTCAATATTATCAATAAAATATTCAACAGTTTTAATATCATTTATATTAAACAATAATAATGCTTCTGCCTTCATTCCATCTCTAGATCCTCTACCAGTTTGCTGGGAAAAATCCTCTAATGATTGAGGTAGGTCATATTCAATAACATATCTAATATCAGGTATATCTATTCCCATACCGAAGGCATTAGTACAAATTATAATATTGTTTTTCTTATTCTTATAATCTAATAATACCCTTGTCTTTTCTTCCTTTTCTAATCCACCATGATAAATTAAAGCCTCTATATTCTTCTCCTTTAAATAATTATAAACATGAATAACCTTCTTTATAGTTAAGCAATAAATCAATATATGCTCATTTAATTTATCCTTTATATAAAAATATAAATCTCTATCCTTATCATGAGTTTTAATAATTCTATAAAATATATTTGGTCTATCAGGATTACCTCTAATAATGATAGGATCAACCAATTTTAACAAATTTGTGATTTTGTTAGATGTTATAGCTGTTGATGTTGCCGTTAAAGCAAGCATTTTAGGCCTATTTTTAAGTTTTTCCAAAAATAACGGTATTTCACCTAGCGCGTATCTAAAATCCTCACTCCAGAGCAATGTATGAGCCTCATCGCAAACAAATAAATCTATTTTTAGATTAATTATTTCATCTATAAACCTTTTATTTTGTAATCTTTCAGCTGAAACATATAATATTTTTATTTTGTTATTCTTTAATTTTTCAAATATTATATTTTGCTCATCAATTGTTTGTAACGAATTAATATATTCAGCACTAATACCATTTCTTTTTAAATTAATAACCTGATCCTGCATTAAAGCTATTAAAGGACTAATGACTAAGGTTAGGCCATCTAGCATTAAAGCAGGTAATTGAAATGTAATAGATTTACCATATCCTGTAGGCAATAATCCTATAACATCACGTCCTTCCATTATATTATTGATAATATCCTCTTGATAATCCTTTAGCTTATCAAAGCCAAAATAAAATTTTAATATTTCTTCCTTTTTCATAATTTCACCAAAATTTGTTATAACACAAATTTTTTTGAGAAAATAGGGGTTTGAATTTGATAAAAAATAAAAACAGGTTAAAACCTGTTTGTTACCATTCCCTATGATGTCTATCTAAGCTTTTAACATCAACCTCGTCAATAAAGTTTTCACCCTTAAAGCCTAAATCATCAGTCTTATCTGGTTCATGCTTTAAAACAACACCATCATTTAATTGCTCTGATGCTAAAAATAGCATAATAGCGGCACAATTAGATAAATTCAAGCTTCTAACCTTATCTGTTGTAGGTATTCTATAGCAATCATCTAAATTCTCCTTAAGAATATCATATGCTATACCAGTAGATTCAGCACCAAATATTAAATATATTTTTTCGTCATCCTTAGCATCCTCTTTAAAATTAATTGTAGATGGAGACTTCTTTCCATATCTAGTTAAAAAATAATATTTGCCAGGATTTTTAGATTTAAAATCATCAAAATCATCATATAAGGTATAGTGAATATATTCATAATAATCTACTGCACTTCTTTTTAATTGTTTCTCATCAATTCTAAATCCAAGTGGTTCAATTAAATGTAGATCAGCATTAAATCCAACACAGCTTCTCATTATATTTCCTGTATTTTGTGGAATCTCAGGATGATATAATACAACATTTATTTTACTCATTTAAATACTCTCCTTTAAATAATTATCTATAGCATACTTAATTCCATCATCAAGTGGTGGCTTAGTAATATAAGTAGCTATATCCTTAACCTCTTTTGGGGCTTGACCCATAACAATAGATATATCAGATACCTTTAGCATTTCAATATCATTTGTATTATCACCAAATGCTACAATCTTATAATTTGGATATTTTCTTTTAATAAATTCTATGGGAGTTGCTTTATTAATACCATTATTAATAACATCATATCCTAAATTACATACCTTAATAAAATTTAAATCATATTTAGATACATCAAAATCTAGATTATAATCCTGAACACCTATAGAATAAATATTATTATTTTTTAAATAATCCATATTCTTTAATTCAGCAGGTGTTATATTAAACACCTTAGCAAAATCATAATAAATGCTATTATCATCAATTCTAAAATAAGAATCCCTTGCTAAAAATGTAACATGTAATCCATCATTAAGCATTTTATTAATTTCATCCATTTTAATAGGACTTTCAAAAACAATATCGTTACCAATAAATGCATAGGCTCCATTATTACAAATAGCACCATCAATTTTTATTTTGGATAATAAATCCTTCATTTGACCTAAGCATCTACCTGTTGAAAGCATTACTATATCATTATTTTTTCTTAATTCCTCTAATGCTAAAATTGTAGAATCAGGAATAATATCTCCAACTGATAATGTACCATCAACATCAAACAAAAAGATTCTATTCAACTAATTCACCTGTTAATGTATATTCATCAAAATCTAATATTTTAACATTAACTCTTTCACCTAAGCTTAATTCTCTTTTAGAAGCAATATAAATGCAGCCATCAATTTCATCAGGAGCGTAAGCGTAGCTTCTAGCAACATACATATATGATGACTCATCATAATCAATAATGAAACAATCATTTAATATTTGATTCATATATTTTTCATTATTCTTTAAGGCTATTTCACTTTGAGTCTTCATAAGTCTTTCATAACGTGCTTGTTTAGTTTTCTCACTAATAATATTAGGATATTCACATGCCTTAGTACCCTCCTCTAATGAGAATGTAAAAGCACCTAATCTATCAAATTTAATATCCTTTATAAATTCAATTAGATTATCCATATCCTCCTCTTCCTCATATGGGAAGCCTACAATAATAGTTGTTCTTAAGATAGCATCAGGAACATTTTCTCTAATCTTATGGAATAAATTAGTTAATAATTCCTTATCGCTTCTTCTATACATCTTCTTTAATATTTTAGTTTCACTATGCTGCATAGGAATATCAAAATAATGCATCATCTTAGGCTCATTTTTAATAAAATCAATAAGCTCATCTGTTACAACCTCAGGATATAAATAAAGAATTCTAATCTTGAAGTCTCCTTCAATTTTTACTAATTCCTTTAATAAATCAACTAATGCTAATTTCTTATATAAATCATAGCCATATTTTGTAGTATCTTGAGAAATTAAATTAATTTCATATACTCCCTCTTTAACAATTTCCTTTACCTCTTCTACAATATTTTCTATTGTTCTAGAATGAAGCTTTCCTCTAATTAAAGGAATTGCACAAAATGCACATCTATTTAAGCAGCCCTCACTTATTTTTACATATCTCATATATGAAGGCTCGGTGTTAATCCTATTAAGAGGAGAGAATTCATTGTTAATTTTAAAGCTAGAATTAGCAACATCTCCAACAATTTTAGCAATATCGCCATATTCATCAATTGTTATAAATCTATCAACCTCTGGTAATAGCTTAACAATTTCATCCTTATAACGCTGTGGAAGACATCCACAAACAACTAATTTAGCATCATAATCAGATAGCTCTAAAATAGTATCAATAGCTTCCTTTCTAGCAGGTTCTATAAATGCGCATGTATTTACAATTATTAAATCCGCATCCTCTGGTGAAGCAACTAATTCAGTTTTATCCCTTAGGGCACCTAAAATCATTTCACTATCAACCTTATTTTTAGCACATCCTAAAGAAACCATATATAATTTCATAAACATCCTCCAAAAACACAAATAGCATAAACGAGTTATGCTATAAGTCCAAATATATAAATAACAAGTGGTGAAATTAAAGTAGCTATTACGCTAAATATAATTCCAAATATTAATCCCTTTTTATGCTTAGATAATAAATCAGCTAAAAGAGCAATAACAATACTAGCTGCTAAAATAACTATTTCCGAAATAATAGTATATCCAGCATCAAATTTAATAATATCAGTTACATATCCTAAGCCAGCAGTAGTTACAACACCAACAACAGCACATGAAACTGCTAAAAATACTATAGTAAGCAATGTTGAAATATTAGTATTCTTTAAGACACTTCTTTGAATAGACTTCTCATCATTTTCTAAGCAAGAAAGATATGCCTCCTCCTCTAGAGTCATCACTGTATTAGTATCAGCATCCATCATAAAATGATAATCATTAAATGCTTTAATTCTTCTATTTTCTAATACACAAATAATAACACCAAAGAAAATAGCTAATAAGCCACCTAATACTCCTGCAATAATAAGTGGAGTATTATAAGCCTTTTTAAATAATTCAACCATTTTACCAGAAATATCAGATTTATTAATTACTACACCAGCTGCTGAAATACCAGCATTTAATAAACCGATTATAACAGCAATATAAGCAAATCTTGCGCTACGCTTAATAGCCTTAACCTCACGAACATAGATTTCCTCATCTGCTAATAATAATTCATCTTGTGGTGCCTCATCAGAAATATCATCAATATCAACTTTCTTTTCTGTTTCATCTCTTATAATTTTTTCACCAGTTAAAGGATTTACATCTAATTGAGTTGATTTCTCATTTGGATTATATAATTTAATAACCTTACCAGCCATATATGATTCAGTAATATATGTTCTACAATATGGCTTATCAAATTCAAACTTAGATGAATCTACATCCTTTGTTGGTGTAATTAATCCAGCTCTATAATAATATACAAAATCTAAATATGCTAAATATAATTTTCTTGAGACATCAGTATAAAAATCAAAATTGATTTTAGCAATTTGATTTTCGCTTTTTTCCTTAGCAAACTTAGAAAATTCCTTTTTTATAGATTTTAATCTTTGCATAACCTGCTTAGCCTTACCCTTAGCATCGTATGCTTCATAATTATCATATAGCCACCAAAAGAATGAATCATTAAACATTCTTCTTAATTGCTCTTCATCAATATCACTTTTCTTATCATGCTTAAATAATTTAGCTGCATAGAATAAGCCATTCTTTTCTTTAATGATAGATATAGCCTCTCTAAATCCATAGATATGAGCTATAGAAAGCATAAATGTATCATCTCTCATTAATTTAGATGCTCTTCTAAAGCATTCCTCATTTTGGATTGCAATGCTAGTTATCTTAGCAAAAATAGATTCCTTCATTTCGAATGTAAATAATGTTGATAAATATTTATATGTAAATGGATTATCAAAGTTTCTTTCAACAAAATACATATCCTTAAAATATTTACTTGATGGATCTAATCTTTCAAAACATCTAGTTACACCATGATCCTCTAAAAATCTAAATAATGCATTATCAACATTATTATTTTCCTTTATTAGCTGAATGAATTGAGCAAATGTAATAGCTTTACCATTTATTACAACCTCTTTAACATCTAATAAATCAAATATAACAAATGTTAAGGCATTATTCTTATACTTAGATAAATAAATATCATTAGAAATTGCTTTAATTCTATCCTTATTTTTAGTATTTGCTTTAACAAATTTTAAGAACTTCTTTGTATTTTCATAAATATCCTTAATACCTAAGTCGAAGCTTTCCTTATAAGCCATAGCTAAATTATTTAGATTATCATATTCTTTTCCATTAAAAACATATGGCTTCATTTTAAATCCTCACTGTCTATCAAAATTGTAACAGGGCCATCATTTAATAATTCTATTTTCATATCGGCCCCAAATATACCTCTTTCAGTATGAATACCAGCATCAATCAATTTATCACAAAATAAATCATAATATTTAGATGCATTATCATACCTCATCGCATCTGTAAAACCAGGTCTATTACCATGTCTACAATCAGCATATAACGTAAATTGAGAAATAGCTAAAATACTACCATTAACATCATGTAGGTTCTTATTCATTTTGCCATTTTCATCCTCAAATATTCTAAGCCCTATTACCTTTTTTAAAACCTTATCCATATCTTCTAAGGTATCGCCTTCCTTAAAGCCTACTAATATCATAAAGCCTTTATCTATTTTTCCTGTTATTTTATTTGAAACAGTACATGAAGCGTACTTAGCTCTTTGGATAACTACTCTCATTATAAATTCTCTCTTACTATGTTATAAATATATTTAACTTTCTTTAGATTAACAATCATTCTTTCTAATTCTAATAAATTAGAAGTTGAAACCTTTAATTTAACTACAGTTTCTAAATTTGAATTACTATTTGCATGAATTGCAAGTATTGACATACCTGAAGATGAAACAGTATTCATGACATCAACTAATAAATTCATATTAGATGTTGCCTCAATCTTAATTAATACCGGATACTTTCTATTTGGATTATCAGCCCATTTTAAAGGAATTAATCTTTCCTTTTGGAATGATTCACAATTCTTACAATTTTGATGATGTACAACAATTCCATAACCCTTAGTTACATAACCAACAATAGGATCACCTGGGATTGGGTTGCAGCAAGAGCCTAGCTTTAACTGAGGATTTGTTAATCCCTCAACAACTACACCAGTTTCACTATTTGTAGTTAAGAACTTTGTATTATTTCTTTCAGCTGCCTTAGCAATTATTTCTTCTGTAATTTTCTTATCATCATCTGTGCCTGTATATTTCAAATAGATAGTCTTAGCTGAAATATTTGATTTGGCAACCTCAGCATATAAATCATCTACTGAATTAATATTGTATTTAGAGAAATTATTTTTAACAAAATCATTTGTTATTTCAAAGCTTAAGACCTTATTATTCTTAAATTCCTCTTCTATTGTTTGCTTACCCTGAGCAACTAATACATCTCTATTTTGCTTATTTAAGAAATTCTTAATCTTATGCTTAGCATTATTTGTCTTAGCAATCTTTAACCAGTTTTCTGATGGTCCAAATGAATTCTTATTAGTTTTAATAGAAACAATATCACCATTTTTAAGCTCATAATCAAGTGGTACTATTTTATTATTTACGATTGCACCAACTGTTGTATTACCAACATTTGTATGAATACGATAAGCAAAATCTAATGGTGTTGATCCCTTAGGTAAATCGATGATTTCTCCTGTTGGAGTATAAACATAAACTGTTGTTCCAAGTAAATCCTCTTTAACCTGATCAACATATTCCTTAGCGTCATTTTTATTTTTTTCCTCGTCCTCAGAAAATTTTAATAAATCACCATACCATTTTAATTTAGAGGCAATTTCAATTTGCTCTCTTTCCTTATTATAGTCAACACCTTCCTTATAGGCCCAGTGAGCAGCGACACCGAGTTCAGCAATCTTATCCATTTCAACAGTTCTAATTTGAACCTCGAATGTAAATCCATCCTTAGAAATAACTGTTGTATGAAGTGATTGATACATATTAGGCTTTGGAACAGCTATATAATCCTTAAATCTCTTAGGAACAGGATTATAATTTGCATGTATTAAGCCTAAGCATTGGTAGCATTCACTAACAGTATCTACAATAATTCTTATGGCTAGAATATCATAAATATCCTCAAATTCCTTATTTTGGTTAACCATTTTTTTGTAAATACTATAAATATTTTTGATTCTTCCCTTAATCTTAAAATCACTAATATTATTATCTAAAAGAATTCTTGAAATCTCACTTATTGTATGATCAACATTATTCATACGAGCTGATGAATCATTTTTAATTTTAGAAACAATTTTATTGTAATAAGCAGGATCAACATACTTTAAAGCAGTATCCTCTAATTCTGCTTTAATAGTATAAATACCTAGCTTATGCGCTAAAGCTGCATAAATCTCTAATGTTTCTCTTGCTATTCTGACCTTTTGTTCATCACTCATAACACCTAATGTTCTAATGTTATGTAATCTATCGGCAAGCTTAACAATAACAACTCTAATATCCTTTGCCATCGCAAGTAAAATATGCTGATGGTTAGTTGCTTGCTTTTGCTCTAATGAAGCAAATTTTAGTTGACCAACCTTAGTAACTCCATCAACCATTTCAGCTATATCCTGGCCAAATTCATTAGCTAACTCCTCTTTTGTGCATTCAGTATCCTCTACAACATCATGCAATAAACCAGCACAAATAGTATCAGGACCTGCATGAAGTTCAGCTAAAATGCCAGCAACATTAAGAGGGTGAATAATATATGGCTCACCACTTTTACGCAATTGTCCTTCATGCAATGATCTAGCTTTTTCATAAGCAGATTTAATTTTTTCAATTGATTCAGGCTTTTTAATATATGTTGTTACTTCCTTCATCAAATCATCAATTGTATTATAAGACTTTGGCATATAGCTCACCTCCACTTCAAAAAATATATAATTAATTATATCATAATTAATACATACAAAAAAGAAAATTACAAAAAAATCTCTTATTTAAGCGTTAATTAAAAAAGTATGATATAATTCTAATGATATTTTATTTATGAAAAGAGTGATTTAAATGCAGCCATTAGCATATAGAATTAGGCCTAAAAAATTTGAAGATGTAATTGGTCAAGACCATTTAGTTGGTAAAAATGGTGTTATTAAAAAAATGCTTGATAGCAATAATTTATGTTCAATGATTTTATATGGTCCTGCAGGATGTGGCAAAACATCTATTGCATCAATTATAGCTGATATGTTTCCACTTACATCCTTTTCATTTAATGCATCAACAGATTCTAAAAACAAATTAAAAGAAATTGCTGATTCTGCTAAATATCATGAAAGCACAATTTGTATTATTGATGAAATTCATAGAATGAAAAAGGATATTCAGGATTTTCTTCTTCCATTTGCTGAAAGCGGAAGCCTAATTATTATTGGTTTAACAACAGAAAATCCATATCGTTCAATTAATCCTGCTATAAGATCAAGATGTCATATTTATAGAATGAATGAAATATCAAAGGATGATATCATTTCTTTATTAAAAAGGATTGTAAAATCAGAAGGAATGAAGGAATTATCTGATGAAATATATAATTATCTAGCTACTGCATCATCTTGTGAGGTTAGAACAGCCCTAAATATGCTAGAAATAACAGAGATGTTAGATGAGAAAGATATTAATCTAGAAAATGTTGAAAAGCTAGTAGGAAAAAAAGCCTTCCAAATCGATAGAGAAGGCGAATATTATTATGATTGTGCTTCTGCAATGATTAAATCTATAAGGGGTAGTGATCCTGATGCGGCACTACATTATCTTGCAAGATTATTGCAAACAGAGGATTTAGAATTTATTGCAAGAAGATTATTAATAAGTGCTTATGAGGATATTGGATTAGGAAATCCAAATGTAGGTCCTAGAGTTTATGCTGCATGTGAGGCAGCACTTCATGTAGGATTACCTGAGGCAAGAATTCCTTTAGCCTATGCCGTAGTAGATCTAGCTACATCTCCAAAATCAAATTCGGCATATTTAGGAATAAATGAGGCTATAAAGGATTTAGAAAATATGACTTGTATGTCTATTCCACCTCATATTTTAAACAAAGAATTAAAAAGCGGTAAATATGAATATAAATACCCTCATGATTATGAAAAAGGCTGGGTTAAGCAGCAATATATGCCAGACGAATTAATAGATAAGGTTTATTATAAGCCTAAAAATACTGGCTCTTACGAAAGAGCAATTAAAGAATTTATGGCAAAATTAAAAGACGAAAAATAATTTCGTCTTTCTTTTTTTATGCTTGGCTATCGTTTTGAGCAATTGCCTCTGTATCAGTTGAAATTAATACAGGAATAATGATAGGACTTCTCTTTACTTCCTTATAAATGTAATGAGAAATCTCATTCTTAATTGCAATTTTGTATTCGCTCCAGTTAATGAATTTAGAAGCTAAAAAGCCTTTTGATACTTCAGCAAAAATAGCTTTCATATTGTCATTAACATCTTCATTTTCCTTATTGAAAACAAATCCTCTTGTTACAATTTCAGGTCCTAAAACAACAGTTTTAGTTCTAGGATTAATATTCGCAGTAATTAAAATTAATCCATCCTTAGCAAGTAATTCTCTATCTCTCATAACGACATCAGATACATCCTTAAATGCTTTACCATCAATCATTAATTCACCACATGGTACATCACCAGTGATACCAATGTATTTACCATTAACAAAACTAATGATATCACCATTATCAGGAATGATTACCTGATCATCCTTATAGTTGATACAATCAGCTACAATTCTTAAAGCATATTGATGACGATATTCACCAATAACAGGAATGATATATTTTGGCTTTAAAATATTAATCATTTCCTTTATCTCTTCTCTATTAGCATCAGTTCTAGGTAATAGCTTAGAATCAAATGTCTTAATCTTAGATGTTACATGATAAACAATATCTAAAGTTCTAGCTGCCATCTTTTCAGTTCCAATATATGGATTTGTTAAAACAACAACTGTATCTTTTTCATTTAGTCTAACTAATCTATCAAAGCCTCTAGCCATTCTTTGAAGCATATGATAAGGCTCATGACGCTCACCAGTTACAATAACTACTAAATCCTTATCATCATTTAAATGAGTATCATCAATATACTTTAATTGAACAAATTTATCCTCAGGAATATTAATAAATCCCTGCTGGATAGCAATTCTTACTAATTTTTGGGTTTTAATACCTAAAATAGCAATTCTTTTACCTTGACCAATTGCAATATCACAAATCTGCTTAATTCTTAAAATATCACTAGAAAACATAGTAAATATTACTCTATTTTCAACCTGAGTTAGTAAATTAATCATTCTTGTTTTAAACTCTAAAATAGTACCTCTAGATTCCTCATTCATAGCTCCTAAGGATTCAGTTAATAAAGCTAAAACACCCTCCTTAGAAAATACAGCTAAGCTTCTAAACATATGTGAATAATCAATTCTTGAATTTTGGTCAAAGTTATAATTTGCAGTATAAATGATATATCCATCCTTAGTATTTACAGCAATACCAAAACATTCAGGAATATTATGTGAAACCTCAAAGAATCTGATAGTAACATCACCAAAATGAAGAGCAGTTTTACTAGTTACAACCTCAAGCTCATCATCATCGAAATCAACTTCTTCTTCATTTAGCATGCTTTTTAAAACAGATATTGTAAATCTTGAGCCATATACCTTAAGCTTCTTTTCTCTTAAAAGATAAGAAACTCCACCAATATGGTCATTATGAGCATGGGATAAAAAGACACCTTGAACACGTGACATATTTTCAATAATATATGATAAATCATTTACAATGATATCAACACCATATAATTCGCTTGTAGGATATTTATTACCACAATCTAGAATAAAGATTTTCTCATCGACTTCAATACAAAACATGTTTTTACCATCTTCTTGTACACCGCCAATAGCAATAAAATTAATCTTACTCATAAATCACAATTCTCCTTTCATATTGAATCGAAATTTTACTAATAATAGTATATACTAATGAATTTCAATTTTCAAGAAAACAAAATATTTATTTATAAATAAATATAATAAAAAAGAAAAGTCTGGAGTAACCAGGCTTTTCAGTCTTAAATCTTTTTACAAATTATGCATTGAAATTTGCAACATTAATTTCAAATTGCTTTACATCCTTAGTAGCTACGAATGCATGGTTTTCTAATTCCTCACCATTTACACCCTTTTCAACAGCATCCCAAGACTTAGCATCTAATACCTTAAATTCTACCTTAGTGCCTTCTTCAAATCTCTTTGAAACAACGCCATCTTTAGCTAAAACAGCAGCCTTTGCATCCCAAGCACCAAGATTCTTTGTAGAACCTACGATATATACTTCCTTCGCATTTGAATTAACCTTAATTGAAACTGTAACTTGTGCCATACTATCCCTCCAATTGATATTTTTTACTACCATAATATAGATATATTATTTTATATCTACAAAATTATTATAATCTTCTTTCAATTATAATCAATCCATAAATCCCATAAATCACTAAAAATGGTCATAAAAGCGTTTTTAGTGTAAAATTTATTTTTTTGTTTAGCGTTTCGCTTTTATGATAAAATAGTAATTGGTGATGTTTATGGCAATTAATTTTCCTATTAAAAAAAAGGTAGAGCATAAGGCTGCTAACAAAGCAAACCTTGGTATGGAGCTTGAGGATATGATTAATCAATCAAACGAGTATTATTTAGTTAATAATAAGGCAGTAATTCATAAAAAGCCAACTCCAATTCAAATAGTAAAGGTTGATTACCCAAATCGTAATATGGCTAAAATTGTTGAAGCATATTATAAAACACCATCTACAACAGATTATAACGGAATATATAAAGGTAAATATATCGATTTTGAAGCGAAAGAAAATCATAATAAAACAGCCTTTCCTTTAAGAAATATTCACCCACACCAAATAGAGCATTTAAGAAAAATTATCGAGCATGGTGGAATTGGATTTTTAATAATTGCTTGGAACTTATACAATGAATATTATTTAGTTCCAATGGATATTGTATTTGAATATTGGGATAAGGCTGAATTAGATGATGGTAGAAAATCAATTCCTTATTCTGTATTTAAAGAAAAAGCCCACCCAATTAAGGTAGGCTATGTTCCTAGATTAAATTATTTATCAGTAGTTGATGAAGTATATTTTTAAATTATTAGCATACTAGATTGCTTGGAAATCAGTTCCATATAAATTCTTGTATGCTTTTTTTAATTCCTGATTACTTCTTAATAGCTGAGTATGCTTTGTTCTAATTTCACCAGTTTCTCTAGCTATAGTGATTTCATCCTTTAATACATCTCCCATATTAAAAGGATATTCCTTTGATTTTTTTGTATAATCAGCATTAATTCTCTTTTGATTATCATAGAAGAATGCAGAAACCTGAGTATATTGTTCAGGCTTATATTCGATTGGAGCGAATAAATTTTTGTTTAATTCAAAAATTTCTCTAATTCCATTTACATCATTTTCATTATAGAATTGTCTAATTCTATTATAAACATTCTTTTCTTCTTCAGTAACAAATACTCTAATAACAGGATGATATAGCTTAACAATGTTTAAATATTCATTTTCTATAGCCTGCTTATCCTCTAAAGACATCTTTTCAATATTTCCAACAATGCGAGCTGACTTTTCCTTTTTAGACTTAATTGATTCCATTAATTCACTCTTGTTCTTTAGTGCTAAGACAAATAAATCCTTAGGATCAAAATCCTTATTAGCTTCCTTTTCTTTGCAGGCTGTATAAATAACTGAATTTTCAAATTCTAATAAAGCATTTAATTCTAAATCCTTATTAAATGTCTTATTATAATATAAATCATTTAAATAACCACATTTTAAGAAATATTCATACTTATAAACATATTCTGCAAATTCACTTCTTAATTCATCAAATTCTTGTCTATTCATTTTATAACTCCTTCTAAATAAATTCTATAAATAATAGCATAGCCATTCCATAGTAAATCAATAACGCTGTTATATCATTAATAGTTGTAATTAATGGTCCAGAGGCAACAGCTGGGTCAATGTTTATTTTACTAAATACAACGGGAGTAAATGCACCTACAAATGATGATACAGCCATAGCTATTAATAATGAAACACCAACTATTAAAGCACCTTTTGTAGCATTTGCATATGTAAATTCTGATGCAGCATTAGCAACAGGATTTTTAGTAATAATTAAATATAGGAAAACAAATATTGCAGATAAAACGCCTAAAATTAAACCATTCATTATACCTACACGTAATTCCTTAAATAAGGCTCTTGCAATTTGCTTTTTAGAATCCTCATGATTTGCAAGTAATCTAATAGTTACGGCAAGAGATTGTGTACCTGAATTACCAGCCATATCCAAAACTAATGTTTGGAAGAATACTATAATAGGTAGTGAAGCAACTACAGCCTCAAATCCACTCATAGTAAATGATTGAACTAAGCCTAATACTAGCAAAATTATTAACCAAGGTAGACGTTTTCTAACAGAATGTAAAACACCCTGATCTGAGTCCTCCTCATCAGTTAAACCGGCTAACTTAGCATAGTCCTCGCTCATTTCCTCTTCAGTAGCTTCTGTTACATCATCTGATGTAATTACACCAATTAATTCATTATTATCGTCCTTAACAATAGGATATGAATCTAAGGCATATTCCTTCATTTCAACTATGCAGTCCTCAACTGACTCAGTTGCCTTAAATACTGGATAATTAGTTTTTAATATAGAATTAATATCAGTACCAGCTCTAGCTATAATTAAATCACGTAATTCAATTACACCAATTAATATATCCTTTTCATCAACAACATATATTAATGAAACATTATCATTTTCAGCCGCCTCAGCGACAACTCTCTTCATAGCTTCCTTAACTGAATTAGTATTTAAGATACTAATATAGTTATTTGTCATTCTACTACCAATTTGATCTTCATCATATTTAGAAATAGTAATGATATCCTCTTTAGCCTCAGGCTCCATCAAATCAACGATTTGATCTCTTTTTTCATCATCTAATTCCTCTAAGACATCAATCGCATCATCGGCATCCATCGTTTCTAGGATATCTGCAATTTTTTCTGCAGGAATATCCTCAATAATATCCTCAATATCATCTGCGTGAGACCAAACTTCAGCTATATTTTCATTTCCTAAAATCTTATAAAGTTTCTCTGTTTCCTCATCGTTTAATTCGTTTAATAAATCGGCAATATCACTCTCATGATATTGTAATATCTTGGATTTCTTTTCTTCATCAGATATTTCAGAATTTAATATTGACTTTAGATCATCTAAATAATCCCTTTCCATCATCTCACTCCTTCCAAGATATTTTATAATACCCTTTAATTTTATCACAAAAGAGTTAAAAATAAACATATATATATTCGAAAAAAAATAAAAATTATACTTGAAACTAAAAAATAATTGTTATATAATGAGTGAGCGTATGCAATATGCATACTAAATAGAGCTCGAACCGTAGCTCAGCTGGATAGAGCACTCGCCTTCTAAGCGAGCGGTCAGGCGTTCGAATCGCCTCGGTTCGGCCATCTATAAAATTAAAGCACGTTATGTGCTTTTTTTGTTTGTTATAAAAATGGCTACAAATTGTAGCCATTAATTTATTTTATACTAATTTTAATATCTCCTGTTGATGTTTGAATAATACAGCTTCCACCTTCAGTATTAGGAACATCAATATCTCCTGTTGATGTTTTAGTATTAAATGATTTAGGAGTCTTTAAATTACCTAATACATCTCCTGTTGATGTATGAATATTTAAGGTATTAGAATCACTATCCTTAAAAATTACATCGCCTGTTGATGAATTAATACTAATATTTGATTCAATAATTGAATCAGTCATTTTAACATCGCCTGTTGATAATTCAGCACTAAAATTCTTAGCATTTGTTTTTACTAATTCGACCTCACCAGTTGAACCATCAACAATAATGTCACCATTTATATTACTATTCTTTAATTTTAAAGCACCTGTTGATGCTTCAAATTTAAATGAATCCATATTTAAATCATTTAAATAAGCATTTCCTGTTGAGCATGAAATATTTAATTTATTTAAAGTTAATTTTTCAAATGAAACATCACCTGTTGATGTTTCTATTTTTATATCATTAAAGCTATCCTTAGGAAGACTAACTGTTACACTAAGCTTACTAGTATTAAATAAATTTTCATACCAATGATATGATCTTTCATTAGTGATCACTAAAGTGTTATTTTCAACCTTAACAGAATGCTTATCCTTTTCCTTTTCAATACATGTAACCTTACATTTATTATCAGTAGATATTTCAAATTTTAAATCAGCAGTTGATAGCTTTAAAGAAATATTATCAAATACATCCTCTACATTATGAACATTAGTAACTGTAGGACTTCCAAAAGAATTATTTTTATAAGCAAAAATTATAATAATAACACCAGCTACTAAAGCAATTAATCCAACAAAAATTAATAACCATTTAAATGCTTTCATTATTTTTACCTCCACCAATTAATGACATCTTAATCCCTAAAGCAATCTTTTTAGCAAGCTTAATAGAAACCTTAGTTGCTAAAATACAGATAAAGAAGAATACGATTGCACCACCAAATCCAGCAAGAGTTATTCCTAAATATCCAATACCATTGCCAGCTACTAATCCTAATAAGCCAGATACTATACTTGCAATTAAAGCAATCTCAACTGCATATGTTACTATAACTAAAACCCATGTTAATAGATATCCCACTAATGCCAAAATTAAGCATGTTAGAAGTAATGGAAACCATAAAGGAAATCCCAAAACCAACAAAAAGATTTCTAAGCCAGATATTCTTCTTTTTGGTGCCTTTTGCTTAACCTTGTTCTTAACCAAATTAGATAGTGATTTTTCACCTGCAATTTGCTTAATTACCTCTTCAATACCACCAATATCCTTTATTGCCTCATCCTCTGTTTTTCCTTCTTCTACACGATCATCAATCATTTCAGAATAGAATTCCTTATAACTATCAACCTCTTTTTTAGGTAGAACAGTTAATCTAGATTCTAATTCATTTAAAAACATCTCCTTAGTCATTTGATTTAACCCCTCTCTCAATAAATGAATATAAATTCATAATTTCCTTCCACTCATTTTTAAAATCATCAATTCTGTCTAAGCCCTTTGCCGTTATATGATAATACTTTCTAACTCTACCCTCATGTAAGGCAACTCTTACCTCAAGCATCTTTGCCTCTTCGAGTCTTTTAAGTATTGTATATAACGTCGATTCTGATAATTCTAATACAGGCTTAACATCCTTTATGATTTTATAGCCATAGGAATCTTCATTTTTTATTGCCGCAAGCACTGTGACATCTAGTACGCCTCTTTTTAATTGAGCATCCATATATACATCTCCTTTCAATATATCGAGGCACGATATATCTCACCTTACGATATACATCATATCACGAGGTATGTACCTTGTCAACACATAAAAATAAAAAAATTGCATAGGCTAAAGCCTATTTTTTCAAAACAAGCCATAGCCTATGCAACCAATATTAAATTTATTCAGCATCTATATCTAATACTTCTAAATAAAAGCTTACAGGGCGAAAGCCATCATTACATGAAATCATCGCTGATTTTTCATTTTTCATCCAGCCATCATATAAATTTGTAGCACCATGTGATAAAGCCATCACAAAAGGAGATATAGTATCCCAGGCGCTATCACAAAAGCCTTTAGGCTTTTCCCAACCATTTGCTATAAATGTATCATTTAATTTCACATTACAAGCATGTAATATTGGATTTTCATATTCATCTATTAAATCCTTATAGCACGCTATTTTCTTAACTGTTATTCTTACCTTTTTCATATTAAATCTCACAAATGATTTTATCGAAATCATTAATTGCTTTTTTCATAACACCCTTAATATTATTTTCGTCCATCATATCTAATCCATTTAAATATGAATAATATTTTTTAACTTTTTTGCTAGATAAAAAATCAATTATATCAAACAAATAATTTAATTTATTATCAATTCTTTCTCCACCAGATGTCGCAATAAGCATAAATTTAGATAGCTTACATAATCCATGTTCTCTATTATTCTCATATTTAAATGTTAAATTATTAACACATAGCTTTTCGATATAAACCTTTAAAATTGAAGGAAAGGATAAATCCCAAAATGGTGTAGCGATAATAACGAAATCATAATCCTTAAATTGATTAGCATATTTAAACATTGGATCATTAAAATCATTTTTACTAATAAGCTCATCTCTTTTTTTAATATCAGAATATAAATATGGCTTTAAATCTAAGTCCATTAATTTAATTTCATCTATAATAATCCTTTGATGCTTCTCCTTTAATTTTTCTATAAATTTAGACGCAAACTTATATGTTCTTGAATCCTCTTCTCTAATACATGAATTGATAAATAATGTTTTCATATGGCCTCCAAAAAAATCCTAGTACTTCATTATAACACATACTAGGATTTTTTTAAATCTATCCAATAGCGCTCTACGATTTCGCCATCCTCTAAAACCTCATTTTCCTTAATGCCACCATTATTAATAATAGATTTTCTCGATGCTACATTAGATTTGTTGCATGTCATTAAAACCTTAGTTATACCAAGCCTTAAGCATTCATCTAATGCTAAAGAAATCATCTTTGTGGCATAGCCCTTTCCTCTTTCACTAGGTCTTATTCCATCTCCAATATGTCCACCATATTGTAACAAATAATCATTTAATTTATGTCTAATATTTATAGCACCTAATAATTTATTTCTATCTAAATCTAACAAAAAGAAAACAGAATCTGGTACTAATTTACCATCCTTCTTAACCTCTAGATTATCTAAATAATATTTAAAATCATGATAATCATTTTTAAATATAGCATAAGGTGATGTATCAGTATCATGAGTTTTATTATATAAAACCCATTCATCTAGCATTTCCTTTAATTCATTTTCATATTCGTATGATAATTTAATTAATTTTACATTCATTTTATTCTACCTGATACCTTTAGCTCCTCATCCATTTCCTTTTTATGTCTAATAGGGAAATCCTGATGATATTCCTCAGCCTTATATAAAATATCATTAGGCAATATCTTTACTACTACCTTTTTATTAAATTCCTTTTCATAATCTAAAAATCTAGATTTTGAATAATTAATAACATCCAAATCATCAGAATAAATAGCTGTTGTATAGCTGTTTCCTCTATCTATGAATTGACCATCAGGATCAAATGGATCAATGCTAGATAAAAATGAATCTATTAATAGCTTAAAATCACAAATAGTAGAATCATAAATAACTAAAATAGTTTCTCTATGTGATGTTTTTTGCTTTTTAACATCCTCATATTTTGGCATTACCTCTATACCGCCAGCATATCCAGAAATTATTTTTTTAACTCCTTCTATTTTGTAATATGGAACAGATGCACACCAAAAGCAACCTCCTGCTAGCAATAATCTTTTAATACTACCTTCATTATAAATTAATTTATCATTTGATAAATAATAATTTCCACCCATTAATTTAATATATTCGTCTAAAAAAATCTTAGATAAATCATCATTAACAAGCTCTTTGATAATTATATTTGATTCAATAATAATATTAGCTGCGTTATTTATTAATTCCTTACTACCAGCTATAGCTATATTTTGATTTTTATAAAATAAATATAATTTATAATCAGCCTCTACTATTCTTAAAATAAATTCATTTTTATTTATTTTTTCAATTTTAAAAACAGTTTCAAAATCTATATCATTACTCTTAATAAACTCAAACATTATCAACACTTCCCATTAATTAATATGAATTCTCATCTATTATATCATAATATATAGAAAAATCCTGAGTTATCAGGATTATTTCATAGAATTATAATATTCTCTTTTGTTATTATACATATTAGAATCAGCCTCTTTTAAAATCTTATCAATTTCCTTTGAATCATCTGTTATGGAATAGCCATAAGCAAAAGATACATTATATTTTTTAGAATCTAGCTTTAATTTTTCTAAATCCTTTTCTATATTTTCCTTACATGCATTCTTTATAATAACAACAAATTCATCTCCACCAACTCTAAAAATATAGCTTCCCTTAAATACTTTTTTTAGTAGCTTAGAAGCTCTTTTAATTAAATTATCACCTGCTAAATGACCCTCAATATCATTGACCTGCTTAAGTCCATTAATATCTAAAAATACAACACCTATTGTATCTCTTACCTCTTTTATTTCCATCATATAGCTATTCATTTTATTTCTATTATATAAGCCCGTTAAAACATCAATAGATGATAAGGTTGTTAATTTATCTACTAATAATTTATTTCCAATTTCATAGCCTAAAATAAATGTAGACATCTCAAGCATTTCCTTGATTTTAGTGGTATCATCACTTTTAAAATTACTAACCCACATATATCCTATTTGATCATTTCCTGATTTTAATCTAAATAAGACTAAGTTTGTAACCTTATTTTTATTTAATGATTCATACCATTTAGGATTTTTATTTTTTATATAATCCCACTTCATTTCATCATCAATTATAATGCAATTAGAATTACCGATAGTATCATCCCATGATTTTACTAAATCATAGAATTCATGATCTATATATTCATTCATAGTTAATCTATCACTATTTAAATCTCTATCCTCAGATGCTATATCAAATTCTTCCTTTAATTCATCAACTAATAATATGCAGCAAAAGGTGGCATTACAATATTTTCTAATTTCCTTTGTTACACTAATTAATGATGCTTTAAAATCCTTTGTATTAGCCATTTGTAACGTTGCCTTTAATACATTATTATCAAATTCACCAGTTGAATTAGCTAAGTTCTCTGGATTAAATACATCATTTATTTCCATTATGTATAGGCAATATGACAATTCTTTTGTTTCATATTCTAAAGGAATAAAAAGCATATGAAACCAGGCTCTATAATGCTCAGGATATGCATACGAATGTAGCAATTCCTTCTTGACGGCACTTCTATAGCAGTAATCCTCGAAATTAAGGTTCTTTTCTAAATATTTAGTATAAATGCTATTAGGAATAAACTGATTAGTATTATAATAATCATTCTCAGTTTTAAAGCTAGCTAAATATTTTTCATTTCCATCAACTATCCTTATTTCATCATAGCCTGTAGCTGTTTTTCTTACAGACATTACACAAGCAGTATCATTAATACTATTACATAAATCCCTAAAGTTCATAATATACACTTCCCATTTAATCGAATTGCCATTTGTAAGATTATAGCATAAATGAATTATTATTTATAGTTATATAAATATGATTTTTTAATAAATACACAAAATAAAAAAAACTTGGTAAATAATATACCAAGTATTAATTGTTAAGATTTGCTCCAAAGCTATATTGATTCTTTATTTTTAAAAATAATCCTAGATTAATGCTTCCATCATCATTTCTTAATAAATAATGAATATTTTCTAAATCATTTAATTCAAAATTTAATGATTCAAAAGGATTAAATATATCATATGTTACACCTAAATTATATTTAGAATTACAAATAGCTAAATCTCTAAATACATTATATTTGCCATTAACATTATAGAAATAGCAATTCTTTGCAGTACCAGAAAATGAATCCTTAATTCCACCATTATACGAAATACAATTCTCAAATACATGATGTGTTTTTGGTACATTATAAATAGGACCAATTAAATCATTTCCCTCATACCAAGTCGAATTATAGGTGTCATTATCTTCTAGGAATCTACCCATAGAATAATTTCTTTTGCCATTATTATATGCCGTGCAATTTTTAATTGTGATAGTACCAGGATTTGAATTATCATCAAAGCCATTTGCTTTATTATTAAACGCAATTGAATTAATTACTGTATGATCAACCTCTATTGCTCTTCCACCTAATTTAAAGCCATTACCATTTTTCAACTCCTCATAATCTATAGAATAGCCATTATTAAATGCTACACAATTCTTAATTATTGAGCTACCTACAGCACCTGTTTTTTGCTTAGTAAATAAATCCCATCCATCATCAGAATTATTATATGAGATACAGCCATCAAATGTATTATTTTCTCCTGCACTTATCTTAGCACCAAATCCATCTGCATCCTCACCCTGATCAGTATCTCTATCCCAATCATAATTTCCGTAGGATGTGCAATTTAAAATATAATTATCATGAGCCCAGGTATCCTTTGGATTATTTTTTGATGATGAAATATTTAAGCCAGTATTACCATTACATGCTAAAATGCAATTTTCAATTTTATTGAAGCTTCCTGATATATGCATTCCATGCGCACCTGCATTTTGGATAGTTATGCCTTTAATATAATAATAATTTCCCTTAATTACTATTCCTTTAGATTTTTCAGTATTAAAGCTATTAGTAATTATTTTTTCTTTTCTATAATCCTTACCAAAATCAAATATTACCTTACCATTATTAAATGCTATAAGCTCATAATATAAATCTTTTCTTCCATTTGAATTTAAAATTATAGCTGAATCAAAATTATAGGTTCCTTCAATAATATAAATTCTATTTTTGTTGCTAGATAATCTATTTATAGCACTCCTTAATGAGCATGGATTATCCTTTGAACCATCACCTGTGCCATTATTTGATGTAAATATAGCATTAGAATAATCCTCTGTTTCAATATCTTTTTCTTTATCTATATCTTCTTTTATATCATTATCATTTGTCTCACTTGGGATTAAATTATCATTATTATCTATATTTTTTTCATCACAGCAAACTAAAAAAAGCGAAATTATAAAAACGAAAAAAATAATAGATAATTTACGCATTATTCCACCCCATTTGCTAAATTTAATGATTTCAATTTATTTTCTTCCTTTTTAATAAATTGAATATAAAAAACGAAACCAATTATAGATGTTATTGTCTCAGTAAGAGGATAGGTAGTCCAAAACCAAAATAAGCTAATTCTAGAGAATAAATATCCTAATGGGACAAAGCAAATAACTGTTCTTACAATTGTTAATATACTACTTCTTATTATATAACCAATTGCTTCAAAAAATACAGGATAAATTAAAGATGTTACCATCGGTATAAAGCTTATACCAACAAACCTAAATGCGTAATTAGATATTTCAATTACCTCGCTATCACTAGTAAATGCCATAGCAAGCTCCTTAGGAATTAATAAAAATACTAATGTTCCTATAAGCATTAAAATTAACCCATAAAATAATGTTTCATTTAATGTCTTTTTACATCTCTTTATTTCATATCTTGCATAATTATAGCTTATTATAGGAACAATACATGTTTGAAGTGAGCCAAGCGGAATAAAGAAAAATGTTTGCCATTTATAATATATTCCTAATGTAGTAACTGCGGCATCAGAAAAGCCTGATAATATAATATTTAGTCCAAAAATATAAAATGTATATGCTGATTGCATCAAAATATTAGGTAAGCCTAATTTATATATTTTTCCTAAATATAATTTATATAATTTTATATTAGTAAGCTTTCTTAATGATGATTTAAATAAAATTAACGCAGATACTCCCTGACCAATAACTGTAGCTAATGCCGCACCAGTTATACCTAAATTAAATGTAAAAATTAATAATGGGTCTAAAACAATATTTACTAAAGCTCCTATTATTTGATCTACCATAGGTAGCTTCATTTTTCCATCTGCTTGTAAAATCTTAGCCCAAAAGCTTTCTAAAAATAAAAAGATAGAAAATACGCAAACAATTCTTCCATATGATAATGAATATTCAATAATTAAATTATCACTAGTTTGTAAATTAGTATAGGTAGGTAAAATAAAGAAAGTAATAATAGAAAATAAAGCCCAAGAAATTATAGCTATAGGTGTTGCCATACCACTAACATCCATAGCTTCTTTATTTTTATTTAAACCCTTATATCTAGATATTAAAGCATTAAATCCAACACCTGTACCTGTAGCTATTGCAATCATTAATAATTGAAGTGGATAGATTATAGATAGGGCTGTTAAAGCCTTAGAATCGAATCTACCAATAAATAAGCTATCAACAATATTATATAAAGCCTGTATAAGCTGTGCTATCATAACAGGAGGCGCAAGCTTAAATATTATCTTATGAATTTTCTCATTTCCAAAATCAATACTCTTGTCCATTTTTTAACACCCAAACAATTATAGCACCAAACGAAAAAAATGCTAAAAGAAAATGTTTTTTTATTCATTTAGCATTTAAATTACTCCTCTTCTCCATTAGGATTATAATATTTAGCTCTTTTTTCTGTTTTCTTATTATATTGAATAGCACTATGAACACATGAAAGACATGCCGCACATGTATTAGCATTCCAAGATGGTCTATTATTAATGATTTTAATACAATTCATTGGACAAATTATTTCACATTTACCACATAAGATGCAATTATCATTTACATAAAAATGCTTTGTACTCTTTTGAGAATTAATCATTAATTTATCTACTATTTTTTAAAATAATTTATTTTAGAGCTTAGGAAGCTTAAAGTAAGCATAAAATTGTGATTGTAGGTACAAATGTAGGTACATAAAAAAACAAAATAAAAAATGTCGTAACAAAGATTAAAAATCCAGTAACCAAGCCAAATGTTACTGGATTTCTTTATACATCAACTGGCAAACTCGGATTATAACATAGGAAAAAGAAAAAGCTAAAGCTAGTTTCCTATACGCCTGGTGCGTCATTTCTAATATTAGTTAAATCCTTTATAACCTCAGATGCTATAATTAATCCCATTGTTGATGGAACAAATGCGTTAGATCCTGGAGTAGACCTACGCTTTGTATTATCTCTTGTATCTAGCTTATTAGCCTCTTCATTATAATCTTCTATCTTTGGTTTAAGTGGCTTTTCAATAGAATATACAACCTTTAATTTTTTTATTCTTCTTTTTTTAAGCTCAGTCCTCATAACCTTAGAAAGTGGATCAACCTTAGTATCATAAATATCAGAAACCCTAAGCATTGTTGGATTAATCTTATTACCAGCTCCCATTGCCGAAATAATAGGAGTTTTACTTTCATTACATTTTAAAACTAAAGCTATTTTAGCTGTTACAGTATCTATAGCATCAATAACATAATCAAATGATTTAAAATCAAAATCATCCTGATTTGATGGCATAAAAAAGCATTTATGTATTTCTACATTCGCATTTGGATTAATAGATAAAATTCTATCCTTCATACAATCAACCTTATATTTATCTATTGAATCAAATGTGGCTATTATTTGTCTATTTATATTACTAACACATACCTTATCATCATCAACTAAAACAAAGCTTGAAACTCCACTTCTAGCTAATGCCTCACATACATAGCCACCAACTCCACCAATGCCAAAAATGGCTATCTTAGTGTTTTTTAATTTTTCAATAGCCTCTTTTCCAAAGATAAGCTCACATCTTGAAAATTGGTCAACCATTCAATCCCCTCATTTCATTTTTAAAAAGACTTTGACAAAGTCAAAGCCTAATTATGAATCATAAAAATTATTTCCATCATTAGTTACTAATCTTTTTGTTTTTGGATAATTATATATTAATTCATTATTTTTATTTTCCTCTAAATAATTAACAAATTCCTTTGCATACCATTTAGCCATTCTTAAATTATGCATTAAATAATTACCACAATTTTCCTCATTAGAGCCAGGAACCTCAATATATGAATCTACACTCTTAAAAGCATCTAATATTATTTGAAATAATTCAATTGGCTTTTTATTTCCTTTTAAAATTAAATAAAATCCTGTTAAACATCCCATAGGACCCCAATAAATTACTTCATTCTTCCATTCATCATTATTTCTTAAATATGTAGCTATTATATGCTCCAAAGAATGCATAGCAGCTACATCAATTGCAGGCTCTACATTTGGTCTTTTTACTCTAATATCATAGGTAGTTACCTTATTACCATCTATATCATCTACTCTACTTAAAAATATACCTGGTACTATATATCTATGATCTATAGAAAAGCTTTCAATTAAATCCATAATTTTATACCCTACCTTTCATAATGATTATATCTCATAATTCATTATTTTTTGAACATTTTTTTCTAATCTATTTAATGTGAACTAAATTTATTTTCTTTTCCTCATGTCTTTTTATTAAATAAAATATTAATATTTCTATACCAAAAAGACCTGATACACTGTATCAAGTCATTATTTCCTAATATATTTTTCATCCTTAGTATCATTAATTGATTCATACTTTTCTACTACCATATGTAGATCATATTTTTCTCTTAATTTTATAATTTCATTCATTATTGGTAGTTTATGATGAATATCTAATGCTTCCTGATTAGTCCAACAATCTATTAACAAAACTGTCTCATTATCATCTAACAGATAAAAGTATTCATATCTTAAATTTCCATCTTCATTTCTAATTTTATCTACTAAGCCACTAAAAACCATTTCATTAACAAATTTTTTAGCACTACCATTAATGCCTTTATAATAAATATTAACTGATATCATAGTCTCCTTAATTATACGATATACCATCCAACAATTATAATATTTCCAAATCTTCCATTTCTATTCATTTTTAGCTTTTTGTTGAAATAATACATAATTCCAATTATAGGATTAAGAATAATTAATATTCCTATTCCATAATAGCCAACTTTATAACCAGAATAAACAGCTTCTTCTACTGATAATGTTTTAACCCAATTTATTATATATTTTATCATTGGTAATAAGAAAAAAACATAAATACTAGCTATGATACATGAAATGATTTTCACAAATCCCCATTCTAATTCCTTATAAGCAATAAATAATGCAATTACACCAACCAAAAAATTGTTGACATAATTAATATTTTTAATTTTGTTATTATTGAATCATTTTCCATTTTATACTCCAATACTAATTATTATATTTTTCAAATAAATTTCATCCCATTTTTTATTGCAATCACAAATCCATTCTAAAACTCCAATTGCTAACAGTTCTATCCTTATATCTAAGATTTTCTTCTTTTATGAGAGAAAATCCATTCTTAGTATAAAAATTAATATTATGCATTGAATTAGTTGTAACAGTAATAATCTTTCCATTTCTTTCTTTAACAAAAGGGATTAAAAAATTATTTATTGCATCCGAACCAATTCCTAAACCTTGATACTTTGAATCAACTACTAAAAAATATAGGTGCCAACGTTCATCTTTAATGCTTTTAACAACATATTCTGTTTCATCAGAAAGCTTAAGATACTTTAAAGCATTAAATAATCCAAGCTTTAATATAGGCTTTATGCCTCCACATAAAACATAATCTAAAAAGCCTACAGGCTTATCAGTAGGAGCATCTATAATAATCATATTAATAACACTCCCTTTATTTATACCAATATAACATTCGTTCTTACGGATTGTTGCTTTAAACAAAGCCTTCATAAAAGAATTATAAAAACTATGAAACTTTTCTTCTTTTTTAAAATCGTCCTTAACAATTTCAAAAAGTGGATAATTTTCAAATGCCTTAATAAAGATATTTATTACTCCTTTTTCATAGGATTTATTATATTTTATATATTCAATCGAACTAATTATATTGTCTTTCATATTTAATCTCCAGTATAACTCAATAATTTATATAACTCTCTTAATTTTTGCTGGATTAACTTCTGTTTTTTCTTTTATTTCATAATTTATATTAATATTATTTAATTCTTGGATAAATGAATTAAAATACTCTTCACCTTCAATATTTTGAATAAAATCAAGATAAAATTTATTATTTACTGCAGCAAGTTCAAGTAATACTCCTATTCGTACATTAGCAATAGTAACGAAATCTGTGATATATTTTTCTGCATCACCAAAATTAGCTTTACCAACGTAGCTCAAGCTTGAAGTAATTAAACTTGATGTCTTTTGATTAACAGATTCTATTAATTGTTTTATTACATTATCATCTTTAAGTTCTGATAAAATAGTTAAAAACCCAACATAATTATTTAATAATTTATTCGCATTTTCTGGTTTAATTGTACTTTTAATATTTTCTCTTAATTCTTTAATTGCTTCTTCCAAAGATATATCATCATTATATGTGTAAGGTATGCTACCAACTAAGGAATTATGGGCAAGCGGAGTATTTAAAATTTTTCTTTCATCATAGCATAAATTTAACCTTATGTCATATTCACTATCTTTATTTAGCTTATAAATAGATTTACCTAAAAGAATCAACATTAGTGTTCCTGGAGAAGCTTTAAGTGGCTTTGCAATATCTAATAGCTCTTTTTCTTCAATAATTAAATGCCAATGTGTTTTATTCTCTAAATCAGCATTCTTAAATAAACTTAAAGCTGGTTCCATAACAACATTTTCCATCTTAACTCCCTTATACTTTAATAGTGGATCAATATATTCTTCTTCACTAATACCATCCTCAACTAATCTTATATTTTCTATAGATAAATTAAGCTGGTATGCATTACTTATATAATAGTATAAAAGTGTTCTAATTACTTCATATGCTGTATTACCATCAGCTATAGCATGTGACATATCATATGTTATATGCTTATCATCATATGAAAAAGCCATAAAATGATAATTAGATTCTATAGAATTTAATAATACTTCTTTACCTCTTTTTTCTAATACTATTTCTCTATCATTTTTTATGAAATAAAATCCTTCATCGTCTTTCTTTAATTCAATGCATAAATATGGGTATCTTTTTTGAATCATATTTATTGCAAATCTTAAACTTGAAAACTTAATATTATCCTTTAACTCGATAATAAATCTCATAGTGTTTGGATAATCATCAGTTGGCGAATAAATCATTCTATATTCTGAAAACAATCTTGTTTTTAACATAAAAAATCTCCTTATTAAATACATTTTACCACTAAAGAAGAAACAATATAATATTAATCACAAGAAAAGCCATCTTCAAATGATGGCTTTAAAATATTATGACTGATAATTCTATTTATCATCTAATTTTTCTTGATTTGCAAGTTTATTAACAACTTCTTCTAATGAAGATAAATCTAATCCTCTTTTTTTAGCTAATCCTAAATCTTTTAAAAATCTATTAGATCTAACAATCGTTAACACTATGCTTCCTCTAAAATATCTTTAAATGAATTATATCTTTTATATTTATCTTTATTTAGTAAATGAATATCATTTACATTTATAATATTATCCATATATCTTTATTCCATCCTTCATTATCTCATTAATTAATTCTAAATTATCTTTTAAATCACTAAATCTAATAACATCTACTTTTTTCTTTAATGCCTGATGAAAACTTTCAACTAATCCAACAAATTTAAATCCAGTAAGTGTAGTGTTAATACAAATATCTACATCACTTTCATCTTTTGCATAACCTTTTGCATATGATCCAAATAAGTAACAAAAAGATATTTCATCTTTATATTTTTCTATTACATTTAATAGGATAATTTTTAGCTTATCTAATGCATAAATTCCCTTTTTTTCAGTAATTTCATATTTATCTTTTAACAATTCTACAATCTTTTGATATTTTAAATTAGACTCATCCGGATTAGATTCATACCTTATGTATGTCCTTAAAGGAACACCCACAGACTTTGCTGCTACAACTTGAGTTATACCAAATGATATTCTTAATTCTTTAAGTGTCATAGTATCAATCACCTACCGATTATATTATATCGTTTTGGCACTTATTTTCAATAGAAAAGTGCCATTTTGGCATTTGAATAATTATTATGGCGCCATTTTGGCACTTATATGATTTTTTAATCCATCGTACTATAATGAATTTCAATAACTTAATGTATGCACATATTCCAATAAAGAAAAAAGGCTTAATACCAAATTATATTAAACCTACATGTTCTTTAATGGCAGTATACGCAATAACTGATACAATTTGCGTACCCCTTCTTGAAAAGTGCGTACCACTATGACATTTGCGTACCCTTAGAGCTTTTTGCGTACCCCATATTCATGAATATATAATTTAGCTCTTTTTAATTTGAGAAATATATTTTTCTTTTTCTGCTCTATTATTAAAAACTATTATATTTTTATCTTTATATTTTTCTAATAATCCTAATACTTTTGGTCTTGTTTCACTTTGCCAATTAATTAAAAATTCTTTAAATTCAGGATCAAATTCGTTTTCAATAAAAGGACAATCTGTTCTATAAGTTCCTACTCTACTTGAAGCGCCATTAAGTGAATCCTCTAAAGAAAAATTAAAGAAAAATATTGTATCTGAATTTTTCATTCTAATTTCATAAGTTCTTGAATAATCACCATCTATAATATATGATTCTTCATTCAATATTTCATTTAATCTTACATCAAATTCTTCTTTTGAAATATGTGTTTTGTTTTTATTCCAAAATATATTATCTAAATGAAATACAGGTATATTTAATATTTTACTTAGTTCTTTAGAAAAATATGATTTACCCGATCCACCCGGACCTATCACAATTATTTTTTTCATTTAGTATTTTCTCCTCATTTCTTTCATCTTATTATACCAAATAAAGTATAATATGGTATAATTGACCTATAGAAAGTTGGTAATATTAATGCTTTATTTTAATAAGATAATAATACAACTTAACAAAAAAATTTTAAGTCTTATTGTAGAAATACAGTAAGACTTTTCTTTTTGAGAAAATCGGAGGAAAAATGTATGAATAATCAAGAAAAGAAATACGAATTGATAAAATTTGAAGATGGTGACTTTGGTTTAGATGTCAATGTATCACCTGATGAAGATACTGTATGGTTAAGTGCAAACGAAATCGCATTATTGTTTAATAGAGATCCGAAGACAATAAGAAAACACATAAACAATGTTTTTGAAGAAAACGAAGTCGACATAAATAGCAACACGCAAAAAATGCGTATTGCTGGAGTTGACCAAAGAGTAGTATTTTACTCATTAAATGTCATTATTTCTGTAGGATATAGAGTTAAATCTAAACGAGGTGTTCTATTTAGACAATGGGCTAATAGTATATTAAAACAATACCTATTAAAAGGCTCTGTTATTAACGAAGAGAGATGTCTATCTTGTACTTCTAATATTATTTCACTTCAAAATAAGGTTGAAACGATTGAATCTAAAATTAAAAATATGGAAGATGATTTATATCTTGAAAATTCAAAAGCCTTTTTTGAAGGTGAAATTGTTGAGCCATATACATTTATAAGACATATATTCTTTTTAGCTAAGAAAGAATTAGTAATTACAGATTATTATGCTGATAATTATTTAATATCTATGTTAAAAGATGTTAAAGTAAAAATAACCATTATTACTTCTTCTAATTCTTATCTAAATAAAATAAATATTCCAAATAATATAAATATTAAACATAATGACAATATACATGGAAGATATATATTCATTGATGATAAATATGTATATGCCTTAGATAATTCATTTAATAATATTGGGAAGAAAGAATTTATTATTATGAAATTAGATAATATAACTAAAGAAATGATATTAGAAAGAATAAAGTAAAATGTCCGAGCATAAGCAAAATGTCCGAGTACAAATCTAAAAAAAATAAAATAGTATCAAAAAAGAGCTTTTAAGGTTCTAAATTGATACTATAATTTTATAAGTGGCTTAGCTATGCAATTTTTACGTTTATATAAAAAAAAGGCTTGATACGGTATTGTATCAAACCTATTGTTCTTTAATGTCTAGAAACATAACATTTAATACAATTTCGTACCCCTTCAAAAAAGTTCGTACCCCTGCCACGATTTCGTACCCCTACATTTAACAAAAGAAAAGCCATCCACAATAACTGGATGGTCAATTTCTACAGGACTGCCCGCCTGCAAGCGTACGGCTATCTATTACGGCCCATAGGTACTTGAATGCCGAGCATCACCATGACTTAGTGCTATCTAGGGAGAGTTCTAGAACCCCTCACTTATATATTACTCATTTTCGAGCAATTTTTACTAAATTATTTTAATTTCTTTTGTTTTCTTGCGAAATATCGGGTTTTAGAGGGGTTTTTGCTCCAAATAAATGAGAAATCGCTTTGAAATCCAAATCGATCTCATCAGGTAATCCATACCTATTCTTTGCATCCCAGCAAGCATGATGAGATGTATAGATGACACGTTTTCCGCCTTGTGCTTTCTTCGTGTTGTTTTCAGTTGTAACCACATAAGTCTTGTAGTTGCAGAAAAGGAGCATATCGCACCATTCTTTTAGTAATGGGGCCACTTGTTTTGTAAGTTTCATCTCCCAACGGTCGAATTGACCTGCTTCTTCTGGAAGTTCAAACTTTCTAGGTTTTCCATGTGCGATAACAACAGCATTGACGCCTAATTCGATAAGTTTATTTAAGGAATCAAGTAACTTTGAGAATTCATCCTGCAAATAGACATACCCTTTCCCAAATCCAAATTCCTCAATGTTGGACTTGCGGTATTTCTCACACACAAACTTGGTGCATAAGGATTCTGCCCAGTCGGCAGTATCGATGACTAAAGTCTTGCAGATGCTTGGATCTTTGATTACTTCATCAACGCATGAAAGAAGGTAGGACCAGTCTTTACCGCACTTAACCCTTCTTACATTCAAACTAGATGTACCACCCTCTGTATCTAAGAAGAGTGGATTTGGGAATTGAGATGCGAAGGTGCTTTTGCCGATTCCTTCTGCACCATAGATGACCACTTTTAAGGCTCTGGTCTCTAAGCCTGTTTCTATCTTCAACATTATTGTTTATCCTCCGTGTTGTTGTTCTTGGCATCAGATTCAGGAGCCAGCACTGGTTGTCCCTTAGGTTTGATGATGTAATCACCAACTAAGTCGTTGAACTTTGTCTTTCCGACCATTTTTTGAAGATCTGAGATACTCATGAGCTTGGTTACTTCTGGATTGAAACCAGCATCTTTTAGAATTTTCTTCACTGCTTCTTCATCGCTTATCTTTCGTTTTGTTGAAGTTTCAGATAGGACATAGCCTTTCCACTTCTTTCCTTCGATAGCTTTCTTAAGTGCGTATTCCTTAACGGACGTGCAATAATCGATAATGAAGTCGAGTCTTGGCAATAACTCTTCAATCTCATCGTCAGTCATGAGTTCAGGTTTCTTCTCAGCATCAATTGAAAGAGCATCTTCGCTTCTTTGGCGGCATAGGTTTCTTCCAGGGCAGTACTTGCACCACTTTCCGCTTACTGCTTCTGCATTAGGGTTTTGCGCCTCTTTTGCAGCAGGTCTTAAAACAGAAACTTCCCATTCAAGTAGATCTTCAACATCTATCGTTTGGTCATCGATGTTATGGATTCGCTCTTGATAGATAACTAATCTGATCTTTTTGATTGGATAAATGTCAGCAAATAATTTGTAGGCATATAAACCGTAGATTCCTAACTGGCTATTTAACTCATTACCTTCAAAAATCTTTACTGGGATAAAACCTGTCTTGTTATCGATGATTGTTAAGGTATCTCCAGCGATGATAATTGCATCTGCCGTTCCATGAGTATCTGGTGCGTAATCCATCTCAAGAAGCTGCTCAACGAATACCAGCGGTTTCTTTCCTGTACGCTTTTCCTCATAATCAGCCTGGCCAATAACGAAGTTCGCATACCCAGTAGCGAGTGTTTCCATCTCTTCGTCATAATGTTTGAAGCTTGATTTCAACTCATCAATGCTCACTGGTTCTTCATCGAAATCCTCAATTTTTAAGGACTGTTTAATATAGGCTTCCGCTAAGGCATGGCATTCTGTTCCAAACTCAGAAGCATCATTTGTCTCTTCTTCTTTATTGGCTAGGAACTTTGCTGAGAAGCCACAATGGACCCATTCCTTACTACTAGGTGCCAAGATGCTGTGTTTTCTTTCTTCACTCATTCTTAGCACCTCCTACTTCTGCCACCTCTTGAATGGTGACATCTTGCACAGAGTCTCCTGGGATGATGATCGTTACTTTGTCTGGATTGATTCCAAAAAGTCTCTTGAATAGACCTCTTTTCATCTTTTTCTTTTTGCACGTAACGATTCCACCTATAGGAGATTCACTGGCAACACTGATTTTTACTTTGTGTTTCATATGAACACCTCCTTATGATTTCTAAGCAAGGCGTGTTATCTCTTGCTCACCATATGGAGATTTGGAGACGGTTTTGGTCGGGGTATATTTCAAAAAAAGTAAAAATATTTTTTTCAAGGCATAAAAAAAGACCACCAACATCACTGCTGATGGCCATAAATATGGATTAAAAGTATATTCGTGCTTTTGATAGTTAGTTCGTGCTTTTTATTCCTAATTCGTGCTTTTGATAAAATGCCTTGATGAAAAATAGGTAAATGAAAAAGGGGCTACCTCACCTGAATTTAAGCAAAATATGCCCAAAACAAGCAAAATAGCCCTATATAATGAAAAAAGGACTGATATTTTTCGTATCAATCCTATTGTTTCTTAAT
>DJXM01000037.1 GCA_002449755.1 Caryophanales bacterium UBA7004
ACTTTTAAAAAGTAGGCTTTCACAGCCTTTTCTATGCTTAAAAAAACAAAAAACGCTCGGAGATCAGAACCCGGAGCCGCTTTACTGGTATAATATCGATGTTCACACAATAAAATACAATTGATATTATAACATAATAACCACATCTTTTATAGATTGCTACACTATAGTTGAGTAATTCATAAAAAATAATTTTCCATCTATATTACATAATTAAAATATAATAAATTTGCAAAATAAAAAGGCTGTAAACCTTGATAATGAATTAAAATTCAAAACCTAGGTTTTTTCACAGCACCTTCGTTTTTATAGAATTATTAAAATTGATACTATTGCTACAGCAATTATTGTTAATGTAACAAAGAATCCATTTTTAATAAAATCAAAGAATGAATATTTAATGTGAGTTTCCTTTAATATTCTTAACCACATAATTCCTGCTAAAGCACCAATAGGTGTTAGTAGTGCTCCAATATTTGATCCCATAATTACTGCGTATATAGAAGTCATAGATGCAGTATTTCCTAAAACTGATGAGAATGCTAAAGTCATTGGAATATTATTTACTATATTACAAGATAATATTGAAATAATTAAATATAGAATAGAAGTTACCTTTCCATCTGAAATAGATTCAATTGCTTCACCTAGCATTTTAAATAAATCAAATGATTCTAATGTAATTATTATTGCAAACATAGAAAGAACAAATGGAATTAAATTATAAGGTATTCTTTTAATTGGATTTAATAATACATTTGAATTCTTTTTTATTATTGAATAAACGATTAAGAATGAAAGAAGAATTAAAGCAAATATTAATGAAATTATATACATTTCTATATTTATATAATTAGATATAGCAAGTGTTATAGTTGCTAGTAATAATATAGAGCCTGATACAATGCATAATTTCTTATCTCTTAATGGAGTTACATTAAGCTCAAATACTTCAATTTCTTTTTTTAAATCTTTTCTAAATATTAAAAGAAGAACTATTAATGATGCTATACCACAAAGTATTGATGGTATAGCCATTTTAATGAAATAATCTAGGAATGGTATTTCATATACTCCTGATAAATATACGTTTGTAGGATTACCTATTTCTAGCATCATTGAATAGGTATTTGCTGCGGCAAATTCCATTACTAGATATGGAATTGGATTTATATTTCCTTTTTTAGATAGGAATATAATAAATGGAGTAAATGTTAATATTACAATATCATTAGATGTAAATATTGTTAATATAGATATTAATACATACAAAACTAAGAATAATTTAATTTGTGAATTATGATATTTTGATACAAATAGGCTTGCTATAAAATTAAAGAATCCTGAATCATCTAGTGTTACCGATAGAAATGACACTGATATAAATAAAATCAATATCTTTAATGGATTTAAAGAATTATTCGTTGTTATTGAATCTATAAATATCTTTCCTACATCCTTAATTATTATAATTAATAATATAGCTGCTATAAATGTTGGAATCCAGAATGTATCTATCCTGAATTTACCGATTTTTAATTTTGGGAATTTTAATATACAAACAAACATTATTATAATGGCTAATATAGCAATTATAATTGATGTTACAAGTCCTGCTGTACCACTCATTTTTTATCACCGCGAATTATTATATATCTTTTTTAAATAAAAAGAAATTAGAAAGATTTTTTTCTTTTTCGAATTTAAGACGATAGAACGAAAATCATCTCAAATCATTTTGTTGTGTAAAGGGTTTTCATGACCTTCATTGTTGATTGACAAATATAAAATTTCATTTTATAATTGACCTAGGTAACCATGGTCACATGGAAGAAAAGAGGTAATTAAAAAAATGAAAAAGTTTGATGTTTTAAATAGACTTGCTGAATGCGGTGTAGTAGCTGTTGTTCGTGCTAAGTCTGAAGAGGAAGCTATCAATATTGGTAAGGCTTGTACTGATGGTGGCGTTAAGGGTATTGAAGTAACATTCACTGTACCTGGTGCAGACAATGTTATTAAGGCTTTAAAGAAGGCTATTCCTGCTGATAAGCTAATTGTAGGTGCTGGTTCAGTATTAGATTCTGAAACTGCAAGAGTTGCAATCTTAGCTGGTGCTGAGTTCATTGTTGCTCCTTCATTTAGTGCTGAAGTAGCTAAGTTATGTAATAGATATCAGGTTCCATATATTCCTGGTACACAAACTATTAAGGAAATTGTTACAGCTATGGAAGCAGGCTGTGATGTAATTAAGGTATTCCCTGGCGATATGCTTGGACCTAACTTCATTAAGGATGTTAAGGGACCTATCCCTTATGCTAATTTAATGCCATCTGGTGGTGTTAACTTAGAGAATGCTGGTGAATGGATTGAGAAGGGTGCATTATTAATTTCTTCTGGTTCACATTTAACTGCTCCAGCTACTAAGGGTGATATGGCTGAAACTACTGAAAGAGCTAAGCAATATGTTAAGGCTGTTCAGGATGCTAGAGCTAAATTAGCAAAGAAGTAAAAAAATATATTAAAGAAAAAGAGCTGATAATCGATGGAAGAAAAAATTATTACTTTTGGAGAGATTATGTTAAGACTTTCTACTCCAGATTATTCTACAATTAATCAGACTCAATCTTTCCTAGTTAATTATGGTGGTGGTGAGGCAAATGTTGCTGTCGCCTTATCTCATATGGGACATAAAACATATTTCATGTCTAAGCTTCCACCAAATCAATTAGGTGATGGTGCATTATCTCATTTAAAAATGCATGGTGTTAATACTGATTATGTTGTTAGAGGTTCTACAACTATTGGTATTTATTTCTTGGAAACTGGTTTTGGTGGTAGACCATCTAAGGTTATTTATAACCGTAAGCATAGTGCTATAACAAGAATCCAAGAGGATGAGTTTGATTGGGATGAAATATTCCATAATGCTACATGGTTCCATTTATCAGGAATTACTTTAGCATTAGGAGAAAGAGTCAGAAAGGTTGCTTTTAGAGCCGTTAAAGAGGCTAAGAAGTACAATGTTCCTGTAAGTTTCGACTTCAATTATCGTTCAAAGCTTTGGACAGTTGAAGAGGCAAAGCCTGTTTATAAGAAGATTATGGAATATGTAAATATTGTATTTGCAAGTTTCTATGATGCAAATACAATTCTAGATATACCTCTAGATCCAGAGTTTGAAGGTAAAACATTATCAGAAAAGAGAAGAAATGTATTCCCTAAGATGATTAAGAAGTACAATCTTCATTATATCTTTGGTACTGATAGAGTTGTTTATACAGCTACTGATAATTCATTAGCCGGATATTATTTCTGGTTAAAGGATAATGAATTAAGTTGGGAATTAACTGAACCAATTAGATTTAATATCTATGATAGAATCGGTGGTGGAGATGCGTTTGCATCTGGAGTTATTCATGGCTTATTATTAAATTATCATGATCCTGCTTATGCAGTAAGATATGGCTTAAATACTTCTGTATTAAAGCATACAATTTATGGTGATGCATCAACAATGAGTTGTGAGGATATAGAGACATTTATGGCTGCAAATGGTACTGCAGAAGTTGTAAGATAATTTAGGAGATAGGAAAAATGATAGTAGGAAAATTAGTAGATTTATACCGTTATAAGGGTATTTCTAAGAATATTGATACAGCAATTAATTGGATGGAATCTTTAGGTTTGGAGGGTATGCTTGCATTACCTAAGGGAAAGACAGTTGTTGATGGTACAAACGTATATGCTAATAGAGACACATATGTTGCTAGACCATTAGAGGAATGCTTCTTCGAAAACCATGAAAACTATATTGATATTCAAGTAGTATTAAAGGGTAAGGAAATTATTGGTTATACACATATTACTAACCCTGATTTAAAGGTAACAACTCCTTATAATCCAGAAAAGGATGTTACAAAATATAATTATGATCCAAAGGGTGCAGTATTCTTTACATTAGAAGAAGGATTTGCATTAGTATATACTGAGGATGCTCACCTTGCTAAGTGCAAGGCAGATGACAATTTAACTGAAAAGTTAGTTGTTAAAATTAAAATTGAAAAATAATAAAAAAGAGAATGGAGAAAGAAATGAAAAATTTAAAGTTTAATTCTAAAAAAGTAGTAACAATGGGCGAAATTATGCTTCGTCTTTCTACACCTGCAAACACTCGTTTTGTGCAAGCTAACCAATTCGATATTATCTTCGGTGGTGGTGAGGCTAACGTTGCAGTATCATGTGCTAACTATGGTTTAGATGCATATTTCGTATCTAAGTTACCTGATAACCAAATTGGTCAAGCAGCTATTAACTCATTAAGAAGATATGGTGTTAATACTGAGTATGTTGCTCGTGGTGGTGACAGAGTTGGTATTTACTATTCTGAAACTGGTGCTTCAATGAGAGCTTCAGTTGTAGTTTATGACCGTGCTCATTCTTCAATTGCTGAAGCTAAGCCTGAAGATTTCGACTTCGATGCAATTATGAAGGATGCAGGTTGGTTCCACTGGTCAGGAATCACTCCAGCTATTTCTGATGCATCAGCTAAGTGCTTAGAGAAAGCTTTAATTGCTGCAAAGAAGTATGGTGTAGTTGTTTCTTGTGACTTAAACTTCCGTAAGAAGCTTTGGACTTCTGAAAAGGCTATTTCTGTTATGAAGCCATTAATGAAGTATGTTGATGTATGTATCGGTAATGAAGAGGATGCTGAATTATGCTTAGGCTTCAAGCCAGATGCAAATGTTGAAGCTGGTGAAACTGGTGCTGCTGGTTACCACAATATCTTCAAGCAAATGGCTAAGGAATTCGGTTTCAAGTATGTTGTTTCTACATTAAGAGAGTCTTTCTCAGCTACTCATAATGGTTGGAAGGCATTAATCTATGATGGAGAAGAATTCTATGAATCTAAGAGATATGATATCAACCCTATCATCGACCGTGTTGGTGGTGGTGACTCATTCTCTGGTGGTTTAGTTTATGGTTTAATGACTAAGGCCACTCAAGGTGAAGCTTTAGAGTTCGCTGTTGCAGCATCTGCATTAAAGCATACAATCAATGGTGATTACAACTTAGTAACTGTTAAGGAAGTTGAATCATTAGCTGGTGGTAATGCTAACGGACGTGTTCAACGTTAATTTATAAAAGATTCTTTTAGTGCAGGTGTAATTATTATGCCTGCACTTAAGGTCTAGTTGGAGGTATCTTATGAAAATTGGTGTAAGAGTACATGACTTTGGAAAAAGTAATGCCCTAACCCTTGCAAAGCAAGCTAAAGCAATTGGCTTTGATGGTGTTCAATTTGTTATTAATAAAGCTATCGAAGGTGAAAGTGGTAAAGCAGGTACCTTAAATGATGAAAAGGTTAAAGCTATGGCTGATGCATTCCATAATGAAGGCTTAGATATTGTCATGCTTGGTGCTTATTTCAATCCAGTTCATTCTAATAAGAAATTAGTTAGTGATAACATTGCTAAATTTAAGGAGCATTTAGCTTATGAAAATAAGTTTAATGCTGGCTTTGTTGGAACTGAAACAGGATCATTTAATGATGATAAGTGGACTTATAATCCATTAAATAGAACTGAAGAAGCATATCAAGAGGTTTTAAGAATATTTAAGGATTTAGCTAAATGTGCAGAAGAAAATAATGCAAAGATGGCTATTGAGGGTGCATTTGGACATTGTATGTTTGAGCCTAAAGCATTATATAGATTAGTTAATGAAATTAATTCTAATAATGTTTATTATATAGTTGATATATATAATTATTTAGCAATAAGTAATTATCAAAACTATAAAGAAATTCTTGAAGAATGCTTTAAATTATTCAAGGGTAGAATTGTGATTTTCCATCTAAAGGATTTTGTTGTTGAGGATGGTGCATTAAAGCAATGTACTATTGGTAAGGGTCTTTTAGATTATGATTATCTTTTAAAGAGAATGAAGGAAGAAGCACCTAATGCTTATTTAATATTCGAAGGCTCTAAGCCAGAGGATATGGAGTTCTCTTATAATTTTGTTAAGAGCAAATTAGAAAATATTTAAGGAGTTTATGTCATGAAATTAGACGTAAGATATGCGAATCATCCAGATGATTCAAAAAAATATGATACAACTGAATTAAGAAAGCATTATTTAATTGAAACAGTATTCGAGGCTGATGAAATTGTATTTACATATTCTCATCAGGATAGAATGATTGCTGGTGGTGTAATGCCAGTTAATAAGGCTGTTGTATTAGATTCAGCTGATGAATTACGTGCTGATTATTTCTTACAAAGACGTGAAATGGGATTCATTAACGTTGGTGGTAAGGGTAAGGTTACTCTTGATGGTAAGGTTTATGAAATCCTACCTAAGGATGGTATGTATATTGGAATGGGCACTAAGGAGATTATTTTCGAGTCTGTAGACAAGAATAATCCTGCTAAATTCTATGTTAATTCATCTCCTGCACATAAGACATATCCTACAGTATATATTAATTACGAAAAGGCAAATCATAAGCCTATGGGTGATGAAGCTCATATGAATAAGAGAGTAATTAATCAATATATTCATAAGGATGTTTGTCAGTCTTGTCAATTAGCTATGGGTATGACTGAATTAGCTGTTGGTTCTTCATGGAACACAATGCCTTGTCATACACATGAAAGAAGAATGG
>DJXM01000016.1 GCA_002449755.1 Caryophanales bacterium UBA7004
CGGAATTTACTTTATCAATTAACATGAAGAAGGAAAGGACGAATAAAAGTCCTTTTTTTCTTTTAATTACACAATTTATAGTATATAATATACTATAGGTGATTATAAATGAAACAGTATTTAGATTTATGTAAAAAAATATTAAATGAAGGACATTGGAAGGATGATAGAACAGGTACAGGTACTTATTCTATTTTTGGATATCAGGCAAGATATAATTTAGAGGAAGGATTCCCTTTACTTACAACTAAAAAGGTATTTTTAAGAGGAATTATCCATGAATTATTATGGTTTATTTCTGGTTCAACAAATATCAAATATCTAGTTGATAATAATGTTCATATATGGGATGACTGGGCTTATAAGGCTTATTCATTATCTAGCGAATTTAAAGGTGAAACAATGGAAGAATTTGCAGAAGAAATTAAAAATAGTGATGCAGATTCAGAATTTGTTAAAAAATGGGGAGAACTAGGACCTGTATATGGTAGACAGTGGAGAAATTTTAATGAAGAAGGTGTAGACCAATTAGCTATATTAATTGATCAAATTAAGAAAAATCCTAATTCAAGAAGATTAATAATTTCTGCATGGAATCCATGTGAGGTTGATCAAATGGCATTACCTCCTTGTCATTCATTTATGCAATTTTATGTAATTGATAATAAATTATCTTGTCAATTATATCAAAGATCTGCAGATGTATTTTTAGGAGTTCCATTTAATATCGCTTCATATTCATTATTTACTATGATGATTGCACAAGTATGTGGACTAGGTGTTGGTGAATTTATTCATACTATGGGTGATGCTCATATTTATTCTAACCATGTTGAACAAATCAAATTACAATTAACAAGAGATGTTAGACCATTACCTAAGATGAAGATTAATCCTAATGTTAAATCAATCTTCGATTTTAAAATTGATGATTTTGAATTAACTGATTACAATCCTCATAAGGCTATAAAGGGTAAGGTGGCAGTATAATGATTAATATGATTTGGGCTATGGATGAAAACAACCTTGTTGGTAAGGGCGATAAGATTCCTTGGCATATTAAAGAAGATTTAATTTATTATAAATCAAAAACTAAAGGTCAAATTGTTTTAATGGGTGATACAACATATTATTCATTAAGAGGCTATTATAAGGATAAGCCATTACCATATGGTAAGATCTATATAGCTACAATTGATAAGAATTTAGCCATTAATGATGGCTTAAATGAGATTGAAATGGTTTATGATTTGATTTCATTTTTAAAAACAGTTAATTTTGATTTATGGGTTGTCGGTGGTGCGACTATTTATAAATTATCCCTACCATTTGCGGATAGATTATATATATCTTTTGTAAAGGGAACTCATGAAGGTGATAGATATTTCCCACAAATAGATTATTCTAAATATAAGCTAACTTGGGAAAACAATACTGATTTAGTAAGATACACACTATTTGAAAGGGTGATGTAGATGCTTTTATTATTTATGCTTTTAGTCTTGTGGGCTGGATTTACATACATGTTTTATTTCTTAATTGACTTATCTCTATGGTATTTATTCCTATGGGTTCCATCAGGACTTTTAGTAGCATTAATTGTTGAGGTACTAATTTTATATTTATATTTATTACTAATTGGTCAACACACAAAAAATGAAGAGCCTATAAAGCATATTTTATTAAGAAGTGCTTCTTGGCTATTATTTAAGTTAATTAGAGTTAAATTAGAAATAAATGGAAAAGAAAATATTCCAAATGAAACATTTGTTGTTTATGCAAATCATAAATCTAATTTTGACCCATTCTTTATTTATTATTCTATGAATAGAAAGCCAATTACTGCAGTAGGTAAGAAAGATTTATTTAAAAGTCATATTATGAAAATAGTAGGAAATACCTTTAAGGCAGTAGAGATGGATAGAGAAAATGATAGAGAAGCAGCTAAGGCTATGATAGATGCTATTAAGCAGGTTAAAAATGGAACTAGCATGATTATATTCCCTGAAGGAGGAATAAAAACTCGTGATGTTGAGGAAATGGTTAATTTAAGAGCTGGTGCCTATAAATTAGCTATTAAGCCTAAGGCTACTATTTTACCTGTTGCGATTATAGGATCATCTAAAACAGCTAAGGTTCCTTTTTATAGACGTAAGGTTATTAAGGTATTTATTTTACCTGCAATTAAGGAAAGTGAATATCAGGGTATGAATACTACTGAAATTGGAACAAGGGTTGAAGCTTTAATTAATCAAAAGGTAAAGGAATATGAGTAAGAATCAAAAAACAACATTTATTGCTTTTATTATTATTGCTTTTCTATTTATATGTGCTGGAGGCTTATTTACAGTAATAGGAGCTGTAATTAAACAAAATAGATTAATCTATTTAGGATTAACTCTACTTGGAATTGGTTTTGTATTATATATAATTTTGTTCTTTGTTTTATTAAAATCTGTTTCTAAAAAATATTCAAATAAGGATAAAAAAGATTAAGTAAGGATGTGATTTTATGCCACAATATGTAAAAATAATTATATTAGTATCAATTTTATTAGTTGTAGGCTTATTCTTTTTAACATTCCTATTTATTACTATTAAGAAACATAAAATTAGAAATATGTATTTAGCAGTTGATAATTTATTAAATAAAATAGTAGCTTCAAATGAAGGCTATGAATTAAAAAAATCAACTGAGGCTGAATACGATTATCAATTAAAAACTAATAAAACAGTTTATTATTTTAAGGTAATTCCTAATTTTGATAGTGAAGAAATTACTATTAACAATTCTGTTAAATGGCAATTAAGAAAATCATTTAACGATGAAACAATGAGATTTGTTCCTGATGTAGAAGGATTTATGAGATATGAAATTCCATCTGATATAGAAATTAATGATCATCCTAAGAAAAAGGCAAAAAAGGAAGAGGAAATGACATTTTCTGATTTGGAATTAGATAAATTAGAAAAGGAAGAGAAGCAATATATGAAAAATATTAAAATGTATATTGTTTATCCTAATGCTAGATCATTACTAATGTATATAAATGAATGTGAAATGAAGTTTGTAAATCCTAATACTGATGTATATGGAACAAGAGTTGTTACATTTCAAGAATTAGAAAAAAACAGGGATTCACTAATTAAATAGTGGCCCTTTATTTTTGTGAGGTATATTATGTCTTATGATTATTTGACGCTTGAATTTCAAAAGATTGAAGAAAGATTAGATAAATATTTTAAAACAAGCTATGCTAAAGAGGTTTATTCAGCTGATAATGATATGTCATTTGATGCTATATCATTAAGAAATAATGAAACTAAAGAAGCTTTTAATGCGATTGTAAAGCTTGGTGATATTCCACTTGGTGGATTAGTTTCTGTTAAGCCTTTAATTAAAAGAAGTATGCAGGGTGGTATATTAGATCCTACTGAATTAAATAATATTGTTGGATTATTAAATGCAACCTCAAATGTAATTAGATACCAGCATGATTTAGATAATATTAAATGTGAAGATGAATTAATTAAATCTTATATTAATAATTTAGAAGAGCCAAAGGCTTTAAAAACTAATATTACATTAGCTATATCTGAAGATGGCAAGGTATTAGATAATGCATCTCGTGAGCTTATGACTATAAGAAGAAGTCTAAAAACTTTAGAAAATAGATTAAAGATGAAATTAAATGAGCTTATTACAACTAAGGCATCACTTCTTACTGAGCCTTTAATTGTTTTAAGAGATGGAAGATATTGTCTTCCTGTTAAAATTGAAAATAAAAATACCTTTAAGGGTATAATTCATGATATTTCATCATCTAATACAACTGCCTATATTGAGCCTGATGTTACTTTAGAAATATCTAATCAGATTGATTCCTTTAAGGCAAAGGAAAAAAAGGAAATAGAAGCTATTTTAAAGGGATTAACATTACTTGTTTCAGCTGAGGGTGAATTATTATTAAATGATTTAGAGATTTTAACTAAATTAGATATTATATTTGCTAAAGCATTATTTGGAAAAGAAAATGATTATTCATTTGCGAATGTAAAAAATGAATCTAAATTTGATTTAAAAAGAGCAAGACATCCATTAATTGATAAGGATATTTGTGTTCCTATTGATATTAATTTAGGTGATAAATTTAATGTAATTATTATTACAGGACCAAATACAGGTGGTAAGACTGTAGCCTTAAAAACTGTAGGCTTAATTCATTTAATGGCATATCATGGATTAATGATTCCGGCAAAGGAGGAATCATCTATTGGTATGTTTGATTCTATTTTAGTTGATATTGGAGATGAGCAATCTATTGAGCAATCATTATCTACATTCTCATCTCATATGAAAAAGATTATTAATATTTTAAATGAGGTTTCATTTAATTCTTTAGTTTTATTAGATGAGCTTGGATCTGGTACTGACCCTAAGGAGGGTTCAAGCCTTGCGATATCAATTATTGAATATTTATTAGAAAGCGGTGCTAGAGTTATTTGTACAACTCATTATAGCGAGCTTAAAACATATGCATATTCAAAGCCAGGTATTTTAAATGCATCTGTTGAATTTAATGTTGAAACATTAATGCCTACATATAAGCTATTATTAGGTGTACCTGGTAAATCTAATGCCTTAGAAATAGCATATAAGCTAGGATTATCTCCTAAGATTATTGAAAGAAGTAAAGAGGAGCTAGAAAATTTAAAGAGTGAATCTAGTGAATTGATGGGTAATCTTGAGGAGGAGATGAATAATTTAAGAAGAAAGGAAGATTTATTAGAGGCTAAATTAAAGGATGCTGAAAATAAATCATACCAATTATCTAAAGAAAAGATTGAGCTTGTTAAGCAAACTGATAAGATTATTAATGATGCTAAAAAAGAAGCTCAAAAAATCATTTCTGATACAAAGGCTGAGGCTAATAGATTAATTCAAGAAATTAAAAATATGTCATCAATTGATTTTAAGGAACATGAATTAATTCAATTAAAGACTAAGACAAATAATTTAGATAATAATAAATATAATGAGGAAGCTATCTTTGAAGAGGAATTTAAGGAAGGCGATTATGTTTATGTAAAGACATATGAAAAATATGGTTCTATAAGAAAGATATCTAAGGGAAAATATACAGTAACTATTGGTCAATTTGATATTGATTTTAAAAAGAATGAATTAACTCATGCTGAAAAGCCAAAGGAAAAAAAGAAAAGAGAAACTAGAATGAGTGGATATAATCCAGCATCTCATGCTGAATTATCTTTAGATTTAAGAGGTAAGAGAGTAGAAGAGGTTGATTATTTAATGGATCAATATATTGACCAATGCCTTTTAGGTAATTTGAGTCAGGTTTCTATTATTCATGGCTTTGGTACTGGAGCTGTAAGAAAAAAGGTTCAAGAATATTTAAAGAATTGTCCTTCAGTTAAATCATACCGCTATGGTGGTGAGGGTGAAGGATTAAATGGTGTTACTATAGTTTATTTTAAGTAGGTGATTTTATGAAGGCTGCGATTATTTTAAAAAATGGTTATTTAAAGAATTTTAATAAAAATGATTACGATATAGTAATCGGAGCTGATAGAGGTGCCTATTTCGCAATTTCAAATAATATAAAACCAGATATTTCTATTGGTGATTTTGATTCTGTAAATGAAGAAGAATTTGAATTAATTAAAAACAATTCTAAAAAAATTATTAAATTAAATCCTATTAAGGATGAATCAGATACCCATGAGGCTATAAATTTAGTAAAGGATTATGAAAAAATCATAATTTTTGGTGGAATTAAAGGTAAAAGAATTGAGCATTTATTTGCCAATATAATAGATTTAATTAATTACAAAAATTTATCTATGATTGATTGTGATTCATTAATTGAAACTATTAATGATAATAATTATGTAATTAATAGGGATTATAAATTTATTTCATTATATTCATTAGAGAATGAAAGTATTATTTCCTTAGATGGATTTAAATATAATTTATCTAATTATCATTTAAAATATAATGATCCATTATGTTTATCTAATGAAATAATAAATAATCCTAAAATCAATTTAATAAAAGGAAGATTGTTAATAATCTATAGTCATGGAGATTAAAAGCTATAAATCATATTTAATTCCATCACTAATAGCTACTTTATTTTTATCTACATATGTAATATTAGATGGCTTCTTTATTGGTTATAAATTATCTGATTTAGGATTATCAGCTATAAATATTGGATGGCCTGTTATAGCAATCATTCATACTTTAGGTATAGCACTTGGTATATCATCTGGTATTTATATTTCTAGAAATAATGCCTTAGGTAGAAAGGATTTAGCTAATAAGGCTAAATTAACTGCATTTTTGATTGCGTTAGCTTTAGCTATTATCTTTTCTATTTTAATTTATATTTTAAAAAAGCCTCTACTTTATGCCTTTGGAGCTGATGATATTGTCTATCCATACGCAGAGGAATATTTAACATATTACATAATTTATGGTGGTATTGTTTTTGTTTTAGGACCATTATTAATTCAATTACTTAAAAATAGTGGTAAATCTAAAATAGCAATGATATCTAGTATTGTATCTGTTTTATTAAATTTAATTTTAGATTATATTTTTATAATAAAGCTAGATATGGGATTAAAAGGTGCGGCTTTCGCATCCGTTATAGGACAAGCATCATCATTTTTAATATCATTTATTTTTTATTTTAAGGAATTTAATGGTATTTCATTTAATAAAAGATTTATTAAAGAATTATTTATAGCTAGTATAGCTCCTTATGTTTTATATTTTTCATATGATATTATTTTAATAATAACAAATAGAGTTGCTGGATATTATAATGGCAATGAGGCTATAGCCACATATGCCCTATTAACATATGTTTTATATATTATAAATGCTATATCACAGGGTATAGGAGATGGTATTCAGCCTTTATTTTCCTATTATTCAGCTAAAAATGATAAATCAAGATTAAGGCATGATTTATATAAATCTATCATAATTGCTTTAATAATTAATGTTTCTATTGTAATTTTATTTTTAATTTTTAAAAATGAAATTGCGACATTATATAATTTATCAGATACAGGTAAAAATATATTTATGTATGCATCTATTTTTTATGCTATATCATTTATATTAATTACTGTATCTAAAATATTATCATCATATTTTTATTCAACAAATAATATTATTTTTGCAAATATTATCGTAATATCAGAGCCTTTAATATTTACTCCTATTTGTTATTTATTATGTATTCCATTTGGCTTTAATGCTCTATGGTGGAGCTATTTAATTATTCAAGGCTTAGTATTAATTTTATCGATTGTATTATATCTAAAATCAGAAAGGAAATAATTATGGATGGTTTTTTACTTATAAATAAGCCTAAGGGCATTACATCACAAACTGTATGTAATATTATTAAGAAAAAGCTTAATATTAAAAAATGTGGTCATAATGGTACCTTAGATCCTAATACTACAGGTATTATGCTTATTGCTATAAATGAAGCAACTAAATGTTTAAAGCTTTTAAATGAGCATGATAAGGAATATGTAGCTACAATTATTTTTGGTCTTGATTCTAATACATTAGATATGGATACAAAAGAAGAAATTAAATCTATTGAAATGAATGTAGATATAGATAGTATTAGGCAGGCTTTAGATGAATTAAAGAAAGAAGATAGCCAAATACCTCCTTTAACATCTGCCATAAAAATTAATGGAAAAAAGCTTTATGAATATCAAAGAGATAATCAAGATATTAAAATAAGCCCAAGAAATGTTAAATTATATGATTATGAAATATTATCTAATTTAAGATTATATAATGATCATCAGGAAATTGATGTAAGAGTTAGTGTATCAAAAGGATATTATGTAAGAGCATTAGCTCGTGATTTAGGAAAAAAATTAGGTGGATGTGCCATTTTACATGAATTAAAAAGAACTATGATTGGTGAATATAATCTAGATAATGCTATAAAGCTAGATGATATTGATGAATCAAAGGTTATTCCTATAACTAATTTTTTAGATTATCCTAAGGTCGAGGTTTTAGATTATATGAGAAGGCTTGTATTAAATGGAATCACCTTAGATGAAAGACAAACAAAACAAAAAGGTGTCTTTTACGTAACTAACAATTATGATATAATTGCTTTATACGAAGAAATTAGTGAAAATAAATATAAACCAATTTTGATTTTTAAGTAAGCTGGTGTTAATTTGATTTCTATTTATATTAAAGATAAAAATTTCATAACTATTCCCGAAAAGGTATGTGCGGCTATTGGTAATTTTGATGGTGTGCATTTAGGACATCAAAGATTAATTGAGGAATGTAAGAAGCAGTGCCTTGAAAAAGGGTATAAAAGTGCTGTATTAACATTTTATCCTCACCCTTCAGTATTTTTAAAGCATATGACTAATTACCCTCTATTAACTCCTTTAGAGACTAAAACAGAGATTTTAGCAAGATTAGGAATTGATTATTTAATTGTTGTTGAATTTGATGATGAGCTAGCAGCAATGTCTAAGGAAGAATTTATGACTGCCCTACATCAAATGAATATAGTATCTTGTGTATGTGGATATGATTTCACATTTGCAAGAAAGGCAGAGGGAACTATTTTAGATTTAGAAAAGGAATTTGAGTTCCATGAGGTTAAAAAATATGTTTATGATGATGTAAGAGTATCATCTACTTTAATTAGAGAATTAATTAGAGAAGGAGATATTCATGAGGCTAACAGATTATTAGGTAGACAATATACTATTAGTGGCAAGGTAAGATATGGCTCTCAAACAGGAAGAACTATTGGCTTTCCTACTGCAAATTTAAATTATAGAAATTATTTTTTACCTAAGACTGGCGTTTATTTTGTAAATGTATTAATTGATGGAATCCTATATTTAGGTATGGCAAACATTGGTCATAATCCTACTGTAAATTTCTCTGATGATATTAGAATGGAAGTAAATATTTTTAATTTTGATTCTGATATTTATGATCAAAAATTAGATGTTATTTTTATTGAAAGAATAAGAGATGAGCATAGATTTAATAATTTAGAGGAATTAAAAAAGCAATTAAAAATTGATAAGGCAGCATGCTTAGAGCTTGCTGGTGATATGAATTATACTAAATAGAAAAATTGAATAAATATAATCTCCTTTAATGCTAGATGGCTTAAAGGAGATTTTCGTTTTATAATTAATACTGTTACCATTTTAAATATTTATACGTTTTATTTATGAGTATAAAAATACAATAAAATAAATTTTATTATATAATTCAATATCATACTTTTTTAGTAAACGTTAATTTTAAAAGTTAATTCCGCTGCTAAAGGTTGTAAAAAGTAAAATAATAGTTTTATGGTTAGATTCCGCCATTTCTTAATGGTTGATTCTAACCTTTTGTTTTTCTTT
>DJXM01000045.1 GCA_002449755.1 Caryophanales bacterium UBA7004
AAGAACCTCTTTAATTTAATATTCTGATCTTTTTTGATTCTATAATAACAAGTCAAAAATAGGTGGGAGCATATGCAATAATACAACCACTCATTTCTGAATAGCTATATCAATCCCACCTATTCTTGAACTTTACTATAATACCTAAAACCGACAAAAATGTGATAAATTTATGCTGTTTTACCGACAAAAATGTGATAGCACTATTTTTGATGATTTTGAAGAACAAACGGAGGTATCAGAAAAATTATATGGAATGAATCTTCAATTTAATTTCACAAAGAAAGCTGTTGAGAAATTATTAAATAGTGAAACTGCGTCTATATATCCATTTGAAGTAAGAGAAAGAGTTAAAAATGTCATTTATGAGCAAATGAGAAAATATTCAATATACTTCAAATAGAAACTATAGTTTTAAACTATAAATGATGGTAAAATTGTTTTGTAATCTATAATGGAGGCCAATATGACATTACAACAATTAAGATATGTAGTATGTGTATCAGAAACAGGAAATATTACATTAGCATCAGAAAAATTATTTATATCTCAGCCTAGCCTAACAGCGGCTATAAAAAATTTAGAAGAGGAAATGAATATAAATATATTTAATAGAACTAATAAGGGTGTAACACTTACACCTGATGGTATTACATTTTTATCTTATGCAAGGCAGGTATTAGAGCAAGCTGATTTATTAACAAATAGATTCGTTGAAAATAAAGAAAGAAAGCCAGTCTTTTCAGTATCATGCCAGCATTATTCATTTGCTGTAAATGCATTTATTGATGTTATAAATGAATTTAATGCAAATTCATATAATTTTACATTAAGAGAAACTCAAACATATGAGATCATTACTGATGTAAGCCAATTAATTAGTGAAATAGGTATATTATATTTATCCTCTAAAAATGAAGAGGTTATTACAAAAATATTAAGGGAAAATGAATTATCATTTGATTTATTATTTATTGCTAAGCCCCATGTTTTTATATCTAATTCTCATCCTTTAGCTAAAAAGGATAAAATAACCTTAGATGAATTAGCAGATTATCCTTATTTATCTTTTGAGCAGGGGCAATATAATTCATTCTATTTTTCAGAAGAAATCCTATCCACATTAGATAGAAGAAAGAATATAAAGGTTAGAGATAGAGCTACCTTATTTAATTTAGTAATAGGATTAAATGGATATACTGTATCAAGTGGTGTTATTGATAAGAAATTAAATGGTGAAAATATTATATCTAAGCCTTTAGATATGGATGAATATATGAAAATTGGAATTATTAAATTAAAGAATCATATTTTAAGCCCTTATGGTAATTCATTCTTAGAAGCAATCAAAAAATATATAAATTAAAATTTAAACAATGTGTTGACAAACCCTCCTAACAGGTATAGAATATAGTCAGTTAGTTATAACTAACTAATAAAATTTGATAGGAGGGTTGTTTATGTCATGGTTTATTATTCTTTGCTTATTGATCCCATTATTTGGTACTACATTAGGTAGTGCTATGGTATTTATCCTTAAGGATAAAATTAACCCTAAACTACAAAAGATTCTACTTGGCTTTGCCTCTGGTGTAATGATTGCGGCTTCCATTTGGAGCTTACTAGAACCAGCAATAGAATCCTATGAAAACTCTTATAAACAATGGCTTATCCCAGCCCTAGGCTTTTTAGCAGGAATGGCTTTTCTCTATTTGATAGATGTGATAGTCCCCCACATTCATATTGATAAACAGGAGGAAGGTCTAAAAGGCACAAAGCTATCAAATAAATTCAAGATGATGCTTGCTGTTACAATTCATAACATTCCTGAGGGTTTAGCGGTGGGCGTCATAATAGCTGGTGCTATTAACAAAAATATATCAAATGAGGCTATGCTAGCGTTATCACTAGGAATTGCTATTCAAAATTTCCCAGAAGGTGCTATAATATCTATGCCGCTTAAGGAAGAGGGCTTATCTAAATTTAAAGCATTTTTATATGGCTTTTTATCAGGAGTTGTTGAGCCTATAGCTTCACTTTTAGCTATAGCATTAACAATCTTTGTATCTACTATCCTACCATTTACATTGGCGTTTGCTGCTGGTGCGATGATTTATGTAGTAGTAGAAGAATTGATTCCTGAAGGTAATGAAGGACCACATTCAAATCTAGCAACTATTGGCTTAGCTTTAGGATTTGTTATAATGATGTCTTTAGATATAGCACTTGGTTAGGAGTAAATTATGAATAAGTATATTTTGAAAATTGAAGGAATGAAATGCTCAATGTGTGAAAGTCACATTAATGATTCAATTAGAAGAAGGTTACCTGTAAAAAAGGTAAAGTCATCTCACAAAAATAATGAGACAATCGTTATAATGGATGGAGAGATATCAAATGAATTATTTCATGATATTATAGATTCAACAGGCTATAAGCTAAATGATATAAAAAAGGAAGAAGCAAAAAAAATAGGCTTATTTTGGAAATAGTAAGGAAGAGTAGGATAAAATCTTACTCTTTTTTTCTCTGTGAAAAAATTATGATAGAATACGAGGCGGGACGAAAATGAAATTAATAGGAAATATTATTTGGCTATTATTTGGAGGTTTATTTTAAATGTTTTTGGATGATTTTTGGTGGCATCTGGCTAATGATAGGATTTGTTATTAATGGATTATTCTATTGTATAACTATAATTGGAATTCCATTTGGACTTCAATATTTTAAGATGGCTAGATTTGCATTAACGCCACTTGGTCATGATTTTTCATAAAATTTATTTTTTTGTTGTATAATTTATGTATGGAGGTATAAATTATGAAAACTGCATCAAAGGTTATGTATACTTTAGGAACAATATTTAATATCATTGGTATATTCCTATGGGCTATTTTTATTGTACTTGGTATTTTAACTAGAACTTTCTCAGAGGATATATTTGAAAGAAGAACAGCAGGTGCTACATATACAGAGGCCGATGTTAAAATTGTAGGTACTGTACTTATGGTTACTGGTATTATAGCTATAGTTATAACAATTATTGTATTAATTTTAGCAGCATATGCTAGGAGAAAACTTAATAATAACCAAAGAGATTTAGCTCCTCATATCATCATGATTGTTATTGGTGTATTTGGAAGCCTATTCTATTTATTAGGTGGTGTATTTGGTTTAGTAGCTGAATCAGATGAAGGACAAATTAGAACGGAATAATCCGTTCTTTTTTGAATATAAAATTCACAAATATGTAAATATGGACTAAATTAAAATAAAATAAATATTTCGAACTAAATATTCTTGACTGACTTTATTTATTGATGTATTATTTAAAATGTTTTTTAAAAGAGGTTTTTGGGTATGAAGAAAATATTTATATTATTCATATTTATTTTTACATTTACATTATGTTCATGTGATGAAAATGTATTAACAGTTGATTATGATGGTGGTACATATAATAATCAAACTAGTGAAGTAATAGTATTAGATAGTGTAAAAACAGTTAATGATTTAGGAAAGCCCAAGAAGCATGGCTATGAATTTATTGGATGGGCTGATAGTAACAAATCAACTAAAGCTTTAGATCAAAATACTGAATTAAATAAGGATATGAAGCTAGTTCCTATATATAAGCCCAAGAAATTTGTAATTGAATTTAAAACAGAAAATGTTGATATGTTAGATACGATTCCTGAGCTTGAAATTAAAGTGAAAAAAAGGATTTCTGAAGCAAGTGCTAAAAGCTATGTGCAATTAAGCTTTTGTTATGATGATGATTCAACAATTGAATTAATGGCAGAAGGTATAAAAGGCTATAATACAATTGTAATAAAAAGTGATTTACTAAAAGATGATATAGTTCTAGATTATACTTATAGTTCTGTAGGTAAGTTTACTTATGGAGTTACTTTATCTCCTAGTATTTTATCTGAAGTAAGCAAATTTGCTTGTTATTATGAAAATAGATTGAAATAATCCTTTCTATATTTTTGATATAAATTGTTTTTAATTTAAAGAGGGTTTTGGGTATGAAAAAAATATTTATATTATTTATATTTATTTTTACATTTACATTATGCTCATGTGAAGAGAAAACTGAGAATGTATTAACAGTTGATTATGATGGTGGTACATATAATAATCAAACTAGTGAGACAATAGTAGTAGATGGAATTAAGAAGGTTAATGATTTAGGAAAGCCAGAGAGGCATGGCTATAATTTTATTGGATGGGCTGATAGTAATAAATCCACTAGATTTCCAATTGATCAAAATAAGGAATTAAATATGGAAATGAAATTAGTTCCTGTATATGAGCCTAAGGATATTACAATTGAATTTAAAACGGATTTCCCTTCTAATGTAGATATTGAAGTTAATACTGGCTGTCTTAAACAATCTAATAAAAAAAATGAGCTTAGATATTGGGTTGAATCAGAATTTACATATGATGAGAATGCTTCAATTGAATTAAGAGCAGATGGCATAGAAGGGTATAATCAAATTGTAATAAAAAGCGATGTATTAGAATATGATATAGTCGTAAATTATAGATATATACCTGGTGGTATTACAAATTATGGAATTCCTATATCTCCTGAAATACTATCTGAAAAAAACACATTTGTTTGTTATTATGAAAATAGAGCGGAATAAAATCCACTCTATTTTTTGTATTCAATGAAGCTTTCTCCTAGATTTAATAATCCATTAGCTTCAATTTTATATTTATATAGTTCCTCAGTTAGCTTATCATATTTATCTAAATCACAATATCCAGTAATAATTACATCAGATGTAAATGATGTATTATCGATAATTAAATATGGCATGACCTTTAATATTGTATTATAGCCTGAATAAGAAGTAGTAAATGAAAATTTTATTACCTTTTTTATATCATAAAATTCACATTTTTTTAAAACCTGAGAAACACTATCGCTATATGCTCTAACTAATCCTCCTGCCCCTAGTAATATTCCACCAAAATATCTTGTTACTATAACAAGCACATTAGTTAAATCATTCTTTTTTAAAACATCCATCATCGGAAATCCTGCCGTTTTTTGAGGCTCGCCATCATCTGAGCATTTTTGGATTTCTTGGTTATCTCCTAGGATATATGCGTAGCAGTTATGAGTCGCATCATAATGCTTTTTTCTTATCTCCTCTAGTATAGAATTAACCATATCGATATTATCTACTCCAAATATTCTAGTAATGAATCTACTCTTTTCTATTACTATCTCGTTTTCATACATTCCTTTTATTCTAAGCATATAATCACCAGTAATATTATACTTTATGTATAATAATTTTTGAATAAAATTAAAAAAATAACTTTCTTATGGTATAATTCTAAATGGTGGTATACGTGAACTATTTTGAAACTGGTATTAGCATATTAAAGAAGATTGAATCTTTAGGCTATGAAGCTTATTTTATTGGTGGTGCTGTAAGGGACCTACTTTTAAACATGCCTCTAAATGATATTGATATAACTACTAATATGCCATTAGATGAATTAAATAAGTATTATGACATTTATGATAATGGGTCTAAGTATTCTAGTGTAACTATAAAATTAGATGGCTTTAAATATGAAATAACTCATTATAGAAGAGATATTTCATATGCTGATCATAGACATCCTATAGTTGAGGATGCTGATACATTAAAAGAGGATACTGAAAGACGTGATTTTACTATTAATGCGATTGCATATGATAAAAATGGTAAGATTATTGATTATCATAATGGATTAGATGATATTAAAAATAAAATTGTTAAGGCTATAGGAAACCCATCAATTAGATTTGAGGAGGATTCTTTACGTATTTTAAGAGCTTTATATTTTTCTTCTAAGCTAGGCTTTGTTATTGATGAAAAAACAGCTAAGGCTATGAAAGAAAAAAGTATTTTATTAAAGGAATTATCTGATGAAAGAATTTTTGAATATTTCAAAAAGATATTATATGGAACATATGATTATGGTATTCAATATATTAATCATTATGATTATTTTTCATCAATTCCAGAATATAAAAGATTACTTGAATGTGTAAAAAGAGAATATAGAGAAGAGGATTTAGTATTCTATTATTATTTAAAATATAATAGATTTTTAAGTATAACTAAATCAGCTGAAAAAAGAGTAGCTAAGGAAGCTAAAATTATATTAGATAGTGATTTTGATGATTATTATTTATATAAATATAGATATGCATATTTAAGATTAGAAAATGTATTTTTAAATTTAGGATATAATGTTAGAGAAATAAATGAAAGAATTAATAAATCACCATTAAATAATAATATATTCGCTATTACAGGTGATGATTTAAAGGATATATTTGATAATAAGGAAATAGGTGTAATGCTTGAAAAGGCAACTCGTGCTGTGCTTAAAAATGAGGTTGAAAATGATAAGAATGCGATTATTGCCTATTTAAAGGGAAATCATATTGAAAGAATAAAGGCCTATATTGATTCATATGATATTATTACTATTTTAGTAGATAAGGAAATCGATAATGAAGCAAAGGATTTCTATTTAGTTTCTAAAAATAAAAAAATTAAATTAGAAAAAATAGATTATTATATGGAGCATAATTTTAATAAATATTTAGTTAAAATGCTACCAGATGAAATATCACTTCATAAGGAATATTATATTAAGGATGAAAGTGGTAATAAGGGCTTACTTAGAAGTGGAGCTATAGTAAGAGACCCTAGATTCGATGAAAAGTTTGCATATAGTGGTGAGCTTGGTGCTATTTATTCTAAAACTAAAACTATATTTAGAATGTGGACACCTGTTGCTAAAGAGGTAAAAATAACATTATTTAAGGATGATTATGAGGAAACTGTATCCTTAAAATATACTAAGGATAATGTATGGGAATATGTTCATAAGGGCGATATAGAAGGATATGGTTATATTTATCATATTAGAATTTTTGAGGAATTTGATGATGTATTAGATCCATATGCATTATCAAGTAGCGCTAATGCTAAATTTAATTATGTAGTAGATAAGAAAAAATTCTATAAAATGAAATATAAAAAGCCAGAATTTTCTGGTAATTATACTGATGCTATTATATATGAGGTTAACATTAAGGATTTTACTCAGGATTTAGATGGTCCTAAAAAGGGCTGTTATTTAGGTATGCTTGAAAATAATCCAACTAAGGGTGGCCCAACTGGTATAGAATATATTAAATCATTAGGTGTTACTCATGTTCAGCTATTACCTACATTCGATTTTGAGGGTGTAGATGATATCGAAAAGACTGTAAAATATAACTGGGGATATAACCCTGTTCAATATTTTGTGCCATCTGGATGGTATTCTGAAAAGCCAGATGATCCATATTCTAGAATCAATGAGCTATTAATGCTAATTGATGCCTTCCATAAAGAAGGTATTAGAGTAAATATGGATGTTGTATTTAATCATATTTATGAAACAAAATATTTAGCTTTAGGTAAATTAAATCCAGGCTATGATTTTAGAGTTGATTTAGGTGGAATGAAATCTAATGCCTCTGGCTGTGGTAATGTGCTAGCTACAGAAAAAAGAATGATTAGAAGATTAGTTAATGATGTATTAGTGTATTTTACATCTGTATTTAATGTATCAGGCTTTAGATTTGATTTAATGGGATTATTAGATATTGATACATTAAAGCTAGCTGAGGATAATCTAAAGAAGATTGATGATACAATTATGCTTTATGGTGAGGGATGGAATATGCTTAATCCTTTACAGGAGGATTTAAGACCTACTATTAGAAATAATAAAAAGCTTCCAGGCTACGCCTTCTTTAATGATAAATTTAGAGATTCTATTAGAGGAAGCCAGTGGAATAAGACTCCAGGCTATGCCTTTAATTCAGAAAATTCATCATATGATTTAGAGAATTTAATTAAAGGCTCATGCCAGGAATTCTATTGCTTCCAATCACCAACTCAAACAGTTAATTATGTTGAATGTCATGATAATTACACATTCTTTGATTATGGTGTAACAAGCCTAATGATAGAAGAATACCAGGTTTTAGATGCTGCTAGAGTAGCGTTAGGTATTGTTCTTGTAGCAGAGGGTATTCCTTTTATTCATGCGGGAGAGGAATTCTATAGAACTAAACAGGGTGTTGAAAACTCATATAAATCTAGAGGTTTAATTAATAAATTCTCTTATACTAGAAGAGATAAATATATTCAGGGTGTAAATATGGTTAGGGATTTAATTTCTATTAGAAAGGAATATCCTGTATTTAGATTAAATACACCTAAGAAAATATCAAATCAAATTCATACCTTGATGGGTTTAAGCACTGAGCATAGAACAAGTTTTCTATTTAGTGATGACAAATATGAGTTATTTGTTATAATAAAGAATGATTATAGAGACGAGACATTAGAGCTTGGAGATGTCACTCTTATATTTGATGGTTATAGCAGATGTGATTTAAAGGTTAATAAATATAGCTTTAAAAATCCTGGTGTTTATATCCTTAGAAAGGATAAATAATAATGAAAGTTATTGGGAAGATTAGTGGAATTAATTCCTCAGATGGATTAATTAATTTAACAGTAGAGGATAAGAATAAGGAAGTATTTAATTTAAAAATATCAAATATTTATGCTGATAAATTTAAGGTTACTGATGTTTTTGAATTTGAATGCACATTAGATAATAGAGATGGAAGAATAAGATATAATATCGAATCATTTAAAAATGTTAGAGATTTTGAATATGAGGCTAAGGCTGATGCTTTACATAGCTTTTATAAATCAGCTCCATTTTCTATTAAAGAGGCAGAGGATGAAATCAATAAATATGTAAATAAAATATCTAATAAAATTTTAAAGGATATTGTTGAATATTTATTAGATAAATTCCACGATGATTTTTATATTTATCCTGCCGCAACTAAGATGCATCATAATTATATAGGTGGCTTAACTCATCATGTTATTGGTATGCTACATCTAGCAGATGGATTCTTAAATACATATAGCTATTTAAATAGTGATTATGTATATGCTGGAATTATTTTACATGATATTACTAAGGTAAATGAATTAACAGAGCCTATTAATCCTCAATATTCAACAGAGGGTCAATTAGTAGGACATTTAGTAATGGGTGCTATTGAGGTAAAGATGGCAGCTAGGGATCTAGGATATGCTGATACTGAAGAGGCATTAGTATTAACTCATATGCTAATATCTCATCATGGTGTTCCTCAATTTGGGGCAGCTAAAAAGCCTATGGTAGCAGAGGCAATGCTATTATGGTATATTGATTCAATTGATTCTAAATTCCGTGTTATGGAGGAAGAATTAAATAATACAAATGAAAAGGAATTTACTCAGCCAATTGGTGTAATTGAAAAGAGTAAGATTTATAAGATCTAGTTTTTACTAGGTCTTTTAATTTATCTTAAAAACTCATTCTTGTAAAAAAATAGAATATGTTTTATAATATTCTTGTTTTTAATAGGTTATGATTTGGACCGTAGTAGAAGTAATTTATTTTAGAGAGGGAATTATATGGTGAAATATTCCTAATAAATAATCTATGAATTCACCCAAGGAGCTGATATTAATCATATCCGTATTTCTTGCGTTAAAAGATTAATGAGTGCTGTATTAATTATTTAATACAGAATTAAGGTGGTACCACGGTTATTTCGTCCTTAGAGCATATGCTTTAAGGATTTTTTATTTTATAGGGAGGAAAAGTTATGAATCAATTAGAAGAATTAGATAAGCTAGTATCTGGTGTTGATAGTGAGCTAGAATCAGTTAATGATTTAAATGAGCTTCAGCAAAAGAAGGCTAATTATTTAGGAAAGAAAAGTATTTTAGCTTCTATTTCAGCTTCAATGAAGGATTTATCTATTGAGGCTAAAAAGGAAGTAGGTATGAAGTCTTCTAAAATTAGACAATTATTAGAAGAAAAATTTGAAGCAAAGAAGAAGGCAATCGAGGATGCGATTGTTAATAAGAAGCTAGAAAATGAAACAATCGATGTTACACTTCCAGGCTATAAATTACCTGTTGGTGGAATTCATCCATTAAATCAAACAATTATGGATTTAGAGGATTTATTCGTTGGTATGGGCTATAAGGTAGCTGAAGGTCCTGAAATTGAAACTGATGAATATTGCTTCGAAAAATTAAATTTACCAAAAGGACATCCTGCAAGAGATATGCAAGATACATTCTATATTAATCCTGAATTATTATTAAGAAGTCAAACTTCTCCAGTTCAGGTTAGAACTATGCTTGCTGAAAAGGGTGAGCCTATTAAGATTATTTGTCCTGGTAAGGTTTATAGAAGAGATGCTGATGATGCAACACATTCACATCAATTTATGCAATGTGAAGGCTTAGTTTTAGGTAAGGATATTACTTTAGGTGATTTAAAGGGTGCTTTACTTGAAATGTTTAGAAAGATGCTAGGCGAGGATAGAAATATTAGACTTCGTCCTTCATTCTTCCCATTCACTGAGCCATCAGTTGAGGTTGATGTATCTTGTGGATTATGTGGCGGTAAGGGTTGTAACACATGTAAGCATACTGGCTGGATTGAGGTTTTAGGTGCTGGTATGGTTAATGATAACGTACTTAGAATGTGTGGATATGATCCTAAGGAAATTCAAGGATTTGCATTTGGTATTGGAGTTGAGCGTATCACAATGATGAAGTATAAGATTGATGATATTAGAAATTTCTATACAAATGATTTAAGATTCCTAAATCAGTTCAAGGAGGAGAAGTAAAATGAAGGTTTCTAAGAATTGGTTAAGTGATTATCTAGATTTATCTAAATATTCTGATAATGAGCTATTTGATCAAATCAATGCTCATATTAATGAAATTGAATCATATGAAAAGATGGTTAACGCTACAGAATTAACTGTAGGATATGTACTTGAATGCGTACCTCATCCAGATTCAGACCATCTACATGTTTGCCAGGTTGAGGTAAAGCCTGGAGATGTTAAGCAAATCGTATGTGGTGCTCCTAATGTAGATAAGGGTGAATATGTTATTGTTGCTAATGTAGGAGCAGTCCTACCTGGTGATTTTAAGATTAAGGCTTCTAAGATTAGAGGCGTTGAATCTAATGGTATGTTATGCTCACTTCAGGAATTAGGTATTGAAGAAAAATACGTACCTGAAGCATACAAAAATGGTATTTATAATTTTAAAGAAGGAACTGTTAAGGTTGGAGATGATCCACTTAAGGCTTTAGGATTAGATGATACTGTTATTGATTTAGAATTAACATCTAATAGATCCGATTTATTATCTATTGAGGGTGTAGCTTATGATTTAGGTGCTGTTTTATCTCAAAAGGTTGTCGAGAAAAAGCTAAGTTTTAAGGAAGAAAAGGAAGCTAACCCTATGAAGGTAGAAATAGCTACTGATAAATGTTATAAATATTTAATGAGATATTTAACTAATGTAACTATTAAGGAATCTCCTATGTGGATGAAGGCAAGATTAGTTGCATCTGGTGTTAGACCTATTAATAATGTAGTTGATATTACAAATTATGTATTAATGGAATTAGGTCAGCCACTTCATTCATTTGATGCTGATAAGCTAGGTAATAAGGTAGTAGTTAGACTCGCAAAGAATGGCGAAAAGCTTGTTACATTAGATGAACAAGAAAGAGAATTAAAGGATACTGATATCGTTATTACTGATGGAGAAAATCCAGTATGCCTTGGTGGTGTAATGGGTGGTTTATCTACTGAGGTTACAAATGAGACTAAGAATATTGCATTAGAGGCTGCATATTTTGATCCACTTGCTGTTAGAAAGGCATCATCTAGATTAAATCTTAAGAGTGAATCATCTGTAAGATTTGAAAGAAAGATTGATTATGATAGAGTAGAGCGTGCTCTAGATTATGCAACTGAATTATTAGTTAAATATGCTGATGCTAAGGTATTAGCTGGTCTTGCTAAGGATGTTAAGGTAGAATTACCTAAGAAGTGCGTAAAGATCACAACAGAAAAGATTAATTCAGTTTTAGGTACTGAATTAACTGATGAATATATCAATAATGTATTTGATAGATTAGCTTATCCTTATACAAAGAATGGTTTAGAATATACTATTACTTTACCTTCTAGAAGAATGGATTTAGAGGAATCAGTTCAGGATATTATTGAGGATGTCGCAAGAATTAATGGATATGATAATATCCCAACAACTATTGCTAAAACAAGAGATAAGGGTGCTTTAACTTATTCTCAAAAGAGAACTAGATTAGTTCGTCAAATCCTAGCATTCATGGGTTTAAATGAGGCTGTAAATTATTCTTTAATCAGCCAAGCTGATTTAGGATTATATATTCCTGCTATAGAGGTTAAGGAGCCTATTAAGGTTTTAATGCCTTTAACTGAGGATAGAGCAGTATTAAGAGAATCAGTATTAAATGGATTAATTGAAAATGTTTCATACAACAAGGCAAGAAAGAATGATGATATTGCATTATTTGAAATTGCTAATGTTCATACAGTTGATAGTGAGGATTTACATTTAGGTATTGTTATCAATGGCTTAGTAGCTTCTCATTTATGGAATGGACAAAAGAATCCTGCATCATTCTTTATTCTAAAGGGTATATTTGAGGCATTATGTGAGAAATTAAATTTCGATGTAACATATGTGCCAACTAAGGAATATGCTAATTTCCATCCAGGTAGAACAGCCGCAATTCTTCATAATGGCGAAAAGATTGGTGTAATTGGTGAATTACATCCAAGATTTGCTAAGGAGCATGATTGCCAAGGCACTATCGCCTTAGAAATTGATTTAAAGACATTAATTAATGATAAGAAGGAATTAAATTATCATCCAATTAATAAGTTCCCTTCAATTTCAAGAGATTTAGCTATAGTAGTTAAGAAGGATATTTCTTCAGATACAATTTATAATTTAATTAAGCAAACAGGTAAGCATACTGTAACAGGTATTAAATTATTCGATGTTTATACAGGTGAAAATGTTGCATCTGATGAAAAGTCATTAGCATTTAATATTACATTTGAGGATTCAACTAAGACATTAGAAACTGAAGAGGTTGATAAGCTTGTTGATAGAATCGTTAAGAGATTAGAAAGAGAAGTAAATGCTAAATTAAGAGCATAATTGATAACTTATATGAAAAATGTTAGTAGACACAATAATAGTGTTTATTAACATTTTTTCTTTTTAGATGAAATTATTAATATTGAAATTAATGGTGAACAACAAGAATTATCTAATAACTATTATTTTACATCTACAATAGATTTAAGGGACAAAACTAATAATATAATAATAAATAATTATGAACTTGTAATTGAATAAATGTTAAATAAGAATCAGGCTTAGTGCTTGATTTTTATTGTTTTATAATTATTAAATTGCTTAAAAAACGTTTACTTTAATATATCTAATTTAATTATGGTTATAATGTAAATGGATGGTGGTAAGATGAAAAAAATTATTAAATTATTATTTATAGCTCCATTATTAGCTTTATTAATAATTGTAGCTAGCTGTAGTAAAAGCTATGAATTTAAATATTGGAATGAGGCTGATTCATTAAATAGCCTAAAGACATTTGTAAGTGAAGCAATTGATGAAAAATCTAATAATTATATTCCAAAGGAGGATAGAATTGTTACATTCGATATGGATGGTACATTAGTTGGTGAATTATATCCTTGTTATTTTGAATATTTATTATTTTGCCATAGAGTATTAGATGATGAAACATATAAGGATGCAACTCCTAAAATGATTGAAACAGCTAATTTAATTAAGAAGAATAAATATACTTGGAATATGAAGGAAGAAAATATTACACTAGATCATGCTGAGGGTCAAGCAAAGGCATTTGCTGGTATGAAGGAAGATGAATTCATTACATACGTAAGGGATTTTGCTAATACTAATGCAGAGGGCTTCAATAATTTAAAATATATTGATGCTGCATATAAGCCTATGATTGAGGTAGTTGATTATTTACAAAAGAATGACTTTACTACATATATTGTTAGTGGTTCTGATAGATTTATTTGTCGTGCATTAGCTAGTAGTGTATTTAATATTCCATATAATCAAATAATTGGTATGGATACTACTATAGTTGGTGGAAATCAGGATAAGGATGGACTTAATTATCAATTAGCACAGGGTGAGGATGTCCTAAGAGGAGATAGCCTTTTAATTAAGAATTTAAAGATGAATAAGGTTGTTGCTATTACAAAGGAAATAGGTAAGCAGCCTGTACTTGCTTTTGGTAATAGTAGTGGAGATACTAGTATGCTAAATTATGCAATCAACAATACTAAATATCATGGTCAGGGTTATATGCTAGTAGCAGATGATATTGATAGGGATTATGCTAATTTAGAAAAGGCTGAAAGTCTAAGAGCTACTTGGGTTAAAAATAATTTCCATGTTATATCAATGAAAAATGATTTTAAAACTATTTATGGAGACAGTGTTTTAAAGACTAATTAATTATGAAAAGACATCAATTTTAGATGTCTTTTTTCTAAATTTAATGTATAATGCTATGTGTTAGGAGGCTAACTATGGAAAGTATTTATAATTTAAGTGAAGATGATTTTAAATTATATTTAAATAATTTAGGTGAAAAGCCTTTTAGAGCTAAGCAAATTATGGAATGGGTATATCGTCATAAGATAGAATCATTCGATGAAATGACTAATGTAAAAAAAACATTTATTGAGCAATTAAAAAAAGATTTTAGCTTAGATTTATTAGATGTTGTTACTCATCAAATATCTAGTGATGGAACTCAAAAGTTCCTATTTAGATTAAAGGATGGTAATTTAATAGAATCTGTTTTAATGAATAATGAATATGGATATTCAATTTGTGTAACTACTCAGGTTGGATGTAATATGGGATGTGTATTTTGCGCATCTGGTATGAAAAAGAGATTAAGAAATCTAGAAACAGCTGAAATAATTATGCAGCTATTAACTGTAGAAAAGGTAACTGGTATTAAGATTACTCATATTGTTATTATGGGCATTGGGGAGCCTTTTGATAATTATGAAAATGTAACTAGATTTATGAAGATAGTTAATTATCCTTTAGGCTTAGAAATAGGAGCTAGACATATTACTGTTTCTACATCTGGATTAGTACCTAAGATTAGAGAGTTTGCTGATTTTGATTTACAGGTTAATTTAGCTATTTCATTACATGCTCCAAATAATGATATTAGAAATGAAATAATGAAGGTTAATAAATCATATCCAATAGAGGAATTAATTGATGCTATTAAATATTATATTGATAAGACTAATAGAAGAGTTACTATTGAATATATTTTATTAAAGGATATTAATGATTCTAGAGAAAATGCTAATGAATTAGCTGATCTATTACATGGATTAAATATTTATGTAAATTTAATTCCTTATAATGAGGTTATTGAAAAGCCTTATAAGAGAAGTACTAAGGAAGCTATGCAGGCATTCTTTGATCAATTAAAGAAAAGAAGAATTAATGTTCAATTAAGACGTGAGCAGGGTGGCGATATTGATGCTGCCTGTGGACAGCTTAGATCTAAACAAATGAAGAAAGAGGAAAATAATTAGTGAAGGGAAGAGTAATTAATCTTAATGGCGGTGTTTATAAGGTAATATTAGAGGACGGCAGTATTAAGGATTTTAAGGCTCGTGGTAAATTGAGAGCTGAAAAGGTTTATCAATCTAATGATAAATCATTAAGTAAAAAGAAAAATCCAACTACTGTTAAATCATCACCAAAGGTTGGTGATATTGTTATTATAGATAATGATATGATTGATCATTATGAGATAAGAAAGAATTCTTTAATAAGGCCTGATATTGCTAATGTAGATCAAATATTATTAGTATTTGCTGCTAAGGAGCCTGATTTTTCATTTTATTTATTAGATTTATTTGTAATAAATATAATTAAAAATAATATTTCTCCTGTAATTGTTATTACTAAGGTAGATAAATTATCTAGTGATGAGCTTTTATCATTAAAGAATGATATGAAATATTATGAGGATTTAGGCTATAAGGTTTTTTATGTTAATAATTTAGATGGTAGTGGAAGAGATGATGTATTAAATATATTACATGATAAAATTACTATTTTATCAGGACAAACAGGTGCTGGTAAATCATCACTTGTTAATACATTAATTCCAGGCTTTAAGCTAGAAACCCAAGAAATCAGTGACGCACTAGGTCGTGGTAAGCATACTACAAGACAGATTAGTCTTTATCCATTTATGGGTGGCTTATTAGGTGATACTCCTGGCTTTTCTAAGTTAGAGGCTTCACTATTAGGATTAAAAGCAAATGAATTAAATAATTTATTTGTTGAATTTAAAAACTATAAATGTCGTTTTTCTGATTGTAATCATTTAGAAAATAGTAAGGATTGCGGTATTAGAAAAGCAGTAGATGATGGCTTAATATTAAAAAATAGATATTTAAGCTATGTTAAGTTATATAATGAATTAAAGAATAGGTAGGAGATTATTATGAAGGTAGCATTATCAATTTTAACTGCAGATTTTATGAGAGTTAATGATTCTTTAAAGGAAATCATTAATGATGTTGATTATGTTCATATGGATATTATGGATGGTGAATTTGTTCCTAATATTTCATTTGGACCTGCGGTTGTAAAATCATTAAGGCCTATGACAAAGGTTCCGTTTGATACTCATTTAATGATTTTACATCCACAAAATTATATTAAGCAATTTGCTGAGGCTGGAAGCCAATATATTACATTCCATGTTGAAGCTGATTGTGATGTAATGGAAACAATTAATTTAATTAAATCTTATGGAGTTAAGGCTGGATTATCTATTAAGCCTAATACTACTGTAGAAGAAATTAAGAAGTATTTACCATATTTAGATTTAGTATTGGTTATGTCTGTTGAACCAGGCTTTGGTGGTCAAAAGTTTATGGTTAGCGCTATTGATAAATGTAAGGAATTAAAGGAATTAAGAGAAAAGAATAATTACAATTATTTAATTAGTGTTGATGGTGGTATAAATGATAAGACTTTACCACAAATTAGCAAGTATTTAGATTTAGCTGTTTCTGGTTCTTATGTTTGTAACGCAGATAATAAAAAGGAAAGATTAGAAATATTACACAATATGTAGGATGATGTCGCAATACCAAATGTATTGCGATATTTTCTTTACATTTTGTTTATGTTATAATTATACTAATTATAGATTGTCTTTTTTGGAGGAAATTATGATAATTACTCGTGTTCCATTTAGAGTGAGCTTTTGTGGTGGAGGAAGTGACCTTCCTGCGTTTTATGAAAAAGAAGCTGGATGTGTTATTAGCACATCTATAAAAAAATATATGTATTTAACTATTCATAAGAATTTCTTTTCTGACCAAATAGTTTTAAAATATTCTAAAACTGAAAAGGTTGATAATGTAGATAAAATAGAACATAAAATTTTTAAGCAGTGCCTTAAGGATTTTAAATTAACTGGAGTTGAATTATCAAGTGTAGCTGATGTACCATCAGGTACAGGCCTTGGTTCATCTAGTTCATTTACAGTTGCTTTACTTGAATTATTATATGCTTATAAGGGCGAATATAGATCAAAGGCTGAATTAGCAAAGGAAGCTTGTAATATTGAAATAAATGAGCTTAAGAAGCCTATTGGTAAGCAAGACCAATATGCGGCAGCATTTGGTGGCTTAAATTTTATAGAATTCCTACCTAATGGAGAGGTTAATGTTGAGCCTATTATCATGAAGGAAGAAAGCTATAAAAAATTAGAAAATAATTTATTAATGTTTTATATTGGTGATGAGCATTCTGCATCTGAAATATTATCTGAGCAATCAAAGAATATGAATAATATCGATAAATTTGAGGCTCAAAGAAAAATGTGTAAAATCACAAGAGAATTAAAAAAGGAATTACAAAATAATAATGTAGATGCTTTAGGAAGGTCATTACATGAAAATTGGCTATTAAAAAAATCATTAGCAAGTGGTATATCTAATCCATTTATCGATTCTGTATATGAAAAAGCAATTAATAATGGAGCGTTAGGTGGAAAGCTTTTAGGTGCTGGTGGTGCTGGCTTTATGCTATTTTATGTGCCAAATGATAAGCAAAATGATGTGAGAAGAGCTTTATCTAATTTAAGAGAAATGGAATTTGAAATGGATAATTCTGGAGCTACAATTATTCATTTCGATAGGTAGTTATATGAATATTTTAGTTACAGGTGGTGCTGGCTTTATTGGAAGTAATTTAATAGATGAATTAGTTATTGATAATAAGGTTATTTGTGTTGATAAATTAAATTATGGAATGAGTAATATTAATCATTTATTAAATAATGAGAATTTCAAATTCTTTGGAATTGATGTTACTGACTATGATGCATTAAATGAAATATTTTTAAATCATCAAATTGATATGGTTTATCATTTAGCTGCCAATTCAGATATTAAGCAGGGAGTGTTTGGTTCAGAAATTGATTTTAAGGATACCTTTTTAACTACTAAGGTTTTATTAGATGTAATGAAGAATAATAATGTTAAGAATTTATTCTTTTCATCGACATCAGCTGTTTATGGAGATAAAAAGGAAGTATTAAATGAATTAACTCCTGATTTAAGACCTGTTTCATATTATGGTGGAGCTAAGCTTGCGAGTGAAGCATTTATATCTAGCTTTACGGCAATGTGTGATATGAATGTTGTTATTTTTAGATTTCCTAATGTTATAGGAAAAAGATTAACTCATGGTGTAATATTTGATTTTATTAATAAATTAAAAAATGATCCTAAAAAGCTAGAAATATTAGGTAATGGATTACAATGTAAGCCATATATTTATGTTTCTGATTTAGTAGATGCAATTATAAAATTAACTAAAAATATTAAGCCTGGAATTGATATTTATAATATCAGTGTAATAGGTAATGGTACTACAGTAAATGAAATAGCTGATATTGTAGTAGATGAAATGAAATTAGAAAATGTTAAATATGAATATACTGGAAGTGATAGAGGATGGAAGGGTGATGTACCTAAATTCTCATATGATATTACTAAGGTATTAAAAACTGGCTGGAAGCCAAATTATAATTCAAATGAGGCTGTAAGAAAAACAGTTAAGGATGTATTAGGAGAATAATATGTACGCAGTAATAATGGCTGGAGGTAAGGGTACTAGAGTTAAGGATTTAGAACCAAATCTTCCAAAGCCTATGATTAGAATATGTGATAAGCCTGTGCTTTTATATCAAATTGAAAGCTTAAGAAATTCAGGCATTACTGATATAGTTTTAGTCATTGGCTATTTAGGTGATGTAATTAAAGATTATTTTAAGAATGGAAAAGAATTCGGGGTTAATATTACTTATATTAGTGAGGATACACCGCTTGGAACTGCAGGAAGTCTCTATTATTTAAGGGATAGAAAAGATGAGAATTTCATTTTAGTTTTTGGCGATGTATTATTTGATGTTGATTTTGAAAGATTTATTAAATTCCATCATAGCTATAATTCTTATATAACATTATTAGTACATCCTAATTCTCATCCATTTGATAGCGATGTTTTAATTGTTGATAATAAAAAGGTCCTAGATATTTTATCTAAGAACGAGCCTAGAAATTTCTATTTTAAGAATTTAGTAAATTCAGGTGTTTATTGTATAAATAAAAAGGTCCTAGATTATATCAAGGAGCCTAAAAAGCTAGATTTAGAAAAGGATATTATTTCTCATTTTATGAGTGAGAAATTAGTATATGCATTTAGATCAACAGAATATGTTAAGGATATGGGAACTCCTGATAGAATTAAGCAGGTTGAATCTGATTTGAAATTAGGGTTAGTTCATTCTAAGAATTTAAAGAATAAGCAAAAATGTATTTTTGTTGATAGAGATGGAACATTAAATCAAGCTACTGACTATGTTAGAAGCTTAGATGAATTTAAATTATATGATGGTGTAGTAGATGCAATAAAGAGAATTAATGAATCAGGCTATTTAGTTATTTGTATTACTAATCAGCCTGTAATAGCAAGAGGAGAATGCTCAAGAAATATTGTTGAGAAGATGCATCTAAAGCTTGAAATGGAATTAGGCAAGGTTGGTGCCTATTTAGATGATTTAGTATATTGTCCACATCATCCGGATAAAGGCTTTATTGGCGAAATTGAAAGCTTAAAAATTGATTGTGATTGTAGAAAGCCAAGGACTGGCATGATAGATAAAATGGTTAGAAAATATAATATCGATGTTAATCAATCATGGTTTATTGGTGATATGACAACTGATATCAAAACAGGAAAGAATGCTAATATGAAAACTATTTTAGTATTAACAGGCTTTGCTGGAAAGGATAAAAAATATTTAGATAAGCCGGATTTTAAAGCAAAGGATTTGAGTGAGGCAGTAGATATTATACTTAAGGGTAGGAAATAATTATGAATTATGTTGATAAAATAAAAAATTATTTAGAATTAGAATTAGAGGCTATTAAATCATTAGATTTAGAAAAAGTAAGTGAAGTAATGAATGTTCTTGAAAAAGCAAGACTAGAAGGAAGAAGAATCTATATCTGTGGTAATGGTGGCTCTGGTTCTACAGCTAGTCATTTTTGTTGCGACTTCAATAAGGTGTGTGATAATAAGGAAGAAAAATATAGCATTGAATGCCTAAATGATAATGTGCCTACAATTTTAGCTGTATCTAATGATTATGGCTATGATGAGGTTTTTAGATATCAATTAAAAAACAAAATGAAAAAGGATGATATCTTTATTGGCATTTCTGGTTCAGGTAATTCAATGAATGTTGTAAATGCGATGGATTATGCAAATTCTATTGGTGGAGTTACTATCGCAATTGTTGGATATGATGGTGGTAAAATTAAGAAAATGGCAAATCATACATTACATGTAAATATTGATAATATGCAAATATCAGAGGATGTTCATTTAATTTTAAATCATGTAATGACTTATATTTTAAGAAATATTTAAGCCTATAAAAAGCAAAAAAACAGGCTTTGCCTGTCTAATCGCGTAATTAATTTTGCTTATTACTAAGCTCTTTCAATGTTACCCTTCTTTAAAGCTCTAGCAGAAATCTTAACCTTTTTAACATTTCCGTTTTCGTCTTTAATACGAACTGTTTGAAGATTAGCCTTCCAAGTACGGCGAGTAGCATTTAAAGCATGAGATCTCTTGTTACCAGTAACAGTTGTCTTACCAGTTACATAACATCTTGCCATAGTCTTACCTCCTTGATTAAAATAATCAGCGGGTTTATTTTACATTATATTTTTTATGAATTCAAGTTTTTTTTGATTATTTTAAAAAAATGTTGACTATTCGTTAATTATTAGGCATAATTTAGTCTGTTATGTCTTAAAATTGCTTGGTTTGAATTTGACATAATCAGTAAAAAATGATATAAATATTTAGTAAATCGTTTTTATGACGAAAACGATTAATATTTTATATATTGGAGAGTGCTTATTTTAATATAAAATAAAATAAAAAAGTCAAATTTAAAAGTTAATTTAATTATTCGAAGATAATTTATGATTTAGATGAAAATAGGGTTAACCCTAATACAATATACATTTATTTTTATATAGGAGGTATTACCGTGAGTGTTGTGCAAATTGATGTAGCACTTTTTAGAAAGATGGTAATCAACGGTGCGATTAATTTAAAGAATCATCAAGCCGAAGTAGATGCATTCAATGTATTCCCAGTTCCAGATGGAGATACAGGAACAAATATGTCTATGACTGTTACATCAGGTATAAGAGAATTAGATACTTGTGAATCAAGTTCTATTATAGATAATGCAAAAGTATTATCTCGTGGTGCTTTAATGGGCGCTAGAGGTAATTCAGGTGTTATTTTATCTCAATTTTTTAGAGGATTATATGTTGGTTTAAAAGAAATTCAACATAATTATTTGGATATTCATGATTTAATGAACTGCTTAAAGAGTGGCTGCAAGGTAGCCTATAAGGCAGTTATGGAGCCAGTTGAGGGAACTATTTTAACTGTAGTTAGAGAGGCAGCTGAAAATACTGAGGCTAATATTGATAAATTTAGTTCAGTAGATCAATTATTAGATTTCTATTATGAGGAAGCTAATAAGTCATTAGCTAGAACTCCTGAATTATTACCTGTATTAAAGGAAGCTGGAGTTGTTGACTCTGGTGGAGCTGGATTCTGTAAGGTAGTTGAAGGTATGGTATTAGCTCTTAAGGGTAAGATTTTATCTGTTGAGAGTGAAGCTCAATCTGAAAAGAAAGAAAAGAAGATTGAAACTAAATATATTTATGTTACTGAATTAAAATTAGATTTAAAGAAGCCTGATTCTTTTGATGTAAAGGAATTAATTGCTCCACTTTCTTTATTAGGTGAAAGTGTTAAGGTTGAAAAGGTTGATAATCATGCCTTTGTATCAGTTAATACTGATAGACCAGGTAGAGTTATCGAAATTTGTCAGAAGCAAGGCGAATTTGTAACATTTAAGATTGAAAATATTAAAACTCAAGGCCAAGAGGAAGTAAAACAAGAAAATGTAGCAAAGGAGCCCGAAAAGGATTCTGCTTTAATTGCTGTATGCTTCGGCTCTGGTATTGTTCAAACATTCAAGGAGATGGGTGTTGACTACGTAATTGAGGGTGGTCAAACAATGAATCCATCTACTGAATCATTTGTTGAAGCTATTAAGGCTGTTAATGCTAAAAACGTAATTATCATTCCAAATAATGGAAATGTAGTTATGGCTGCTAAGCAGGCTGCTGGTTTAGTTAATAATGTTAATGTAGCTGTATTACCTGCAAAGACTATTGCTCAAGGATATGTTTCATTAATTAATTATAATCCTGAGGCAGGCTTAGATGAGAATGTAGCTGCTATGACTGAACAGGTTGAGCATGTTAAGTCTGGTGAAATCACATATTCAATTAGAGATACTGAAATTAAGGGAGTTAAGATTAATTCTGGTGATTTTATGGGTATCGCTGATGGTGAAATTGTTATATCTACAGCTAAGAAATGTGATGCATTAAAGGGCTTATTAGAAAAGATTATTGAAGAGGATTCTGAAATTGTTACTTTCTTCGTTGGTCATGATGTTAAGGATGAAGAAAAGGAATTAGTTGAAGAAATTTGTTTAAATATTAATTCCAACTTAGATGTTGAAATTATTGATGGTAATCAAGATATCTATTCATATATTATCGCAGTAGAATAATTAAAATCATGGGGCTGGAATATCCAGCCCTTTATTTTTGGAGTAAATATGGAATTAAAGAAGGTTAAGGGTGTAGGTGAAAAAACTTTATATTATTTAAATCAGGCGGACATTTATACTATAGATGACCTTCTTTTTAGATTTCCTTTAGAATATATTATCTATGAACAGGATAATGAAAAATTGTTAAATGGAGATATTACATATGTTGAGGGTATGATATCTTCTAATGTATCAATGTATAAATATAAGGGAAGAGCCTATGCATTTTCTTTTTTTATTGAATCAAATAATATAAGATTAAAACTTAATTTGTTTACGACATTATATGCTGGTGTAAGATTAAAAAAAGGAATGGTAATAGGTGCTTATGGAAAATATAATAAAAAAGAAAATTATTTTTCTGTAAGAAGAATATTTACAGATAATTTAGGATTTAAAATTGAGAATGATTATAAAATAAAGGATATACCTAATTCTATATTAACAAGAATTATTAAAAATGCATTTTCTTCCTATAATGATTATGAGGAAACATTACCTCTATCATTATTAGAAAAATATCGTTTATTAAATATAAAGGATTATTTATATAAAACTCATTTTCCTAATAATAAAAATGATGTTACTGAGGTTTTAAGAAGAAGAAAATATGAGGAGTTCTTTTGGTATTCTATCTCATTTGATTTAGTTAGAAAGAAAAGGAAAATAAACGAAAAAGAAAAAAGAGATTTAGATTTAAGCCTATTAAATGATTTTTTAGCTAAATTACCATATGAATTAACATTAGATCAAAGAAAAGCAATCGATGATTCTATAGCTGATATTAAAAGACCATATCCTATGAATAGATTGATTCAGGGAGATGTTGGTAGTGGTAAAACTATCGTTAGTGCTATATTAGCATTGCTGATGGTAAAGGCAGGTTTTCAGGTTGCTGTTATGGTGCCAACTGAGGTTTTAGCTAATCAACACTTTGAATCATTTAATGAATATTTAAAGAATTATAATATATCTATTGAATTAATCAAAAGTGGATTAAAGAAGAAGGAGCATGATGATATTTTATATAGACTAATTAATAATAGAATTAATATATTAATTGGTACTCATGCTATCTTAAATGATAATATTGTTTTTTCTAAATTAGGATTAGTTATTATTGATGAGCAGCATCGCTTTGGTGTTAATCAAAGAATTAAATTAATTGATAAATATAAGGATGTTGATTCAATGTTTTTATCTGCAACTCCTATTCCAAGAACATTAGGATTAACCTTCTTTAAGGATTTAGATATATCATCTATTAAGGTTATGCCAAATGGTAGAAAGCCTGTTACAACTAAGGTTATTAGTATTGATAGGATTGAAGGATTAATGAAATCAGTTAAAAATCATATCGATATGGGAGAACAAGCATATTTTGTTGTTCCATTAATAAATGAAAATATTGATTATGATTATATGGATATTGATAGATGTAAGGAATTAATTGAAAAATATTTACCTGATATTCCTTATGCATTAATTCATGGTAAAATGAAAAATCTTGATAAGGAAATGGCTATATCAGGATTTAAAAATGGTATTTATAAAATATTATTATCAACTACTGTAATAGAGGTTGGTGTTAATATTCCTAATTCTACAATGATGATTATTATGGATGCTGATTTATTTGGACTTGCAACACTACATCAGCTAAGAGGAAGAGTTGGAAGAGGAAATAAGGAATCATATTGTATGCTTGTTACAAGAAATTTAGATAATGAAAGATTAAATGCTTTAGAAAAATATAATTCAGGCTTTGATATTTCAGAAATTGATTTTAGATTAAGAGGACCTGGGTCTTATTTAGGTAGTGAGCAATCTGGCTTTTCTTCAGAATTAAAATATTCAAGCTTTGAAAATGATTTAAAGATATTAGAGTGTGCAAAGAATGATTCAAGTATTTTATTAGATGATTTTATAAATAAAAAAATCAAAAGTAAAAAATTTGATTCTATTTTAAATGATAGAGAATCTAAAATAGATAAAATAAACTAGTTTTTTAAGGCCTTAAATGGTAGAATAAGAATAGTGTTTGGAGGATATTCATATGATTAAAATTGGTGTTGACGCTAATGGTGGAGATTTAGGTGTTTTAGCAACTGTAGGTGGTGCTATGCGTGCCGTTAGCATGTATAAGGATATTGAAATTGTTTTATATGGTGATGAAAATAAAATTAAGCCTTTATTAACTAATGATGAAAGAATTAGTATTGTTCATACTGATGTTACTATGGATATGGGTGAGCATGACCCTGTTAGAGCAGTAAGAACAATGAGAAATTCATCTTTAGATATGGTTATGTATGCTGCTAAAAACAAGGAGGTAGACGCTGTTGTTACATCAGGTCCTACTCAATGTGTTATTATGGCTGCACATTTAATCATTAGAAGATTACCTTGTATGGAGCGTGTTGCATTATGCCCTATTATTCCTAATATGGATGGTAATCCTAGACTATTATTGGATGTTGGTGCTAATGTTGAATTACGTCCTGAGCATATTGGTCAATTTGCTGTATTTGCAAGTGTTGCCGCAAAAGAGGTTTTAGGTATTAAGGACCCAACAGTTGGTTTATTAAATATTGGCTCTGAGCCTGGTAAGGGAAGAGAACAAGAAAAGATTACCTATGATTATTTAAATACTGTTAAATCAATTAATTTTAAGGGAAATGTTGAACCAGATCAATTAATTAATTGTCCTACTAATATTGTTGTTACAGATGGTTTTACAGGAAATATCGCTATTAAGACATTAGAAGGTACTGCTAAAGGTATGGGTCAAATGCTTAAGCAGGATATTAAATCATCTATTGGTGGCAAGATTGGCTATTTATTTATGAGAAAGAATTTAAAAAGATTCTCTAAGAGAATGAATTCAAAGGAAGTAGGAGGTGCAATGATTTTTGGAGTTGGTGCTCCTGTTGTTAAAGCACATGGTAATTCTGACGCTTATGCCTTCTCTAGTGCTATTAAGCAGGTTTATAATATGGTTAAAAGTGATTTAATTAATAAGGTCATTGCTGCTCTTCCTAAAGAGGAAGTGAATACTAATGAATAATACAGATTTAAGAGTAGATTTTTCTCTTTTAGAAAATACTTTAGGTTATGTATTTAAAAATAAGGAATATATTAAATTAGCTCTAACACATTCATCATATGCTAATGAGCATAATATTGAATGTAATGAAAGATTAGAATTTTTAGGTGATGCTGTATTAGAGCTTGCTATGTCAAGAAAGCTATATGATACTATTGACTTAGATGAGGGTGTATTAACAAAAATGAGAGCTAAGGCTGTATGTGAGAGTGCCTTAGATTTATATGCATCTAAAATTAATTTAGCTGATTATTTATATTTAGGTAAGGGCGAAGAAGCAACGGGTGGAAGAGAAAGACCTGCTATAATCGCTGATGCATTAGAGGCTGTACTTGGAGCCGTCTATTTAGATGGAGGCTTTGAGGCCGCAAGAGAAATTGTTAAGAAATTCTTTGAGCCATATTTTGATGATGTATTAAAGAATAAGGATTATAAATCATTATTACAGGAAAAGCTTCAATCAGAAAAAAGAAGCATTCGTTATGAAATTGTTCGTGATGAGGGCCCTGCAAATAATAAAACATTTGAGGCTGTTGTTTATATGGATGAAATATTAATGGGCCGTGGAATAGGAAAAACCAAAAAGGAAGCCCAGCAGCAAGCAGCTAAGGATGCTTTAGAAAAAGAGGCTAAGATATGATTTTAAAAAGATTATTTGAAGCAGATTGCTTTGATTATAAAAAATATGTTTTAGATAATTTGAAATATCTTTTAATCGATGCTAATGAGGCAATTGTATTAATTAAAATAATTGAATATTATAAGGAATCAGATGTATTTAATTTAGATAAATTAAGAGAAACAGCTCCTTTATCTAAAAAAAATTTTGATGAAGCTTTAGCTTCTTTATTAGATAAAAACTTTTATTCTATTTATTTAAGAGATAAAAATGGAATATCAGAAGAAGCTATTTCAATTGAAGGGTTCTTTGATAGATGCGAGGTTTTATTATCATCTACTAATGTTAATGATCAAGGTGAATTTCAGGAGATTTTAAGATTAGTTTCTATTAATCTTAATAAAATTTTAACAGCAACTGAAATAGAGGTTGTTAAATCATTAGTAAATGATGATATGTATTCAAAGAATGATTTTGAAAAAGCATTTAATAAATTAAAGGATAAAAATGTTGTTAATATTAAAACATTAGTATCTGAATTAGAAAAGGGAAGAAAAACAACTACAAAGGCTAAGGAAAAGAATGTTCCTCAAGGATTCTTAGATTTTGTAAATAATATTAAATAATGAATAATAAAAAATCAGAAGAAATATTAAATGAATTAAAATTAATAATTCAAAATCCAAAATGTGAATTAGATTTCAAAAATCCATTTGAATTAGTTATCGCAGTTACATTATCTGCTCAAACAACAGATAAAAGAGTAAATGAAATAACTAAAATATTATTTATGAAATATCCTGATGCTGAAGCATTATCAAATGCGAGCTTTGATTCAATATATGAAATAATAAAGCCATTAGGATTAGCTAATTCAAAGGCTAAAAATATTATTTCTATAGCACATGATATTCATAATATTTATAATGATATAGTACCTAATACCATAGAAGAATTAACTAAATTAAATGGTGTAGGAAGAAAGACAGCTTCAGTTGTTTTAGCAGTTGGATTTAATATTCCTGCTTTTCCTATAGATACTCATTTAATTAGAATGGCAACTAGATTAGGATATTCTAAATCTAATAATCCATTAATTGTTGAGAAGGATTATAAAAGATATATCAAGAAGGATGATTGGATTATAGCTCATCATCTATTCTTATTATTTGGTAGATATCATTGTAAGGCTATTAATCCAAGCTGTAGTGATTGTAAATTAAAAAAATATTGTAAATTTGACCATTAAATGATGGTCATTTTTAATTTTTTTATGAAAATGTTTTAGTATCATTTTTAAAGACTTTTTTAGAAAAATGTATATTAAAACCAGTAAATTATATATTTTTTCGTTTAATTAGATATTATTTTCTATTAAATTGAATATCTTTTTTCTCAAAGGATTTTGTGAGAAAACGGATGGTGATTTGATATTTAAAAATTGTTATTATATACTTGTTTTGGGCACAATAGTGCTGCATTAGGAGGAATAGATGAGACTTTCACAGATTCGTGGTAAAACGGCTGTGTGACGGAGGATAACATGGAATATTTAGTTATTCTAGTTGTTATATTAGTTATAATAACTATTATGCTTAATAAGAAAGCATAGGAATAGCTAAATCGGGCCCTACCTTCGGGAGGTATCATTGATTCTAGATTAAATGATACTATTCAGCTCGTTTTATTCTTCAAATGCGAAAAGAGGATGTTGCCACATCCTCTTTTCCTTTTTTATTCAGCTCATTTTGTCTTTCGACAACTTCATTATAGTATATAATTTTATGTTTGTAAACTATGTAATCGTAAATTTAATATCTAAATTTATTACATTCTATCATCATTTAAATTCATATGTATTATATAAAAAGAATTTTCTCAAAAAACATAAAAAAATGGCTTAACTTGGTTATTTTTTCCCATATAAAAAGTTTTTTTTAGAAAGCCTCTCAAATATTGGAAGACTTGAATTTACAAGTTAAAATTATAATAAATATATATTTATTTGGAGGTAAAAATGAAAAATAAGATAACTGAAAGCATGAATGAGAGACTTATAGTTGATAGAATTCAAAAGGATACATATTTTATTGTTGGAACCGAAATAAGAGCGAGAAGATATCGCTTATCTATGACCTTAGAAGCACTAGCAGATGGAATATGTTCTCTTTCTTATTTATGTAAAATAGAAAATTGTAAGATTGAACCTAATAGAGAATTTTTAAGAGAATTATGTGAGCGTCTTGAATTAACAGATGATCATGTTGATACATTACTTAATTTAAGAGGTGCTTTAGAGCAATGTGTAAAGGATTTTTTATCTGGTAATAGTGAAACAATTGATAAATTTTACAAAAAAGGAAAGGGATTTGATAATTATAGATACACAATAATTGAAATGATCTATTTTATATACCATAAAGACGTCTCATCAGCGAATAGAAAATATTTAGAATTAGTTCAAATAGTTGCCACTATGAGAGAATTTGATTTTATTATTTTTTCACTTTTTTCTGCATATTTACAATATTTAAATTTTAGATTTAATGAAGCGATTGAAATATTAGAAAATCTAAATAAATTTAATTTGGATGATTATATGATCACATTAAGAAGCCTATGTCTTTTTAAGGCATCATTTGGTGCTAATAATGTAGATACATCATTCCATTATGCAAATTGTAAAAATCTTTTAATAGAAATGGGATTGTATGATTTATTAGATGAAATTAAATATATTTTATGTCTTCATTATATAAAAAATGATAATAATTATTTTTTAAAGAAAGAAATTGATTCAATAAAGTCAAAAGTATATAAAAACAGCCTCAATTTAATTAAAGATTTTAAGGATAAGAATGTATCTAAGGTATTAAATTATGATGATGAGTCATTATCAAGATTTGCATATTTATTAAAGCTTTATGTCATTGATTATGAAAAATTTAGAATAGAATTTGATAAATCCTTAAATGAATATTATATTTTTGATTTTGATTATAATTATTTAGATATATTAGCTAATAGAGATGCTGATTATTATGCTTCATATTTATTCAATGAAGTTATCCCTAGAGTATGTAGCGGAGATGATAGCTTCATAAAGCATTTTGTTTTATCTGAGGTAGCAAATAATCCTATTACAAGTAAAAATAAAAACATGTTAAAAGCATATTATTTATTATTTGGATGTGATGATTCAACCTTAGAATTTATTTTGGATGGTGATGAAGCGTGAGAAAACTATTGATGTTTTTATCGCTTTTAATTAGTTTATTTTTAATTATATTTAATGAAGCATTCGCTTCAGCTAATTCAACATTTAAATATGAATGGTCAAATACATTAGTAGAAGTACCACTTGGGGCTTCTATAGAAAATTATAAATATAAGCCTTATGCCGTTTTATATCAGGATGGTACTGCATTAACTGATTCAAATATAACATATGATACAGATGGCGATTGGTTATATTATTTAAAGAATGTTAATACTAATAAAATAGGTGATTATAAGGTCTGGTATAAGGCATATGATAGTGTTTATATTCCTGGTACCTGTATTGGATATAGGGCACTTATAACCTTTTCTGTTAAGGATAATATTAAGCCTGAATTAAAAATAATTAATGATACTATTTATTTACCTTTAGATAGTGAATATGATTTTAATAACAATATTATAGCAACTGATAATTATGCTGTTAAGGATATTAGGTTTAATCAAAATGTCGATTTTTCAAAATGCGGAGAATACAATGTTGATGTCTTAGTTAGTGATGAAAGTGGCAATTATGTTACTAATAAATTTAACATTGTAATTTATGATGATTCAACTGTACCTATTATTACATGTACTCAGGTAGGTAATGATATTTATATTCCTGTTAATATGGAATATGATATTAAGCAATATTTTAAGGCAGTTGATGAAAAGGATGGAGATATTACTGATAAAATAGTATATCCATCTATAGATAATACGATGGTAACTGATTATGATTATACAGTTAGTGTAACTAATAATAAGGGAAAATCGGCATCTTATACAGTTAAAATTCATGTAGTAGATGAAGAAGAACCAGTATTAGTTTTAAATACTCATTCATTAATGCTAGATTATAAAACTGATTTTAGTAATTATAATTTCAATCAGCATATTAAAAGCCTAACAGATAATATCGCAATTAATATGGATAATTTAAAAATAGAATATACAATGGAAAATAAAATCGGAAATTATGTTATCAATTATGAATATACTGATAATGTATATACTGTAAGAGATTCAATTGATGTTAATTTAATTTCATATCAGTCTCCTAAAATTGTTGTTTCTGATATTTCAGTAAATGAAAATACTAATATTAATTTAAAGGATTATATTAGTGTTATAGATGAAAGTGATGAATATATAGCTGAATCTATTGAAATAGATGATAAGAATGTCGATTATGAAAATGAAGGAACATATTACGCAACGGTATTTTGTATGAATTCATCTGGGCTTTCAAGTCAGGTTAAATTTAAGGTAATAGTAACATCTAATTCATTATTTTCTAAGGCTAATTTAGGTATTACAATAACTGCAATTATTTTATTTGTGCTATTAATTGGTGGATCTATTACCATCGGTATATATTTATATATAAAAAAGAAAAAAAGCGTTTAAAAAGAATCCATAATATAGTAAAATTATTAAGTGGTTTTGGGTGATGTTTTATCAAATCCTACGAGAAGGGACTTGGGAAAATGAAGAGATATCTTAATTTGATGATTATATGTTTTGTATTATTACTTTCATCGTGTTATGGTATAGATGAAGAAAAATTACATAATCTGGCATATGAGAGAGCTACGATAGAAGATTTTTTGGAAAGAGATGATGACATGCACCTTAGAATACACAATATTTCGCCTGATATTAGTGAAAGGGATGATAATTATGATGTGGTTGATAAGGATGATACAATATATGACTTTTTACAAACAATGAATTATAATGAAACGAGTTATTCAAGAAAAACAGCTAGGTCAATAGTGTTTGGATATTATGGTGTAGGTAAAAGTACATGTTTGCATTTCTACAGTGAGGATAGAATAATTGAGGCAAGCAATACAATCGATGGACACCTATACATTGTTTATTGCAGCAGATACTATCAAATAAGTGATGAAGATTGCAATTATATACTTGAATGTATTGAAGCACTAAAAAACAAATAACTTATATATAAAAAAGAAAAAAGCGTTTAAAAAGAATCCATAATATAGTAAAATTATTATACTTAATCTATAAACCTAGGTGATATCATGAAGGGATTCTTATATGGTAAAACTGAATATAATATTTTAGCCTCTGCGACTAAATTAGATGATTATATTTCTTATGCAAAAAAGAATGAATTTGATTTTTTAAGTATTACTGATTCTAATATGCATGGTGTATATAAATTCTATAAAGCATGTAAGGATAATAATATTAAGCCTATCATTGGTTTAGAATATACATTTAATATTGATTTGAAACAATCAAAGGTATTGCTCTATGCTAAGAATAATGAGGGCTTTAAATCATTATTAAAGATTACTAAAGAGGTTGAATTAAATAATACAGATACATTAGATTATCTATATCAATATAAGGATAATCTTGTATCTGTTTTTGTATTTAATGATTCATATTTATTTGAATTATTATATTCTGCTGATTTTGACAATTTGAATTTATTTTTAGATAAAATAAAGGAATTAAATGGATATATTGGTATATCTTATACAAATAAATTATCTAGATTAAATGATAATAAAAAAATGGAAGAATATGCTAAGGAATATGGTGTTAAAGTTTTAGAGATTCATGAGCTTAAATATTTAAATCCAGATGATTCTGATGTTTATATGGTATTAAGAAAAATTGATGGAAAAAATGAAGAAATATCTGAATTTGATGATTATTCATTTTTAGCTAATCCACCAATTAATAATGAATTAGAAAATTTAATTAATGATATTAATTTAGATTTATTTAATGATGAGGTTAAATTACCTAAATTCCCTAATACTAAGGGCGCTGATTCAAAAACATATTTAATGGCCTTATGTCATAAGGGCTTAGAAAAAAGAGGAAAGTATCAATCTAGATATGTAGATAGATTGAAATATGAATTAGATGTTATATCTAAAATGGGATACAATGATTATTTTTTGATTGTATGGGATTTTATTAGATATTCTAAGCAAAATGAAATATTAGTTGGACCAGGAAGAGGAAGTGGAGCCGGAAGCTTAGTTGCTTATACATTAGGTATTACTGATGTTGACCCACTAGAATATGATTTATTATTTGAAAGATTTTTAAATCCTGAAAGAGTGTCAATGCCAGATATTGATACTGACTTCCCTGATATAGAAAGAGATAGAGTCATATCATATGTTAAAGATTTATATGGAAAAAATCATGTATGTAATATTTCAACATTTGGTAGATTTAAATTAAAATCATCTATTAATGATTTGACTAGAGTAACTAAGATGGATCAAAATAGAATTTCTAAATTAGCTTCTATGGTTGAGGAATATGGATTTGATAAGCTAATTGATGAATATAAGGATAGAGACCCTGAATTAGTTAAATTCTTAATTTTAGTTAGAAAGCTTGAAAATTTACCTAGAAATATTTCTACTCATGCGGCTGGTATAATTATTTCAAGTGATGAATTAGATAATATTATTCCTTTATCAGTTGGTATTAATGGCTTATATCAATCTCAATTTGAAGCATCAGACCTAGAAGCTATAGGATTATTAAAAATGGATTTCTTAGGTATTAATAATTTAACTATGCTATCTGGTATGATGAGGGATTCTAATAATATGAAAAGAAATGATTTATTAAGAATTCCATTAAATGATAAAAAGGTCTTTAGATTACTTCAAACAGGAGATACGTTAGGTATATTCCAATTAGAAAAGCCTGGCTTTAGAAGATTTTTAACTGATTTAAAGCCTAATTGCTTCACTGATTTAGTTGCCGCACTTGCATTATTTAGACCAGGACCTATGGATAATATTCCTGAATTTATTAGATGTAAGAATGGTGGTACAATCCATTATATTCATCCTGATTTAGCACCTATTTTAAGGGATACCTATGGTATTATTGTTTATCAGGAGCAAATTATGCAAATTGCTAGAAAATTTGCAGGATTCTCTCTTGGTGAGGCAGATTTATTAAGAAGAGCTGTATCTAAAAAGAATGCAGAAAAGCTAAATTCATTAAGAGATGATTTTATAAATAGAAGTATTAAGAATGGCTATTCAAAGGAAATTGCTGTAGATATTTATGATTTAATTTATAAATTTGCTAATTATGGATTTAATAAATCCCATTCTGTTGTATATGCATTATTAAGCTATCAAATGGCTTGGTTTAAGGCTAATAGATTTCCTGAATTTATGGCAAATATTTTAAATTATTCAATTTCGTCAAAGGAGACACTCGCAAGCTATATTAATTATGCTAAGGGTCATGGATTAAAAATAAATAAGCCTGATATTAATATATCAACAAATACATTTGTAAAATATGATAATGCTTTATATATTCCTTTGATTGCTATTAATTCATTAGGTAAGGTTATATCTGAAAAGATTTTAGAAGAAAGAAAAAATGGTTTATTTAAGGATTTAAATGATTTATTAAATAGATGTAACTTTTTAAATAAGCAAACATTAGAGGCTTTAATATATAGTGGTGCTTTAGATTCGTTTAATAAAACAAAGCGTGCGTTGATTTCGGAAATAGAGAAGGATATTGGTGGATTTAAGGATTTTATCAATATGGTTGAAATTCATGATGAATATGATTTTGATACTTTAAGAGATAATGAAAAGAAATATTTAGGTATTAATTTAGAATATAATATTTTTTATGATGTTATTGAATTAAGAAAAAAATATAATGCTATTTCTATTAAAAATTTAAGATATAATGAGCCAATTCAAATTATAGGAGCATTTAGTAATATTAAGGAGCTTAAAACTAAGAAGAATAATGAATCTATGCTAGCATTTAATATTTATGATGATTTAAATTCTATAAGAGGAGTAATGTTTCATTTAGATTTTGTTTCAAATGGCTTTATTCCTAAAGCTAACCAAATATATCTTATAAGAGGTACCCTAAAGAAGGATAATAGGGATGAGGACTCATTCCAGGTAAGGGAAATAATAAATATTTAAGTATTAAGTAAGGGTTTTCATAAGGATAAGTTACCAAGTTTTATTGATATTATAATGTTCTTTATGTTATAATATTTTTTAGTAAAAAAAGTATTTTTTTAGTAGGAGGATTATTTAAAAATGGCTAAGAAAATTGTTTCAGATTTAAAGGTAAAGGGAAAGAAAGTATTAATTCGTGTAGACTTCAATGTACCTATGAAGAATGGTGTTATTACTGATGATACACGTGTTCGTGCTGCATTACCTACAATCGAGTATGTAGTTAATAACGGAGGAAAGGCAATTGTATTCTCACACTTAGGACGTGTTAAGGAAGCTGCTGATATTGAAAAAAATAATATCGCACCTGTTGCTAAGAGATTAGAAGAATTAATCAAGAAGCCTGTTAAGTTTGTTAACGCAACTAGAGGCAAGGAATTAGAGGACGCTGCCGCTAATTTAAAGGAAGGCGAAATCTTAATGTTTGCTAATACTAGAAATGAAGACTTCGATTTAGCTTTAAATAAGGAAGTAAAGAAGGAATCTAAGAATGATGCTGAATTAGGTAAGTATTGGGCATCTTTAGGTGACGTATTTGTTAATGATGCATTTGGTACTGCACATAGAGCTGCAGCTTCAAATGTAGGTATCGCTGCTAACGTTAGTGAAACAGCTGCTGGTTTCTTATTAGAAAAGGAAATTAAGTTCATTGGTGGTGCTGTAGATAACCCAGTTAGACCATATGTAGCTATCTTAGGTGGTTCTAAGGTTTCTGATAAGATCGGTGTTATTGAAGCATTACTTGAAAAGGCTGACAAGGTTTTAGTTGGTGGTGCTATGATGTTCACATTCTTAAAGGCAAAAGGATACAATGTTGGTTCTTCTAGATGTGAGGATCAAGAATTCGTTGATTTAGCTAAGAATTTATTAGCTAAGGCAAATGGTAAGATTATTTTACCAGTAGATGCAGTTGTTAATACAGCATTCGAGGATGTACCTGGTGTTGCTAAGGACGTTGATAAGTTTGCAGCTGCTGATATGGGATTAGATATCGGACCTAAGACATTAGATTTATTTGCTAAGGAATTAGCTGGTGCTAAGACTGTAGTATGGAATGGACCTATGGGTGTATTCGAAATGAAGAATTACGCTGCTGGTACAGTTGGTGTATGTGATTTATTAGCTAAGTTAACTAAGGAAGGCGCTGCAACTATTATTGGTGGTGGTGATTCAGCTGCTGCTGCAGAGCAATTAGGATATGCTTCTAAGGTAAGCCATATTTCAACTGGTGGTGGTGCTTCATTAGAGTATTTAGAAGGAAAGACATTACCAGGCATTGCTTGTGTTGATGAAAAGTAGTTTTTAAATTTTGTGAGAGATAGGAAAAGTATTATTGTAATATAAGTACTGTTGGCTTATAAAAACTACTAATGGTCATTAAGCCTACAATACTTGAATTTTTAAATAGTATTGAAAGAAGAGGAATTTTTATGAGAAGACCTATATTAGCAGGCAACTGGAAAATGAATAAGACTAGAGATGAGGCTATTCATTTCGTTTTAGGTGTTGATTATAAGCTACCTAAAAATGGAGTAGATTGTATTATTTGTGCTCCTGCAATAATTCTTCGTGATATTGTTAAAAGAGCTGATATTCTTCAGGTTGGTGCCCAAAATATGAATGAAAACGATAAGGGTGCTTATACTGGTGAAATATCTCCAATAATGCTAAAGGATACAGGCGTTAAATATGTAATCATTGGACATAGTGAAAGACGTCAATATTATAATGAAACAGATAGTATTGTTAATGCTAAAATTAAAAAAGCATTAGAATATGATTTAAAGCCAATCGTTTGTGTTGGTGAGGATTTAAGTGAGCGCGAATCAAAGCTTACTAATAATGTCTTAGAAAGACAAATTACTAAAGCATTTGAGGGTGTTGAATTTGATGATCCTGAAAATGTTGTAGTTGCATATGAGCCAATTTGGGCTATCGGTACTGGTAAGACTGCATCAAGCGAACAAGCAGAAGCTGCTTGTAAATATATTCGTGAAAAGCTTGCAGGATTATATGGCAAAGATGTTGCTGATAGAGTAAGAATTCTTTATGGTGGTTCTATGAAGCCAGATAATGTTGCTGAGCTTGTTGCTCAGCCAGATGTTGATGGTGGCTTAGTTGGTGGTGCATCACTTAACGAGGAAAGCTTTATTGCAATGAGTAAAGCATTTAAAGGTGAATAATTAATTGATACATTGGGCTAGTTTAAACTAGTCCTTTTTTTCAATCCATCTTAGTGCTATAATTGTTTTGGTTAGGAGCTGATAAAATTGAAAAAATTTATTAATTTATATACAATATTAGGCTGTTCATTTTTATTCTTATTTATATTATTAATAATTTTATTAAATGTAGATAAGGCTGTAATAGCTGAATCTGGTAAAGAGGTTGGTTTATCTCATATCAATAATATAGTAAGCTATAAATATAATGAGAATGTTGATTTTATGAGTGATTTATTATTTTATATAACATTCACTGTTGTTATATTTGAGGCTGGCTTAGGATTATATCAATTAATTAAAAAGAAGAGCCTATTTAAGGTAGATATAGAAATTATTATATTTGGTGTTTCATTAGTATTAATGGCAGCTATTTGGTTATTATTTGATTATGTATTAAAAATAAATGTAAGACCTACTCATGAGGATAAGGGCTCATTCCCATCAACTCATGTATTTATTACTACATATTTAGCTTTAGCAAGTCACGCATTTATTTGTTATAGATATGATAATAAATTTGCTAAATATGGTTCTTTATTATTAGCAATTATATTTATAACAGCTGTTACATGTGGTAGAGTAGCATCAGGTATGCATTATATTACAGATGTTACAGGTGGCTTATTCTTAGGATTAACATTCTATTTTATTGTATTTGGTATTATTAAAACTTTTAAAATAAAGGATGAATAATATTAAAATATTTGGTATTAAAAAAACTTAAATTATTATATATGTTTTAAAGATTAAATCTTGAAGGGTTTAATCTTTTTCTTTTTAATGTTATACTTAAATATACAAGTTAACGGTTTTTATGGAGGTAAATATTGTGGGAAAAGTATATTTAGATTGGGAAACTGCTTATAGCTTTATTGAGGATGCATTTGTAGGACATGGAGTTCCAAGAAGCGATGCTAGAATATGCACAGATGTATTATTAGAATCTGATAAAAGAGGAATTGAATCACATGGCTGTAATAGATTTAAGCCTATTTATATTGATAGAATAGTTGATGGTATTCAAAATCCTGTCACTAATTATGAAATAATTAAGGAAACAGAAACTACAGCTGTAGTAGATGGACATGATGGAATGGGTCAAGTAATTGGATATAAATCTATGAAGCTAGCTATCGAAAAGGCTAAAAAATATGGTATGGGTATGGTTGTTGTTAGAAATTCATGTCATTATGGAATCGCAGGATATTATGCATCTATGGCAACTAATGAAGGCTGTATTGGTATTACAGGTACAAATGCTAGACCTAGTGTAGCACCTACATTTGGTGTTGAGGGTATGTTTGGTACAAACCCTCTAACTATAGGTATTCCAACTGATGAGCCATTTGATTTTATTTTAGACTGTGCAACATCTATTACTCAAAATGGTAAGATTGAATATTATGCAAGAATAGGAGAGAATGTTCATCCTGGTACTATTGTTGGCTTAGATGGAAAGCCTGTAGAAGGTGATGCAGGAGTTGCATTAAAGAAGATAAGAAGTGGTGAAGCATCACTTACAACATTAGGCGGAATAGGAGAAGCACTAGGTGGATATAAGGGCTTTGGCTATGCATTAGCAGTTGAATTATTATCAGCTGTTCTTCAGGATGGTATATATGGTAAGGATTTAAATGGTAAGGACAAGGATGGTAAAAAGGTACCATACCATTTAGGACATTTCTTTATCGCAATCGATACAAATCATTTCTTAGGAGAAAATTTATGTAGAAAAAAATCAGGTGATATTATTAGAGCAATTAGAGCATCTAAAAAAGCACCTGGCGAGGATAGAATATATACAGCAGGAGAAAAAGAATATTTAGTTTGGCAGGATAGAAAGGATAAGGGCGTTCCTATTTCAGAGCCTGTTCAAAAGGAAATGTCAGCTGTTAGAGATGCATTAAAATTAAAATATGTATTCCCTTGGGAAAAGTAATAATTATAGTGGAATTTTTAAAAATATATTTGGAGAAAGATATATGAATAATAATAATAATAAATTTAAAATTTTCTTCGTTTTTCTTATTTTTTTGTTCATATTAACTGGTTGTAATGATAACGATTCTGATTCAAATGATGCAAATATAGTAGATGTTGATAGTATCAATGTTGTTAGTCGTGCTGAAAAATATGATATGGGTCTTTTTAGCGGTGAAAACGAAAATGCTGACGATATATATGAGTCTGATTCTAAATCAATTGTTGATATTGTTGATGAATCTTTTTCTCAAAATAATAGCTATATTGAAACTAATAAATTGTATTCGATTTCCTTTGATTTATCTCAATCTGTTTCACTAACAAGTAATATTGAGTCTAATGATTCAATCAACGAAATTGTTTCTGTTAAGATTAATGATGAAGAAGTGGATTATTCAGTTAAAAATGGTAAACTTTTAATAAATTGGAAAACACCAAATGAGGCCTCAGATGCTGATATAGATGTTACAATCGAGGCGCTTAAAAATGGTAAAATGGTTTTTCAGACATACAAACTAAAATCTAAGGTTAACGACAAGCAATACGATATAATTATCAGCAAAACAAAGGCATATACAGATAAATATACAATGGAAATATATGTTAAAAAGAATAACGATGGATGTGGTGGGAAACCATATCTTATGTTATCAGAGAGTTCAAAAATAATCTATGAAATAGAGCTTTCAGAAGGTATTAATTCATTGGAATTTAAAGACCTTTTAATTGGCCATAAATATGAATACATTATTGTTAATAAACAAGATGAAGATATAATTAATAATTCTATTTATTGGGGACAAATTATAACATTATTACCTTATCAAGTAACTTTTGAAAATATAACTTTTAATTCAGCTTCTATTTTCTTAATTAGTAAGGGTTCTAAAGTTGACTTGTCTACTGTATATTTGATTGATGGAAATTTATTTAATGGAAAAGTAGTTGATGAATTTGATGAATTTTTGGGACGCAATTATTATACTTTTGATAATTTACAACCTGATCATAATTATACTTTGAAAATTGACTATATTTATCGAAAAGATAATAATTCTTGTATAAATTATTTTATAAAATCATTTAGAACATTAGGGACTGATGAAGATATTCTAAGAATGTCTCCGAATATAAGTAATGAGGTTTCATTATGGCCTAATGGTACGAAGGTTGAGATTAATGCAAGTGATTATAAAAAAGAAAATATATACTTAAAAAAAGGTTCAATTTCATGTAACGAGGCTGGGGATGTTGTAACTGATGGTTATTATGTTAAGCTAACTCTTCCTTATGATTCATTTATTAATTCAGCAATTACAAGTTCTAGTAATAGTGTTACTTTTTTAAGAAATGCTATTATTACTAATGGCATTGATTATTATAGATTGATAGTTTCTTCATATACTTCAAGCAGGACCTCTCAATCATATTATTTAAAGAAGGGCGAATATTATATTTATACTGAAGATTCTGGAATATTTTTATATGATTTGTCGATATATGCAATAATGAATAAATCAGATATCCCACTAATACAGGATTATAGCAATGATATATCTTATAAGGTTAAGGAAAAAGATGACAATCTAACAGTTCAAGTTGTTGGGAAAAATTATGATTTCTCTAATATAGAGGTCGTAAAATATTATGGAAATGATGCTAAATACTTTGAGATTGTTGATGATTTCAAGATTCAATTAGAAGATCAAAATACCTTTGGACGTGATTTAATAGTATCATCTGAAGATATTGTTGAAGAAACGGATACTCGTTATAAAATATGTAACATTATCGTTGATGATGTTTCAATCGAATTTAATGCTAATATTAAAATTTATGATAAAAATACATCATTTACTATAGAATATTTTGATGATTATTATTCAACGGGCGGTGTAAACTTTTTTCTAAATGATGATTTGGATTTGAGTGGAAAAGGGTTCGTAATTTATCCTGTTATTAACCATGTGGTAAGTTATGATTTTTATAAAAAAATATATTTTGATAACCTTGATAGGTTAACGGAAGTGTACGGCCTATATGATATAGATACTTCATTTGAACATAAAGGAACATTTGAAGTTTGGTACAGAGATGAATTATTTGGGGATTTATTTGGCGAAGAAGATCGTGAAATCGGTGGCATCTGGGATAAAATCGGATATCAAGTTATTAGTATTAGTTTTGAAGATGATATTGAAATATCTTCAACTAAAACTGATTTTATTGAAAAAAATGATGACTTATCAAATTATGCTATAATACCTGTCAAATTCGGTGAAATTAAACAAGAACTCTCTTTTAAGAAATTGAAGGAATTTGCGGACAAAAATACTGCTGGTTTGTCGAGTGTTAGAATTGCATATTATATAAACGATTCTACTAAACTATTAGATTTATCCGAAATAGAAACGGGCACTTATAATGCAGTTATAGTAGTAAATGATAAAATTGTAACTAATCCAATAATTATCAATATCAAAAAGGCAACGCAAATTGAAAGGTATGATGGAGTTGCTGCAAAATCTGAATCATATGATGTATGGGATATTACAGGTGAATATTTAAAAGTAGCTGCCAATCCTAATGAGGGTGGCGAAGCGGCTGCAGGAGTACAAATGAGAGCATTTACTTCAGAGGCGACAATTACATCAAAGGAATTTGACTCTGCCAACACTGCAACTATTGTCATTATGGCTGGTACTAATTCATCTTCTAAAGAAGCTCGATTGCTGATTGAATTATTGGATGCCAATGGAAATCCAGTTGAAATAGCAGTATTAAATGGTCATTTGTATAGTTACGAAGAAGATGTAGATGGTAATTTGAGTACTGTTTACCCTACTGGTATTTATGAAATTGTTTCTAATAACAAAATAACAACAAAGACAGTGTTTGATATTTCAACTGTAACTGAATTTGTTAAGATTAGAATTTCTCACATTACCTGCGGTGCCAATAAGAAAGTAGCTATTGTATCAATAGATGCCGTAGTAGCTTAATAAATTAAATTACAATTAGAGTAAGTTTATCTTACTCTTTTGTATTTTCTTTAAAAAAGAGTATAATAATACAGGTATGACTTGAGGTGGTAATTTATGAAGACATTTAAAACTTCAAATGCTAATGAAACAATTTCATTAGGAGAAAAAATAGGTAATTTATTAAATGCGTCTGATACTATATTATTAGTTGGTGATTTATCTTGTGGTAAAACAACTATAACAAAGGGAATTGGAAAAGCATTAGGTGTTACTAAAATTATTAATTCTCCTACATTTACAATTGTTAAGGAATATAAAGGAACTAAATGTGATTTACATCATTTAGATTTATATCGTTTAGATGGTTTAAATAATGATTTTGATTTAGAGGAGCATATTGAGGGTGATAACGTATGTGTTATTGAATGGCCATATCAGGTTAGTGAATTATTACCTAATGAATATTTACTTATTGAAATGAAAAGAACTGGTGAAGAATCTAGAGAAATAAATATCACTGGTATTGGAAGATATAAAAGAATTGAGGAGGCACTATAATGTATACTTTAATTTTAGATTCTGCAACTAAAACATTATATGTTGCTTTAGTAAAGGATAATAATGTTTTAAAGGAAATATATTTAGAAGGAAGAAATGACCATGCTAAAAATATTGTTTTAAAGGTAGAAGAAATATTAAATGAAAACAATATTAAAGCATTTGATTTAGATAATATTTTAGTTGGTATTGGACCTGGTTCTTATACTGGTGTTAGAATGGCTGTTACTGTATGTAAGATGCTATCTGTGTTTGGAAATAAAAATTTATATTCTATTTCAACATTAAAGCTTATGGCATCTGGATATAAGGGTAGGGTTTTAACAAGAATTGATGCTAGAAGATCTAATTCATTTGGAATGATATTAAATACATTGAATGATGAATATATTATTGATGAGGCAATGTATGATACTAATGAATTATTAAATCATGAATTTGATTTTGATGTTACTGAGGATAATTTTAAGGTTGATCCAATTTATTGTATCAATCATATGGTTAAGGTTAATGAACCTCATTTATTAGTACCTAATTATTTAAGAGAAACAGAAGCGGAGAGAAATCTTCATGATAAGAAGAATTAATTATGATGATGTTAATAAAATAATTGAGCTAGAAAATGATACCTTAGGCACAACCTTAGGTAAGGATATGCTTGAAATGGCTATAAGATCAGATTTAGCTTATTATTATGCTTATTATGAAGGAAAAGAATTATTAGGATATATTTCAACTATGTTTGATGGTGAAATTATCGAAATATTAAATTTCTGCGTTAATAAGAATCATCAGGGTAAGGGTATTGGTAAAAGGCTATTAGCTTATGTTTTATCATATTTAAATACTATTGGAGCTAAATCATCTATTTTAGAGGTTAGACAATCTAATATAAAAGCTATTGGCTTATATAAAAAAATTGGATATAAAGAAATTTCTAAAAGAAAGAATTATTATAGTAATGGTGAGGATGCTTTAGTTTTAGAATTTAAATTTGCTTCTCATATTGAATTAGAGGATAAATATAATTTAGAATTTTCAAAAAAGGAAATTAAAGATAATTATATTAATTTTATTGATGATATTCAGCCTATTAAATATTCAAATAATTTTTATGTGACAAGTGATAAAAAGGGCGTAAAAGCTATTTTGAAGGATAACAAAAGAGATTTTATTAAGATTGATTCATTTAATGATTTAAGCGAATATTTAAAGGATTTTGAAAAGAATGTTACTGTTTATTTATTAAGCCATATTTATAATATTTCTATAAATAGTAATAGTAATCATAAAATCAAAAAGCTTGATTTTAATGATTATGCTGATTTAAGAAATTTTATTTATAAGGAAGATTTAAGATTTGGTGAGGAATTCGCGAAAGGGAATGCTGATAGATTAACAGAAACTTTTTTAAATAATGATAAATTTACTTGTTATTTAATTTATGATAATTATATTCTTGTTGGTATGATTCATGCTTATATTTATGAAAATATGGCTAAATTAGAGGAATTCGTTATTTTAGAATCATATAGAAATAAAGGATATGGAAAAGAATTATTTAAATACGCAATTGCTGATTTAGAAAATAAGGATATAAAGATGATTGAGCTTGAGGCTGAATTAGATGATTATCCAATTAATATTTATAAATCATGGGGATTTATTGAGGAAAGAAAAAGATATAGTTTTTTCAAGGAGTTAAAGAATGGAAAAGACGAATGCAATTAGAATGCTAGACCAGAAAAAAATTAAATATAATACATATGAGTATCCTCACGAGGAGGGTGTATGTGTTGACGGTGAGACTGTAGCGAAATTATTAAATCAAAATCCTGATATGGTATTTAAAACATTAGTTACTGTAGGTAATGATAAAAGATATTATGTTTGTGTAGTACCTGTTAAATCAGAATTAGATTTAAAAAAGGCTGCCAAGGCTTTTAATGTTAAATCATTAGAAATGATTCCTGTTAAGGAAATAAATAATATTACAGGATATATTAGAGGTGGATGCTCACCTATAGGAATGAAGAAGGCTTTTCCTACTATAATTGATGAATCAGCTTTATTATATGAAAATATTATTTTTTCAGGTGGAAAGATAGGGCTTCAAATAGAAATGAATCCTAAGGATTTAGAAAAGCTTATTAGAGTAAGTTTTAAAGAAATTACAAGGAGTGATGTTTAATGCTAGTACTTGGTATAGAATCAAGCTGTGATGAAACTAGTGTTGCCATCGTTAGAGATGGTAAAGAGGTTTTAGCTAATGTTATTAATACTCAAATTAAAATTCATGAAAAATTTGGTGGTGTTGTGCCTGAGGTAGCATCACGTCATCATGTTTACCAAATAACTATGGTTTTTGAGGAAGCATTTAAGGTGGCTAATGTAAAGCCAGAGGATATCGATTTAGTGGCAGTAACAGAGGGACCTGGCTTAATTGGTTCTTTACTTGTTGGTGTAAATGCGGCTAAGACATTTGCTTTAATGTATAATAAGCCAATTATTGGTGTTCATCATTTAGCTGGTCATATTTATGCTAATGCGATTGAGCATGAAATGAAATTTCCATGTATTGCCTTATTAGTATCTGGTGGAAATACTGAATTAATCTATATGAAGGATCATTTTAAATTTGAAATTTTAGGTGAAACATTAGATGATGCAGTAGGAGAGGCATATGATAAGGTTGCTCGTGTTGTAGGATTACCTTATCCAGGTGGTCCTCATGTTGATAGACTTGCTCATTTAGGTCATGATACATATAAGCTACCTAGAGTATATTTAGAGGATGGCTCATATAATTTCTCTTTTTCTGGACTTAAGAGTGCTGTAATTAATCTAGCTCATAATGCAGAGCAAAGAGGAGAAACAATAGATAAGAATAATTTATGTGCATCATTCCAGGATTCTGTAACTGAGGTTTTAGTTAGAAAAACATTAGCTTTAGCTAAGGAAAAGAATGTAAATAATATCATTGTTGCTGGTGGAGTTTCTGCAAATAAAGGATTAAAGGAAAGATTTGAAAGAGAAGCTAAGGGCTTTAATGTATGCATACCTTCAATTAAATATTGTACTGATAATGCAGCTATGATAGCTGTTGCTGGCTTTTATCAGCATATGGTTTATCCAAATGAATATGCTGACATGAGCTTAAATGCAACTGCATCATTAGAGCTTGAGGAAAGATATGAAAATTAAAAGATTTTTAATTTTTGTATTATTTTTAATACCATTAATTTTTATTTCAACTATTAAAGTATCAGCTGATACAGGACCTAAGCCTAAAATTTATATTAAAATTGAAAATAAAATGGAAGGCTCATATATTGCTTTAATATCTGAAAAAAGAGGATGGGGTCCATATTCTATAAATGGGAAAAGGGATACATATTGGACCGATGAAGAAAAGCTTATTGATTCAAAATTTAGTGAATATGCTGATAAGGATAATTATTATTATGTTCATGAATTTGGTGATATTTCAGATGGTAGCTATATATGGCATTATATGCCACCAAAAGATTTTAAGATATTAATCTATGATACTATTAATGATAGGATTATTACAAATGATATTAAATATACAAAATATGCCTTTTCTAGCTATTATAAATTAACATTTAATAATGATAATTTTGATGTTGTAGAGGATTATCATTATGGTCATGAGGTTGGTTCATTCTTTTTAAGATTAACTATATGCTTATCAATTGAAATTGGTATTGCTTTAATATTTAAATTCTTTGGTACGAAATTAATATTTATTATAATTACCAATGTAATTACTCAGGTATTATTAAATGTAGCTTTAAATATTTATTGTTATTACAATGGACTTGGATTCTTTGCTTATAGATTATATATTACATTAGAGGTTGCTATATTATTATTTGAATTTGTAGCATATTTATTCGCATTTAATGTAATACCTCAAGAAAAAGAAAAGCATTTTGATTCAAAATTAAAAATATTATTATATACAGCTATATCAAATGTTTCATCATTTGTAGGTGGCTGGATTATATTATCTACATTTGGAATGTAAATATTATTTATGCGGGGAATCGTTATGGTTTCCTGCTGTTTTATTATAATATTAAATTCTAACTCAATATTAGTTAATTGAATGAGGAGACAGTTATGAGAACATTAGACAAAATAAAATATGATTATCTAGATTCATTTACATATACTAATCCAACTAAAGAAGAGATAGATTACTATAAGATAACAGATGACTTACTAAAAAAGTGGAGAACTCAAGAACGTTTAAGTAATAAGAAAGAATTTTATAACCAAATTATAAAATTGAATAATTATGATAAATTAGAATTAGAAAATAAACAATTAATTAGTACTATTTTTTATTTATTTGTAAATAGTACTAATGATTATGCAACTGAGGATTTTTATTATTATGAAATTCTCCCTATTTTTAAAACTATGTATGAGAATGATATATTTGATATATTAACTTATGAAAATAATAGGAAACAACTCTATCTAGGTAATATAAGTAAACCTGATCCAAGAAGCTTTCCTATTCAAATATATGCAGGAAGAAAATATGTTGGAATAATTCCTAATCTATATTATTCTAATCACTTAGATGTTTTTGATGATGTAATAAAATATTTTGCTAATGTAATATTTAAAAAATATGGCCTATATTTACAAAAGGCGATGAATATTATAATTGAATTTTGTAAAGAATATAATTTACCATATGTTGATTTATTGAATAAAGCAAAAAAAGATGCTAAAAAATTAAATTATCCAAGTAATCATGAATTCAAATATCAATTTGATCCTAGAATTAATGTTGAATGGGAAAATTAAATTTGTCTTAAAAACATTTTTGCTATTTTATTGAATATTAGTGATTTAATCTCATATATAGCTCAGATAACATGATTGATGATGGTAACTCAGGAGGGGCGCTTGTTAATTCCAAAAAAGAATTAATAGGAATTATAACATTTGTATTAGTAACACCAATAGCTTCTTATAATAATTATCCAGCACTTACTAAACGTTTTGATGAAAATGGATATTGTTGGGATGAGTTTGAAAAACCAAATGTTAGGACAAGAAAGTGAAATTAGTGTTTGTTAATTTTAAGCATAACACACTTGAAAAAACAATTAAAAAAGGAGACAGTTATGAGAACATTAGACAAAATAAAAAATGATTATCTAGATTCATTTACATATACTAATCCAACTAAAGAAGAGATAGATTACTATAAGATAACAGATGACTTACTAAAAAAGTGGAGAACTCAAGAACGTTTAGATTATAAAATTAAATTTTTCAATATGTTAACCGAATTCAATAATTGTGATAATCAAAATAAAGAGAAAAGATATATGATTGTGTCTGTTTATAATTATTTTTTTGAATGCACAAATGATAGAGATACTGAAGATGCTTATTATCATGAAATCCTCCCTATTTTTAAAACTATGTATGAGAATGATATATTTGACTTATTAACATATGATGAAAAATGGATCCCATACTTAGCAAAATTGAAAGGACCTTTACCACCGATGTGTATTCCTATTCCTTTATATGTAGATAGAAAATATGCAGGAATAATTCCTAATTTATATTATTCTAATCATTTAGATGTTTTTGATGAAGTAATAAAATATTTTGCTAATGTAATTTACCAAAAATATGGATTATATTTACAAAAAGTTATGAATACAATAATTGAATTTTGTAAAGAATATAATTTACCATATGTTGATTTATTGAATAAAGCAAAAGAAGATGCTAAAAAATTAGATTATCCTAGTAATCATGAATTTAAATATCAATTTAAACCTAGATTAGATGTTAAGTGGGAAGATTAGTCCGTTTTTTAAAATTTTATAAAGAAAACATAGAACTCCAATTTCTATTTTGATATGGAGTTTTTAAGTATTTTAATATATAATATTAATATCTTTGTGAAGGGGTGTTTTATTATGGCAGAGATTAATAATTTTATCAAAACTATAATGGAAAATGATTTAAGAGAAGGTAAGGTAGATGCGATAGTTACTCGTTTCCCACCTGAACCTAATGCTTATTTACATATTGGTCATGCTAGAGCTATTATTACTAACTTTGAATTAGCTAAGGCATTTAATGGAACTACAAATTTAAGATTTGATGATACTAATCCAGCAAAGGAAGATAAAGAATTTGTTGATGGTATTATTGAGGATTTAGCTTGGTTAGGTTATAAGCCTAATAATGTATTCTATGGTTCTGATTATTTTGAAAAGACATATGAGAAGGCTATTTTATTAATTAAGAAGGGCTTAGCATATGTTGATGATTTATCTCAAGAGGAAATGAGTAAATATAGAGGTACATTAACTGAACCTGGTAAGAATTCTCCTTGGAGAGATAGAACAATTGAAGAGAATTTAAAATTATTTGAGGAAATGAAAGAGGGCAAATATAAGGATGGAGAAAAGACATTGAGAGCTAAGATTGATATGTCTCATCCAAATATTAATATGAGAGACCCTGCAATGTATAGAATTTTACATTTAAATCATCATAGACAAGGCACTAAATGGTGTATTTTCCCTATGTATGATTTTGCTCATCCACTTCAGGATGCATTTGAGGGAATCACTCATTCACTTTGCTCATTAGAATATGACAATCATAGAATTTTATATGATTGGTTTGTTGAAAAGTGTGAGATGGAGCATGTTCCTCATCAGTATGAATTTGGTAGATTAAATATTACTAATACTATTATGTCTAAGAGATACTTAAGAGCTTTAGTTGATGCTGGTAAGGTTTCTGGATATGATGATCCAAGAATGCCGACATTATGTGGCTTAAGAAGAAAGGGATTTACTCCTGATGCTATTAGAAACTTTATTTTAGGTACTGGTTTATCTAGAATTAATTCTACAGTTGAGGCTGATACATTAGATGAGGAATTAAGACAGGATTTAAAATTAAAGGCATTAAGACCTAATGCTGTTATTAATCCATTAAAGGTAATTATTGATAATTACCCAGAAGGACAGGTTGAATGGAATGAGGCTCCAAATAATACTGAAAATCCAGAGCTTGGTTCTAGAAAACTATCTTTCTCAAGAGAGGTATATATCGAAAGAGATGACTTCATTGAGCAAAAGCCTAATAAGAATTGGAAGAGATTAGCTTTAGGTGTTGAGGTTAGATTAATGAGAGCATATTTCATTAAGGCTACATCAGTAGAGAAGGATGAAAATGGCAATATCATTTGCGTTCATGCTACATATGATCCTGATACTAAGAGAAGTGATTTCAATGATAGAAAGCCTAATGGTAACCTACATTATGTAGATGCCGCTACTGCAATTCCTGCAGAATTTAGATTATTAGAGCCATTAATGGTTGATGAAACTGAAGAAAATAAGGATTTAGATTTTATGGAAAGATTAAATCCAAATTCATTAATTATATCTAATGGATATGTTGAATCATTCTTAGCTGATACAAAGCCTTTAGACCATTATCAATTTATTAGAAATGGTTATTTTGTAACTGATAAGGATTCAACTAAGGATAAGCTTGTGTTCAATAGAACATGTGGTTTAAAATCATCATTTAAGAAGTAAAATAATAGGGACTGCCTTTGGCAGCCCTTATATTAATTAAGGGGAGGATTTATTATGCTTAAGTGTGTTAATTTAGGTGTACAATTTGGATCTAGAAAATTATTTGAGCATGTTGATTTACAATTTACTAAGGGTAATTGTTACGGAATTATAGGTGCTAATGGTGCTGGTAAGTCAACATTTTTAAAGGTTTTATCTGGTGAATTAGAATCAAATACTGGTGAGGTTATTATCGATAAAAAGGAAAGAATGTCTGTATTAAAGCAGGACCAAAATGCTTATAATAATGAAACTGTATTAAATACTGTTTTATTAGGACATAAAAGATTAATTGAGGTTAGAGACCAAAAGGATGCTTTATATGAAAAGGCAGACTTTAGCGAGGCTGATGGTATACTTGCCGCTGAGCTTGAGGGTGAATTTGCAGAGCTTGGAGGCTGGGAGGCTGAAAGTGATGCTGAAACATTACTTGCTGGCTTAGGTGTACCTGAGGAATGCTATTATGAATTAATGGAAAATATTGATGCTAAGATTAAAATTAAGGTTTTATTAGCTCAAGCATTATTTGGTAATCCTGATATTTTATTATTAGATGAGCCTACAAATAACCTAGATTATAAGTCTACTAGATGGCTAGAGAATTTCTTATTAAATTTTGAAAATACTGTTTTAATTGTTTCTCATGATAGACATTTCTTAAATAATGTTTGTACACATATTTGTGATGTTGATTTTGGAAAGATTAAATTATATGTTGGTAATTATGAATTCTGGTATGAGTCATCTCAATTAGCCTTAAAGCAAGCTAAGGATCAAAATAAGAAGGCTCAAGATAAGATTAAGGAATTACAGGAATTCATCGCAAGATTTAGTGCTAATAAGTCTAAGTCTAAGCAGGCAACATCTAGAAAGAAGTTACTTGAAAAGATTGATGTTAATGATATTGAACCATCATCAAGACGTTATCCATTCATTGGATTTAAGCCTAATAGAGAGGTTGGAAATGATATTTTATTCGTTGAGCATTTAACAAAGAAGGGTGTATTTAATGATATATCATTCACAGTTAATAAAAATGATAAGATTGCATTTTTAGCTGAATCATCAGTACAAATCACATCATTATTTAATATTTTAGCTGGTAAGGATACTGATTACGAAGGCAAATTTAAATGGGGTATTACAACATCAGTTGGATATTTACCTCAGGATAATAAAGAATATTTTGATAAGGATTTATCACTTGTTGATTGGCTAAGACAATATTCACCTAATGATCAAACAGAAAGCTTTATTAGAGGATGGCTAGGTAGAATGCTTTTCTCTGGTGAGGAATCATTAAAGAAATGTAATGTATTATCTGGTGGAGAGAAGGTTAGATGTATGTTTGCTAAGCTTATGCTTGAATCTCCAAACATTTTAATGCTTGAAGACCCAACAAACCATCTAGACCTTGAATCAATTACAGCATTAAATGAGGGTATGACAAATTATAAGGGAAATATTTTATTCTCATCACACGATGCTGAATTATTACAAACTGTTGGTAATAGAATTATTGCTTTTAATAAGGATGGTTCTATAACTGATAGAATGACTACTTATGAAGAATTCTTAGGAGAAGAATAAAAATGGATTTATTAGAAGGATTAAATGAAGCTCAATATGAGGCTGTAACAACTACAGAAGGACCTGTCATGGTAATGGCTGGTGCGGGATCTGGTAAAACAAAGGTTTTAACTACTAGAATTGCATATATTATTAAAGAGCTTGGAATTAATCCTTATGGTGTTTTAGCTGTAACATTCACTAATAAGGCAGCAAGTGAAATGAAGGAGCGCTTAGGCCGTATGCTTGATATGGATACTAAATGGCTTTGGGTTTCTACATTTCATTCATTTTGTGTAAGAATTTTAAGAGATGAATCAGATAATATTGCTCCTTATAAAAAGAATTTTAATATCATCGATGATGATGACCAGGCTAAAATAATGAGAGATATTCTAAAGGAAACTAATATTGATGCTAAGCCTAAGGAAGTAATTAAGCTTATTTCTAAGGGTAAGAATGGTATGTCTGTAATGATTCATGATCCTGATATGCAAAATTTTTATCCTATTTTAAGAGATAAATATAACAAATATTTAGTTGATAATAATTTATTTGATTTTGATGATTTAATTATTAAAACAATAAAATTATTAAGAGAAAATATTGAAATTAGAGAAAAATATCAGCATAAATTTCAATATATTTTAGTTGATGAATATCAGGATACTAATAAGCCTCAATATGAGCTTATGTCATTACTTGCTAAGGAGCATAATAATTTATTTGTAGTTGGTGATGATTTCCAATCTATTTATTCATTCCGTGGCGCTAAGGGTATGGAAAATATAAATAGAATGAGAAATGATTTTAAAAACACAAAATTAATATTATTAGAAAGAAATTATCGTTCAACAACTGAAATCCTAAATTTAGCTAATTCAGTTATTGAACATAACCCAAATCAGATTAAGAAGGTAATGAAATCTAATAATGTAGCTGGTGATAAGCCTACATATTATAGTGCAACTTCATCTTATGATGAGGTATCATTTGTAATAGATAAGATTAAAGAATTAAAGAAGAATGAGAATTTAGAATATAAGGATTTTGCAATCCTTTATAGAGCTAATGCATTATCGAGAGAATTTGAAGACTCATTAGTTAAAGAAAGAATTCCATATAGAATATATGGAGGCTTATCTTTCTTCGCTAGAAAGGAAATAAAAGATATTATTGCTTATTTAAGATTATTAATTAATCATAGTGATGATTTCTCTTTTATTAGAATAATTAATGAGCCAAAAAGAAAAATCGGAGATGCAATTATTTCTAAATTAAGATTATACGCAGAAGAAAATGGTAATTTAAGCCTATATGATGCAATTCCTTATTATGAAGGCTCAGGTCAGGGTGCTTCAAATTTAAGAGAATTTAAAGAAAAAATGGATACTATTTATGCCACTATTGATAATGTTAAATTACCAGATTTAGTAGATATTATAGCTGAAGAAATGGGATATAATGACGCTATTGAGGCTAATTCTTCTGATGAAGAGGAAAAAGAAGATAGATTAGATAATTTAAATGAATTTAAATCTGTTTTAAAGGAATCAGAGGAATTCTATGATGGAGATAATAATGAAACAAAGCTTACTCAATTATTACAGGATTTATCTCTTAGAACTGATAAGGAAGAATTAAAGGATGATAATGCTGTTAGATTATCAACATATCATCAAGCAAAGGGATTAGAGTTTAATACTGTATTTATGGTGGCTATGGAAGAAAATATCTTCCCTTCCCTTAATGCAGTTACACCTGCTGATATAGAAGAAGAAAGGAGAATCTGCTATGTTGGTGTAACTAGAGCTAAAAAGAATTTATTCTTAACTAATGCTTGGTCTAGACTAAGATATGGTAGAAGCGAGGATAATCCAGCATCTAGATTTATTAGAGAAATGGATAGAGATGCTTATCAAATCTATAGAAAGCCTGTTAAAAAGGATATTAATGCATCTAGTGTTAAAAAGATTCCTGTTTCAAAGCCAATTGAAAATACAAGAACAAAAGTTGCCACATTCAATATTGGTGATAAGATAAGCCATAAGGCATTTGGTAACGGTGTTGTAGTAGCATCAAATGGTGATTTAATTACAGTTGCATTTAGTGCTGAATTTGGTATTAAAAAGCTTAAAGCAAATCATCCAGCAATTAGAAAATTATAATTAGAATCAGGTTATGCCTGATTCTTTTTTATCTCTTTCTATTTGATTAAAGAATAAAAATATTTTATAATATACTATTATAGACGTTAGGAGATTTTAATATGATTAAAAAGAAATATTTTTCTATTTTTCTATTATTTATTTTTGGTTTATTCTTAACATCATGTAGCGGATTAACTGAATTTAAATTTGATAATAATTATTTAACATTAGAGGTTGGAGAAACTAAAAAATCTACTTCAATTTCTAATGAAACTAAGGAATTATATTTTTATAGTGGAGATGAGAGTATAGCTCAGGTAGATATAGATGGTAATGTAACAGGTATTACTAAGGGTGAAACTATAATATATGCCTTATTTAAAAATGAGCCATATAAATTATTTGTAAATGTTACATCATCAACTAATAATATCGAAGTATATCAAAGAGATGCTGTATTAACTAGCAATATGGAAAAAGCTAATATAAAAGCCGCAATTCCAATTAAAGCTACATTTAATGGTCATAATAATTTAGTTGAATTAGAGGATAATATGAAGGTTCAGTTTACTTCAAATTTCTTAGATGCAAGTGATAATGAAGCTGAAAGACCTGCAGGTAGTAAGGAAAATCAAATAAAGGAAAATATTAAATTTGTATCTTTGGCTTTAACATTAGTAGATGCATTAGGTAAAGATGATAAAATACATCAATTTGCTAGTGTATTAAATGAATATAATACAGCATTAGAAGGATTAGAGGGTGAAGCATTAGCTTCTAAAATTAAGGAATTACAGCCATTAACTGGCTATTTATATATCAGAAATGATTATTTAGCAGTCGCTTTATTTAAGGGTAATGAATTAGCAGCTTATCAATATTCAAATGAGGATAATGGTATTATTTCTAAAATTAAATCTGTTGTACTATTATTTAATCAATTAATTTCTAGAGGATTAAATGTTCAAAAGGTTGATTATATTGAATTAACTAAGGATTTTAATGGAGATTTAATTACAGAGGAATTAGCTAATAAATTAAGAAAATATCAGAATTTAGTATCAACATTAGCTTATGTAATATTAGGAGAATTAAAGGTTAATAAATCAAAGATTGATGATGATATTAATAAAGCAAGAGTAACAATAGATATTACTGAGAATGGTATTAAAAAGATAAAGGATGCTGATGTTAAATTTGTAGTACTTGAAAGCTTTAATGCTGTAATTGATTTATTTAGAGATACAAATACTAATTATACTCATATTAGAAGTGTTAGCTTAAATATAGGTTCTATATTAGGTGCTATTAATTTCAATTTAAATGCTAAGGATATGAAATTAGCAGAAGGTGAAAATCTATATTTATATGAGGCTAAGCATTCTGAATTTGAAAATAAGCTTAAGGCTAACTAGGAGGCATATATGGAAGTAATGTTAAAGGGAACTGATTTAGTTAAAATATATGATAATGGTGAGCTTAAGGTTAAGGCTGTTAAAGGAATGTCATTTACTATTAATAAGAGCGAATTAGTTGTTATTTTAGGACAATCTGGTGCTGGTAAATCTACCTTATTAAATTTGATTGGTGGAATGGATACAGTAACTACAGGTGAATTATTAGTAGATGGTGATGATATTGCTAAATATAATTCTAAAAAGCTAATTGATTATAGAAGAAATAGAATAGGATTTGTTTTTCAATTTTATAATTTAATGCCTAATTTAACAGCAAAGGAAAATGTTGAATTAGCATGTGAATTAAAGAAGGATGCATTAGATCCTATTGAAACATTAAAATCTGTTGGACTTGGTGATAAGGCTAGTAATTTCCCTTCTCAATTATCAGGAGGAGAGCAGCAAAGAGTATCTATCGCTAGAGCGATAGCTAAAAATGCTGAAATAATTTTATGTGACGAACCAACAGGTGCCTTAGATTATGAAACAGGAAAGGAAATATTAGCCTTACTTGCTAAGCAGGCAAGAGAAGATAATAAAACAGTTATTATTGTTACTCATAATTCTGCTTTATCACAAATGGCAGATCATTTAATTAGAGTAAAAAACGGATTGATAGCTGAGGATATTTATAATGAAAATCCTGTTGATATAAAGGATATCGAATGGTAGAAAATAAGATATTTTTAAAAACTGTCTTTAAGACAATTAAGAGTAAGTTTATCCGTTACTTAGTCAATATCTTAATTGTTATGCTAGCTGTAGCTATTGCGGCTGCGCTTGGTATGCTACCATTTTCATTTAAAGATAGCTATGTTAAAAATTTTACAAATTATTTAACTCCAGATATTGTAATGAAATGTGCTGATGAAAAAGGATTTCAGGATTCAGATTTAGAGACACTTAGTAAGGTTAATAATGTTGATAAAACATATTCATTCTTTAGTATGGATTTAGAAAATAATGGTAGATATGATAGATTATATTTTTTAGATTTATATAATAATGAAATTGCTAATCCTAAATTAGTAGCTGGAAGAATGCCTAAAAATTATAATGAGATTATTATTAACAAAAATGTTGATAATACATCTAATCATAAAATAGGTGATAAGATTATATTTGAATCATATCCTTTTGATTTAAATACAAAGAATAAGGAATTTACTATAGTTGGTATTGTTGATAGCCCACTATATTCTACAATGCATCCAGAGCGTGCAATGATTAAGGATAGAAGCGTAGAAAAATATGTTGATTCTATTTATTATATTAGCTTAAATTCAGTTCCAGAATTAATTACTAATAGGCTACCTAAAACTGATATTTATGTAACCATGAAGGTAAGAAGTGAATTTATGACTAGCCAATATCAGGAGGAAAGCCAAAAATTTGCTAGTGATATAGCAAATGCATTTAATGTTAAGCCAGGAGCTGTTACAGAAGAACAAAGAGTAATGGTTTTAACATTAAATGAAAATACAAGCTACGCATTATTTTATAATTACAATAAAAAGATTAATACTATTTCTATAATATTCCCTATTTTATTTATTGTAGTATGTGGATTGGTATTATATTTAATTACAACAAGATTGATTCAGGATGAAAGACCTATGGTTGCTTGCTATTATTCCTTAGGTGCATCTAAGGCTATGATAGCGATGAAATATTTAGTATATACTGTTTCATCGACTATTATAGGAGCGATAGGTGGATATTTCTTAGGTATTAGCTTAGTTCCTTTAGTATTTTATAGGTCATATAATGCTGTATATGATATGAATGGTGTACCTGATCAATTCTTTTCACCTATGGGCATGATTATTGGTGTATTATTAGTATTTGTTTCAATTGGTATAACATTAATATCTATTAAAATAGCATTAAGTGAGGAGCCAGCAATGCTTATGCAGGCTAAAGCTCCTAAGCCAGGTAAAAAGATATGGCTTGAAAGAATTGGATTTCTATGGAATAGATTTTCTTTTTCAATTAAGAGTAGCCTAAGAAATATTTTTAGAAATAAGAAAAATTTAATATTAACAACATTATCTGTTATAGGTTCTGTAATATTAGTATTTATAGGATTTTCATTAGATAATGCTGCTAAAGCTATGACAGATGTTCCTATGTATAAGAATTTAGCATCTAATATGGGTACATTATCTACTATAGTAGTTTTATTTGGATTATTAATGAGTGTATTAGTTATTTATGCTTTAGCATCAATGAATATTGATGAAAGAGTAAGAGAAATAGCTGTATTAAAGGTGCTAGGATATCATGATAATGAATCTGCGCTATATGCATGTAGAGAATTATTCTTTATCACAGTTTTTGCTGCATTAATAGGTATACCTATTGCCTTAGGTGTAACATCTATGATATTTGATACTCTAGAATTCGCTAAGATTTCTGCAGTAAAATGGTATTCATATATTTTATCATATGTAATAGTAGTATCATCATCTATTATTTCATCATTTATGCTTTATCCTAAGATAAAGAAAATAGATTTTAATATATCATTAAAGAGTGTTGAATAATAAGATAAAAAAAGATAATCATATAGCTTGAAGCTAATTGATTATCTTTTCTTTTTATAATAATCCTGCAGATTTACACACTAATACAATAGCGAATAAAGTAAATGCCGATGCGAGTGTTGTCCATACAACTAATTGTCCTGCGAGCTCTCCATCATTATTCATCTCAGCACTCATTGGAGCACTAGATACGGCAACTGGTGTACCAAATAATGCTATTAAAGCTGGAAAATATGGCTTATCAAATTTAAATAAATAAGCTACAAATAAGCATAATACAGGAACAACTACAACTCTAGCTACTGTACCTATTATGATTTGGAATTTTAATTTAGATACAGCACTAAATGAGAATCCACCACCTAATGCTATTAAAGCAATAGGAGAAGCAGCCTGAGCTAGATATTTTATTGTTGTGTAAATGAATGTATCATTTCCACCATAATCACTGAAATATCTAAATGTCCATTCTGGATTTCCATTTGAATCATTTGGTATTAATGCTCTAAAACTTATAAAAATAAGACCTAATACTACACCAATGATTAATGGATTTTTACAAATTTTTATTAATGTATCCTTTATCGAAAATTTCTTTCCATCCTCTTTAATAAATATTGTAAGAGAAATAATAGCTAATATATTAAAAATAGGAATTGATAACGCAGCTATTACTGATCCTATACCCTTAGCTAGTGCTACATCACCGCCTGTTGCTAAAAGCTCAATTAAGCCTATACCTATTATTGCATAATTAGATCTAAATATACATTGAAGTATTACACCCTTTTGTCTATTGTCCTTAATTGTAAACATTACAACCAATAAGCCTATAAAGAATACAGCTACTATAGCAAGCGAGCAAAATACTAATGCTTGCCAGTTTTCACCTAATAGAGTAATAGATTTAATATCATAGATATTTTTAAATAGAAGAACTGGTAATAATACTCTGAAGCATAATTTATTTAATTTTGACCAGAAATCATCTGGGAATATTTTTAATAATTTAACTATATAGCCAACAACAATACATAATATTATTGGTAATACAGCATTTAATGTAAATAATAAGCTTTCCATTATTCTTCCTCCAAAATATCATTTCCGATATTTCCATTAAATTTTACATCATCTAATATTAAATTTTCAACATTTAATATGTAAATACCTACTCTATTCATTTCTTTTTTATGCTCTATCATAACAGGATAGCCAGGCTTAGAATCTGTATCATAATTAAATACTACATTTTGTATTTTTATTTCCTTTATTTTAGATTCAGGTAATCCTAGGAATACTCCACCTGCATATGAAACATTATTACAATTCATATTTTTAAATAAGAATTTACCTAAAACTGGAGTTAAATCATTAAATGGTAATTTTGATTTAGTCCATACATATTCCTCGTGTCCTCCGGCATTTCCCATATTATAATACATATTTATTACAAATGGAGTTTTGATATTTTCCATTATTATATTATCAAAATTAATATTATCTATAATACCGATATGGCCTCTACCTCGTCTTGTTTTTATTCTTAAGCCTCTATCTCCATTTTTAAATATACAATTTTTTACTGTTATATTTTTAATTCCACCAGATAACTCAGAACCAAATACAACTCCACCATGGCCATTTTCAATTAGATTATTTTCTATTAATATATTCTCTGTAGGTGTTTTATATTTTTTGGCTAGATCATAAGAGCCTGATTTTAAAACTATACTATCATCACCAACTGAAATATATGAACCCTTGATTGTTATATTTTTGGAACAATCAGGATCTATTCCATCAGTTGTTGGCATATTTTTATCATTTATGATTTTTATATTTATGATATTAATATCATTTGACATATAGGGGTGAATTGTCCAAGACATACTATGAGTAAATGTTGGACCTATAATATTTATGTTATTTGATTTATAGGAATAGAAGAGGTGTCCTCTCCAGGCGATATTTTTAATTCTATGATTTATATACCAATCTGATAATTCTGCTCTACCATCAAATATGCCTTCTCCAATGATATCTATATTAGATGTATTAATCAAATTTAATGTAGATGCGAAATTATCCTGTTCAATTCCTTCCCATATTCCTAAATAGTCACCTGGATGAATTGGATAATCTTTTCTATTAATATTAGATATCAATTTAGCATCCTTATCTAAATATAATGTTATATTTGATTTTAAATATAAAGATGTTACTAAATAGATTCCCTTTGGAATATAGACTGTACCATTATTTGGACATGCTGAAATTGCAGCCTGTATAAATGCTGTGTCATCGCTTATTCCATCGCCTTTGGCATTAAATCTTTTTACATCCAATAAAACTGATTCATACTTTGTTTTGAATATCAGCTCTTCATTATTAACTCTTAATTTGTATAGAGTATTAGGAGATAAATCAAATATTGAAAAGATATTTTTATTTTCCTTTTTTATGAATTTGTCATTCAAATATATATCATATTCATTATGATAATATGGGTTAATAGATTGAAGCTCTATTGAAACTGAATGCGTGGTAGTGTATAATATTTTCATAGAAGCACCTCGATTCAATTTTAGCATTATTAAATTTAAAAATAAATATTTAAAATGGGAGGCGATATAATGAAATTAAAAATTTCCGCTTACGATAAAGAAAATAAGCTATTATTTTCTAAATGTGATTTTGATGGTGATATTTTTTACGATAAGATGCTATCAAGAATTAGTGATAATTTAGGTTTTACCTATATGAGCAATAAGCTAGAGGAACATCAAAAGAAACGAATTCTATTAGATAGAAGAGTTAGTAATGATTTAAGATTTGTAGTTAGAATTGCGATGAAGGATAAATATGAGGTTTTAGGTAATGGCTGTATTAAGGATGCTATTAGACTAATGAGTGGATTAGATTATGGAAATCTAAAAGAAATAAATGAATATTTAGCTTCAAATTTAACAAATTTAAGAAATGCTGAAAAATTGGTTTTTGAAAAAATAAATTTGTAATAAAATATAAGTGAATTTATTTTAATTGGGGGATAAATATGAATATTAAAAATGATGTCACAGAGGTAATTGGTAATACACCACTTATTGAACTTAAGAATTTCGAAAAGAAATATGATTTAAAGGCTAAATTAGTTGTTAAGCTTGAATCTGTTAATCCAGCAGGTTCTGTAAAGGATAGAGCTGCTTTAAAAATGATTATAGACGCAGAAGAAAAGGGCTTATTAAAAAAGGGTGGTACTATTATAGAGCCAACATCAGGAAACACTGGTATTGGTCTTTGTGCTATAGCAGCATCTCGTGGCTATAAATGTGTAATTGTTTTACCTGATACTATGTCTATTGAAAGAATTAAGCTTATGGAGGCATATGGGGCTACTGTAATAAAAACTCCTGGTGCTTTAGGTATGAAGGGCTCAGTAGATAAGGCTAATGAATTAAAGAAAAATATTCCTAATTCTATTATTGCTGGTCAATTCTATAATCCTGCAAATCCATTAGCTCATTATGAAACTACCGCTCCTGAAATTTGGAATGATACAGATGGATTAGTATCTATGTTTGTTGCAGGAATTGGTACTGGAGGTACTATATCTGGTGTAGGTAAATATTTAAAGGAAAAAAATAAGAAAATTAAGATTATAGGTGTTGAGCCTAAATCATCACCATTAATTACAGAAGGATATGCAGGTCCTCACAAGATTCAAGGTATTGGCGCTAATTTTATTCCTGAAAATTATGATGCTAAATATGTTGATAATGTTATACCTGTTGAAAACGAGAAAGCTTATGAAATGGCAAGAGAATTAGCTAAGAATGAAGGTATATTAGCTGGTATTTCATCTGGAGCATCTCTTTATGCAGGTCTTCTTGAGGCAAAAAAAGAAGAAAATAAGGATAAGATTATTGTAGTATTACTTCCTGATACAGGAGATAGATATTTATCTATTGATTTATTTGGTAATTAATATGAATAAATTACTTGATATGCTATTTTTAAAAAATGAAATAATAAATAAGGATATCTTTAGAGCATTATATTATTCCTTTGATGAATATTGCTTCGCTGGATTTGATTTAGATATTTTTTCATTAAATAAAAAATATGATGAATATAAAATATTAAAGGAAAGAAAAACTAAATTAGCTGAAAATCATAATGAATATAAATATTTTATAGAATTAGATGATAAAAAATTATTTATAAGAATCATTAGTGATTATGAGGATAAGGTTTATGATATTCTAATATATTCTGTTTTAGATAATGATACATATGATAAATATGATAGAATATTCTTTCCTAATTTATTTAAAATCCCAGATAAATTTAATGATGTAAATAATCCAATTATTTATGTAGATAATAAAAATGTTAAATTAATTAAAAATATAGATAATATTATTTCATATTTAGGATATGAGGATTGGGATTATAAAAATAAGCATGATAATAATTTAGAGGCATCCATAAATGATAATAATTTTATTAAATTATTTAATCAAAATGATTTTGATGGTATTTTTGAATGCATCAAAAATGGTGGAGATATAATAAAGCTTTTAATCGCTTTTAAATATATGGATGGTTATTATTTAATAACAAATGTAAAGGAGATTGAATGATATGAAGTATGATGGAACAAAAACTAAAGAAAATTTAAAGAAGGCATTTATGGGCGAAAGTGAAGCTAGAAATAAATATACTTATTTCGCATCAGTTGCTAAAAAGGAAGGCTATGAGCAAATCGCATCTATATTTTTAGAAACTGCAGATAATGAAAAAGAGCATGCAAAAATGTGGTTTAAGGAATTAGAGGGAATCGGAAATACAGAAGATAATCTAGCTAATGCCGCAAATGGTGAAAACTATGAATGGACTGATATGTATGAAGGTTTCGCTAAGGATGCTGAAGAAGAAGGCTTTACTGAGCTTGCTAAAAAATTTAGACTTGTTGCTCAAATTGAAAAGCGTCATGAGGAAAGATATAGAGCTCTATTAAAAAATATTGAGATGGCTCAAGTATTTGAAAAAAGTGAGGTTAAGGTTTGGGAATGTAGAAATTGTGGACATATAGTAGTTGGTACTAAAGCACCAGAGGTATGTCCTGTTTGTAATCATCCTCAAGCATATTTTGAATTACATAAAGAAAATTATTAAAATTAGAAAAAGCATTTTTAGTTCAACTAATAATGCTTTTTATTAGGTGTTTTTATGAAAGAAGAAATAGAAAAGTTAGATGAAATGATAAAGAAATTTCAAAGCTTAATGAAATCAATTTATTATTTATATCAAAATGATAAGCTAGCTAGAGAAGTAGTATTATCAGCTATGATTATTAAAAAGACTATAGATATATTAGCTGTAAGTAAATATGCTATAAGAAATTATATTGTCACTGTACAGATATCATTATTAAGATTATTATGTGATAATTGCTTAGCCTTAGAAAGTGTAAATGAATTGGGTATTATTAAATATATGGATATGATTAATAATAACGAGCAGGTTAATCAAATAATGATAACTGAAGAACAAAATATGTCTGATGGATATTTAAAAAGAAAGGTTTCTGAGCAATACAAGGGCTTTGATAAGGTATATAAATTCGCGTGTGAAGGAGTTCATTTTTCGAAGCAAGCCATCGGTGGTGCATTTACTGAAACAGAAGATGGTATTGTTTTAAATATAGAACCAGGAAATAAAGAATTAAAGGATACTATTAAATCTAATAATAATTGTATGATTACAGTATGTAAGGTTATTATAGATATGCTGATGAATATTGTTAAAAAATGAAAACAGGATAAGTTTTCATTTTTTATTTAATCTCCTTTCCAAATATTCAGGTAATTCTTCAATTATCTTATATTTAGAAATTCCTAATTTCATTTGTGATTTATTTAATGATGTCTTTGCTACATAAGAATCAGCATCCTTACATAATAATAAACCAATTGTATCATTATCTAATTCAGTTTTCTCTAAATCATCTATGGCATTTACATAGAATATTAATTGACCTAAGTCAGACGGATTAAATTCACCTATTTTAACCTCAATTACTACATAGGCATGAATCTTTGTATGATACATTAATAAATCAATATAGAATTCTTTATTAGTTGGAGTAACCAATTTATATTCTTTTCCAACTAAAGAGAATCCAGGTCCTAATTCATTCAAAAATTTAATGATATTATCAATCATTTGATTCTTTAAATCCTTCTCATTTTTAATATTATTCTTATCTGTAAAGTCAAACACATATGTATCCTTAAATATTTCATTTATAGAATCATCTGATCTAACTATTTCGGTAGTATCTGGTTCTATTAATGAACGCTCATAAGCTTTCATTTCAATTTGATTTAATACCATGGCTCTTGACCAACCATTTTTATGTGTGGCATTAATGTACCATAACATCTCTTTGTGTGACTTAGATTTTTGCATAATTGTAATAATTGTAAACCAAGGAATTTGTGTCGCAGGTTGCGACATAATTTCTTCGCGTGTAAATTCATATGAAAATTTTGACATTCTATACAAGTTCTCATATGAATATCCTTTCCCATATTCCTTTAAATCATTAGACAGGTTCTGGATATATTTTGAACCCCAGGTCTTTCTTTCATTAATAATAGTACCAATTTCATAATAGGTCATAATCATAGCGCTATTAACTACTACCATTGCCTTATTTTGGTTTTCTCTAATTGTTTCCTTAATTCTTTTTAAATCATCAAAATAATCTTTCTCAAAATTTTCTAATTTTCCTTCATTTTTCATATATTTACCTCCAATTTTTAGAAAATGAAAAGGTCGTACTGCATTACTGCAATACGACCATAAATTCATAATTATTTAGTTGTAATAATTGTTTTTTATATTTCATAATTATTACCAACCATTATACTGGAATTATATCATAATAATTACATATTATCGATTTCTTTTTTTAATTCAGAAATAATATCTTCCTCTTTAACCTTTCTAAGAGGAACACCCTTTTTGAAAATAAGGGCTTCGCCTACTCCACCAGCTATACCTAAGTCAGCCTCTCTAGCTTCCCCTGGACCATTTACAATACAGCCCATTACAGCTACATGAATATCCTTTTTAACTGTATATAGGAATTCTTCAACCTGATGTGCAAGTGGAATTAAATCTATTTGTGTTCTACCACATGTTGGACATGATGTTATAACAGGAACATTATTAATTAGCTTTAATTCCTTTAAAATATCTCTAGCTGCTTTAACCTCAAGTGTTGGATCAGCAGTTAATGATACTCTTATTGTATTTCCGATTCCTTCTGATAAAATTCTATATAACCCAATAGAAGAAGTTATTAATCCCTTGAAATCAGTTCCTGATTCTGTGATTCCTACATGTAAAGGATATGGGAATGTATTAGCTGCAAGCATATATGCTTCATATGCTAAATCACAATTTGATGCCTTTATTGAAAGTACAATATTGTGGAAATCTAATTCCTCTAATATATCAATATGAGATTTAGCTGCTAAAATCATGTTTTTAGCATTAACCTCCATACCCTTAGGTAAAGAACCAGCATTTACACCAATTCTTATTGGTACATTTCTTTCCTTACATAAATTAACTATTTCAACTATTTTATTTTTATCTGTTATATTTCCTGGATTTAATCTTATTTTGTCTACACCTTGCTTGATAGCTATAATTGCATATTCAGGATTAAAATGAATATCAGCTACTAATGGTATATGAATTCTTTTTTTGATTTCACCTATAGATAAGGCATCATCCTTATCTAATACAGCAACTCTTATAATATCACAGCCTAATTCCTCTAATTTTAATATTTGATTTACTGTAGCTTCAATATCCTTTGTCTTTGTATTAGTCATACTTTGAATTAATATAGGATTATTTCCTCCTATTAATTTGTTTCCTACTTTAACTACTCTAGTTTCGTCTCTTTTTATCATTTTTATCACCATTTATATTTTACAACTAGCCATTTAATAAATCTAGTATGTTAATTGCTGGTGCTTGTCCATTTTATTTGATGATATTATCGAAAAGCTTGTATTCCCATTTTTTGGTTTTATCAACCAGCATTTTAATCTTAATTGATTGTTTTTAATATTTCTAAAAATAGCTTATTTAAGATATAAAGTTAACTTTGGTGGCTGCAATTATTGCTCCAAAAAATTTGAAATGTCGTGATAATTGGTTTATAATTAAACAAAGGAGTTTGAACTATAAGAAATAATATTTTTGAATTTGCATTTTTTTTATTATATCTTTGATGTATCTAGGAACTTGATAATAAAATGAAACTTATTGATTATATTTACTATGCTAGAAAAATAAATAAATCAAATTATAAGGAGTCTAAAACAATTAGATTTGGACTCTTTTTTTCAATGTTTTTAATTTTGATTTTCGGCTTATTTTATTTATGGATTTCAAGTATTAGTTCATCTATAAATAATGAAAAAACTGTTTCTTCGATACATTGCAGTTATGTAAAATATGGAGAAGAAACACCTGATGTTTATGGTTATGAAGAAATACTTCATAAAGGTGTATATGGAGTGACATTTAATAATCCTACGTCATCAAAAATAGATTATCCAACAATTAGTATAGATAACATTGATTATAAAATTAGTAGTGAAATGATAGATAAATATAAAATTAATGTTGCTCATTTTTTTACCTATTATGATAATAAAGAAAATGAAAAGTTATATTTAGATTCTGAACGTGATTATTTAGCTAATCATGGCTATGGTGATGTTATTGTTGCAGGGCAATCATTTACAAATAACAAATACGAGATTATGGTTTCAAATTCTTTTTTAGATGCTTTAGGCATTAGTGATTATAATAGTGTTATTGGAAAGCAAATATCTTATAAGGTTTTATTTAATACTGGATATAATCCTAAAAATAATCATTACCAAAGTAAAGTACTGATAAATGAAGGTAATGAATGTGTTGATATATCAGAAGAATTTATTGATTATGAATATTATGTATTTGAAAATTTTAAGATTGTTGGTGTATTTAATTCAATGATTGATTATTGTTATACAAGAAATATACCTCCTTACTCACCAGATAATTTTATGTATGCTTTTTGGATAAAATATAGTGACATAAATCCAATTTGTTATGAGCATGGAAGCGAACATATAGGTGAATTTGTATGGGAAGATAATAATTATATCTTTGATACTAATCCCAAAGAAATAATAAATAATTCTAAAGGAATTAACATAATAAGATTAAATAATTCTCATAAATATAGTTATAATTCAGCAGTATTACAATTTAAGGATGCTGAAAGTGCATATAATTATTATAATGATATTGTTAATCAATATGGAAGTAGAAGCATTGATTGTAACAAAAGTTTAAGAGTTTTTTTTGAGCTTTATCCCTATTACTCATTTGTTAGAAGTCTATTGATAATATTAATTACTTGTTCGATTCTTATCTCGCTACTTAATGTTATTAGGTTAATTGATTATTCAATTAATAAGAGTAGAGATTTTAATATAATGCTAGAGAATCTAGGGCTAAAAGAAAAAAAGGTATATTTGATTTATTATTTTAGAATGATATATGAATATATTAAAGCATCTATTTTAATGTTGATAATTGATGTACCTTTGTGCATATTACATTACATCGTATTTGAAAAAGTATTTGGTAGTAATAATTATAAAGGAATTATTGATTTTAAAATACCAATATATGGATATTTTATTGTGTTTTTTATATCATTTTTAATTGTATATTTTATGATTAGCATTTCAGTTTTTATTGTTTATTTAATCAATATGAATAAATTAAAGGGGGTTATTAAAAATGATTAAATTAGAAAATGTATCAAAGATATTCAATAAGAAAAGTAATCCTATAGTTGTTTTTGATAACCTAAATTTTGAAATTGAGATGAATAAATTTATATCTATATTAGGAAGATCTGGTTCTGGGAAATCAACACTTTTAAATTTAATTGGAGGAATAGAAAATCCTGATAAAGGCAATATATATATTGGAAATAATAATATTACTAAATTAAATAGAGATTCTTTAGCAAAATTTAGAAACGAAGAAATCGGCTACATTTTTCAAAAATTTATATTAGAGCCATCGTTATCTGTTATAGATAATGTTGTAATACCACTTGTGATAAGAGGTGTTGATAAAAAAGAAAGAGAAAAGAAAGCAAAAGAAGTTTTAATGTTTCTAAATTTAGAAGATAGAATCAATGAAAAAGTGTGTAATTTATCTGGTGGTGAGCAGCAAAGAGTATGTATTGCTCGAGCATTAATTGGGGATGCAAATATAATTTTGGCTGATGAACCAACTGGAAATTTAGATTATGAAAGAGGACAAGAAGTATTAAAATATTTGAAGAAAATATCATTAGATGGGAAAAGCGTTATACTTGTTACTCACAATAAGGATGATGCATATAAATATTCAGATTATGTATACGAAATTAATGATGGAAAAATAATAAATAGAACTAAAATTGGTGATGAAAATGAAAATTCATGATTATTTTAGATATGTTAAAACAATTTTTATTAATAATAAATTAAGAAGTATTATTTCATTTCTAATATCATTAATATTATCTTATATAATATGCTTATTATTTATAATTGGTTTTAATTATTATGAAAATTCATATGATGCAAAAATTGAATATCTTACCAATAATAAAATAGTAATAAATGTAGATTCAACTAAAAACAGGATTGATGAAGTTGTTGAATTTGGTAGAAAGTTTTCTTCTAACACAACATCTTTTTCAACATTTGGAATAGAATTATATGATTTTGAAAAAGAATTCACTTATAGATTAGTTTCTGGAAAATTGCCTGAATCTAATTCAAAAGATATATTAGTTAATAGTAGAACTGATTATAAAGTAGGAGATTTATATGAATATAGAAATGAAAAATTTCAAGTATGTGGCATTTACGAATCAGATTATATTGATTTAATTTTTGGTGATATATTAGGTCATAAGGACATTGTTGATTCTACAACAATATCTTTATGCTTTTTTGGAACGAATGCTGTGAATAATATATCTAGTATAAAGACATTAATAAGTGAATTGGATGATGCCAATTTTAAATATTCAAATAATAATGTGCTTGATAATTATGAAAGTATTACTATAAATGCTAGTATAACATTAATCATTGTTGTTATGGTAACAATAGTATTATTTTTATCATCTATAGGTTTCTTATCTAACTCTATTAGAATGTCAATTAGTGAATCAGATAAATTATTTAATATATTAAATTTAGTTGGTTCAAAAAGAAAAAATATCTTCTTTATTATTGCCTTATATATGCTTATTATTGTTGTGACGTCAATAATAATATCAACTATATTTGCATTTTTAACATTTAATATCATTAATTTGAAGAATATGTATGATTTAATAATTCCATCTCAATTAAGAAGTGGAAATTTCGAATATGAAATTAAATTTTTGTGGTACATACCTTTAATAATGATATTTGTTTTTGCATTATATGTTTTAATATATGCAAATATATTATTAAAAAAAGAATTGAAAGAAATGAATTTTAGATACTAATTAAGATTACAATTAGCACATAAATAAAGAAAAGAAAAAATAATAGAACAAAAATTATAAATATATATTTACATTTACTTCAGCTTTATCTTTGTTGAATGGAATGATGTTTCCATCAACTTAAAATAATAAATAAATGAATCTAGTATGAAAATATTTAAATTTTTGTTGCAATAACAAATGTGTTTTGATATAATACGATAGGAAGTAACCTAAGTCTGGAGGGATAAAAAGATGCGTGATTTAGTTAAATTAGTTTGTGCTGATTGCAAGAATGAAAATTACTATACAGACAAGAACAAGAAGACAACTCCTGAAAGATTGGAGATTAAGAAATATTGTCCTCATTGCCGTAAGCATACTATTCATAAGGAAAAGAAGTAAAAATAATTATAACATTCAAAGCCCAATTGGGCTTTTTTGTTTGTATTAATTTTGTTATAATTTCTATACGAGGTTTATTATTATGAAAATAGAGACAATGAATACTGGCTTTTATTTTACTAATAGCTATATTATATCAAATGATAAAAATGAATGTGTTATTGTAGATCCAGGGTTAGGATATAAAAAGGCTGCTGATTATATTAAATCTAAATATAAGCCACTTGCTATATTAATTACTCATGCTCATATGGATCATATTGATGGAATAACATATTTTACTGATTTACCTATTTATTTATATAATAAGGAAAAGGAAGTATTTGATGATTCTGAATTAAATTTATATGAAATGATTGATAGGTCCTCTCCCTATCATACATCTGATTTAGATATTAGATTAGTATCTAATGATGAAATTATAAATATATCTGATTTTAAATTTAGAGTTATTTATACACCAGGACATACTATTGGATCTTGTTGCTACTTAATAGGTGATGATTTATTTACTGGAGATACTTTGTTTCATATGTCATGTGGAAGATGTGATTTTCCAACTGGCGATATGAGAATGATGGAGGAATCATTAAATAAATTGATGAATTTGTTTGGTGATGATGTTAAATGCTATCCTGGGCATGAGGATTTAACTACTATCGGATTTGAAAGAATTCATAATCCATTCATTAGATAATCGAATTTTATTTTAAAAAATATAAAATTTTGAAATTTTTGTTAAAAATATAAGAAAATTATAAAAAATAATTTACAAATATTTTAAATTGATATAGAATTAACTTGTATTTGTCCTAGGATGAGGAGAAAAACATCTATGTATTAATAAGCGAGTCCCAATTGGTGAAAGGGGATAATACTAAATGTTGGACAACACCTCGGAGGATTAGGGAAGAATAGAGTAGAACCCTACGTTAGCTGCGTTAAAGTAATTGAGTGCTGTATTTTATACAGAATTAAGGTGGTACCACGGTTATTTCGTCCTTAGAGCATATGCTTTAAGGATTTTTTTTTAGGAGGACATTATGAAAAGATTATTTTTAAAAGAGGATTATAAGCCGTTAATGAGTGTTAAGGAAACAGAAAAGGCTATTAAATTTGTAAGAGATAGCTTTGAAAAAGAATTATGTAAGAAATTAAATCTTACTAGAGTTTCAGCTCCTTTATTTGTTTTCCCATCTACAGGTTTAAATGATAATTTAAATGGCTTTGAAAGAAGAGTATCTTTTGATGTTAAAAATATAGCTGAAGAGGTTGAGGTAGTTCAATCACTAGCAAAATGGAAAAGAAATGCATTAGGCAAATATGGATTCCTACCTGGTGAGGGCTTATATACAAATATGAATGCAATTAGAAGAGATGAGGACTTAGATACTATGCATTCATGTTACGTCGATCAATGGGATTGGGAAAAGGTTATTGAAAGAAAGGATAGAACTAAGGGATATTTAAAGAAGACTGTAAAGCAGATTTATTCTGTTTTAAAGAGTTTAGCATCTAAGGTAGAAAAGGAATATCCTATGATTAAACATGACCTACCTGATGAAATTACATTTATTACAACTAAGGAATTAGAGGAAATGTATCCTGATTTAGAACCAAATAGAAGAGAATATGAAATCTGTAAAGAGAAAAAGGCAGTATTCTTGATGCAAATTGGTGGTAAATTAAAGAATGGTCTTCCTCATGATGGTAGAGCATCTGATTATGATGATTGGAAATTAAATGGTGATATTTTATTATATTATGATGTATTAGATATCGCATTTGAGGTATCATCTATGGGTATTAGAGTAGATGCTGATTCTTTATATAAGCAAATGAAGGAAAAGAAGGAATTAGATAAGATTAATGATCAATATCATCAGGATGTTTTAAATGATAGATTACCTTTAACTATTGGTGGAGGTATTGGTCAATCTAGACTTTGTATGTTTATGCTAAAGAAGGCTCATATCGGTGAGGTACAAGCATCAATTTGGCCTGAAGAGGATATTAAGGCATTAGAAAAGTGTAATATTCATTTATTATAGAAATATAAGGATTAGTATTCGTACTTTTTGTACGAAATTTGCTAATCCTTTTTCTTTATGCTAAAATAAGTATGATTTTTTCGTTTAAAGGAGAATAATATGAAAAAAACAAGTAATATAATATTGATGCTTGGTGCAATAGCATCTTTGATTGGTTGTGTTGTTTCTTTTTATATTCATTATTCAGCTGAAGCAAGTGATGGTATTACACCAAATGCTATTATTGCTAGTTTATATATTGGTGGCATTTGGTATATTTTGACATTTATATTTTGTTTAATAGCTTTAAAAAACAGCTCTAAAGGAATATTCATAGCTGGTTTAATTGTAGCAACGATTGGCTTATATCAAACATATGGTGTTTCTTTAATAGCATTAATTGGATTTGCTATGAAATATTCTGAATATTGTAAGGAAAGAAGAATAAAGGATCAAGAAATAGAAAGCTTGCCTGATGAGGAAAGATATGTTGCTATTAATAATGATAAGGATTATAAATATAGACATATTGATTATAAGTTATATGTAAAAAGCTATAGATGGTGCTATATTTTATCTTCTATATTATCTATTATTTATTTGGTTCTTTATATTTATGGATTTGTTCTTTTAACAAATCATATCATAGATAGTTCTGGAGGCTATGGTATATTTTTATTACTCCTTTTTGGTATATTTTATTTTGCATTAGCTGCTATTGGATTCTTTTATATTATTCTTGGCTTTATTGCATCAATATTTGCAATATTTCATCCATCAAGGCAATTATTAAAATTTAATCAAATATATGGAATTTTTTCTTTAACTATTTTTAATTCTTATGCATCAGGCTGTATTTTAACTGATATAGAAAAACAAATAAGTTTAAATCAATAGAATTTAATGTTGGAGTTTAGCTTCATTAAAAGCTAGACTCCTTTTTACGTTTTATTATTTTTAGCACTTTTTGCTTGACAGTGCTAAAAACTAGTTTTATAATGTAATTGCACTTGGATAAAACGAGTGCCAATAATGTCAAGAGGTGATAAAGAATGCTAACGGATAGACAAAAGTTAATTTTGAAAGCTATTATTGAAGAATATGTTACGTCAAATGAACCTGTTGGATCTAAGGCATTAACCGAAAAGCCATATCTTGCCTTTTCATCTGCAACTTTAAGAAATGAGATGCAGGCACTTGAAGAAGATGGTTATTTAAAAAAGACTCATACATCTTCAGGTAGAATCCCTTCAGATATTGGTTATAGATATTATTTAGATCATTTATTTATTAGAGATGAGCATGTTGAGGATTATTATAAATATGTTGATGAAATCTTAGATAATAAATATGATTCTAAAGAGGAAGTGTCTAGAAAGCTAGTTAATTTCTTAAGTGATTTAACTGGTTATTATACTGCGTTAATTGGTAATTCATCAGATACCGCAAAGGTATTGAAGATTGAAATTGTTGAATTAGAGGATAATGAGGCAGTATTATTGATTGTTACATCTGCTGGTAATGTTCAAAGTCAAAAGATATATATTCCTAAGGGATATAATATGGATGACTTAATGAGAATTATTGGTATGTTTGATACAGCAATGTATGGACAATCTATTTATAATATTAGAGGTATATTATCTAAGGAGGTTGCAAAGCCTAGAATTAGACAAATGGTTGACTTCCATGATGATATATTAAATTTCATGATTAAAGCATTTGATGGTTTCTTACATGGAAATGTATATGAAGCAGGCTTATCTAAATTATTGAATCAAGCTGAATTCCAGGATTATCAGAAGATGCAAAAATTAATCAAAGCAGTTGATAATGAAGAATTTACAAATGTTTTAACTGATGCTTCTAGTTCAGTTAAAATTGTTGTAGGTTCTGAGAATATGAATGAGGGCTTAAATGAGTGTGCTGTTGTATCTGTTCCTTACTTCATTAATGATGATGAATTTGGTACAATCTTGCTTGTTGGTCCTACAAGAATGAATTATCGAGCTACAGTTCCTCTACTTGAGTATGTAGCTAAGTCAATGAGAAAATTAGATAAAAGGTAGTGATTAGTTTTGGAAGAGAAGGAAAAGGATGAAGCTTTAGAAACTAAAAAGGAAGAGCAAGTAGAGGAGACTATTGAAGAGGTTGATGCTACAGATGCTGAGCCTGATAAGGAATCTAAAAAGGAAAAGAAGAATAAAGCAAAGGATGCTAAATCTAAGCTAGAAAAAGAAAACGAGGATTTAAAGGCTGAGCTTGCTAATTTAAAAAATGAATATCTTAAGGTATTTGCCGAAATGGAAAATACTAAAAAGAGATTAAAAAGTGAAGCAGTTAACGATAGAAAATATGCATCTCAAAAGGTGTGTGGTGAATTATCACAGCCAGTTGATATGCTAGTTCAAATCGTTAATATGCCTGCCCCAAGCCCTGAGGTTCAAAATTATGTTATTGGTTTTCAAATGATTGCAAACCAAATATCAGATATTTTGAAAAATGAAGGTCTTGTTAAAATTGAGGTTAAAGCAGGTGATGTATTCGATCCTAAGAATATGCAAGCTGTTCAAACAGACTATGATGAATCAAAGGAAGAAAATGTGGTTCTAAAAGTTATGCAAAATGGCTATATGTATAAGGATAGAATATTAAAGCCTGTTATGGTTGTGGTTAATAAAAAGCCACAAGAAGAAAAAGAAGAAAATAAGTAAAAAAAGGAGATATTATTATGGCATCAAATAAAGTTATTGGTATCGATTTAGGTACAACAAATTCATGCGTTTCAGTTATGGAGGCTGGTGACGCTAAGGTTATTCCTAACGCAGAAGGCGTTAGAACTACTCCATCAGTTGTAGCATTTAAGGGTGATGAAATCCAGGTTGGTGATGTTGCTAAGCGTCAAGCTATCACAAATCCTAACACTGTTTCATCAATTAAAAGACATATGGGAGACAATGCTTATCGTGTAGATATTAATGGTAAGAAATATACTCCACAAGAAATTTCAGCTATGATTTTACAAAACTTAAAGAAGACTGCTGAAAGCTATTTAGGTGAAAAGGTTGATAAGGCTGTTATTACAGTACCAGCATATTTCAACGATGCACAGCGTCAAGCAACTAAGGATGCTGGTAAGATTGCAGGCTTAGATGTACTTCGTATCATCAATGAGCCAACTGCCGCAGCTTTAGCTTATGGTATTGATAAGACTGATAAGGAACAAACAGTATTAGTATTCGACCTTGGTGGTGGTACATTCGATGTAAGTATTCTATCACTTGCTGATGGTACATTCGAGGTATTAGCTACTGCTGGTGATAATGTACTTGGTGGTGATGACTTCGATAAGGCAATTATGGATTGGTTAGTTGCTGAATTCAAGACTGAATCAGGTGTTGATTTATCAGCTGATAAGATGGCTATGCAAAGATTAAAGGATGCAGCTGAAAAGGCTAAGAAGGATTTATCTGGTGTTACATCAGTTGAAATTCAATTACCATTCATTTCTATGAGTGCTGCAGGTCCATTACATTTAAATAGAACATTATCTAGAACTAAGTTTGATCAATTAACTGCTCATTTAGTTGAAAGATGCTTAGGACCAGTTAGACGTGCATTAAAGGATGCTAAGTTAACTCCAAAGGATCTTGACCAAGTATTATTAGTTGGTGGTTCTACAAGAATTCCTGCAGTTCAAGAATTAGTTAAGAGAGAATTAGGTAAGGAGCCTAATAAGAGTGTTAACCCTGATGAAGTAGTAGCTATGGGTGCTGCTATTCAAGGTGGTGTATTAACTGGTGATGTTAAGGATGTATTATTACTAGATGTTACACCTCTATCATTAGGTATTGAAACATTAGGTGGTGTATTTACTAAGTTAATTGAAAGAAATACAACTATTCCTTGTTCAAAGAGTCAAGTATTCTCAACTGCTGCAGATAATCAGCCAGCTGTTGATATCCATGTTTTACAGGGTGAACGTCCTATGGCAGCTGATAATAAGACATTAGGTAGATTCCAATTAGGTGATATTCCTGCTGCTCCACGTGGAGTTCCTCAGATTGAAGTTAAGTTTGATATCGATGCTAATGGTATCGTTAATGTATCAGCTAAGAACTTAGGTACTGGTAAGGAGCAAAAGATTACTATTCAAGGTGGTTCTGGCTTATCAGATGCTGAAATTGAAAGAATGGTTAAGGAAGCTGAAGAAAACGCAGAAAGCGATAAGGCTCGTAAGGAAGAGGCTGATTTAGTAAATGAAGCTTCACAATTAATCTTCCAAACTAAGAAGGCTTTAAATGATTTAAAGAATGTTGATGATGCTGAAAAGGCTGAGGCAGAAAGATTATCTGACGAATTACAAAAGGCTTTAGATGCTCATGATATGGCACAGGTTAAGGCTAAGAAGGAAGAATTAGAGAAGGTTGCTCAATCAATCGCAGTTAAGGCTTACCAACAAACTCAGGAGCAAAACACTGGTAATAATAACGGTGGTTCTCAAAACGGTGATGGCACAGTTGACGCTGATTTCTCAGATGTTCAGTAAAAATATAAATATGTATAGAAGGGCTTAAATTAAGCCCTCCTTGTGCATTTTAAAAGGAGATAGGTTATATGGCTAAAAGAGATTATTATGAGGTACTTGGCTTAAGCAAGGGTGCATCAGAAGACGAAATTAAAAAAGCATATAGACAGCTTGCTAAAAAGTATCATCCAGATATTAATAAAGAACCAGGCGCTGAAGAAAAATTTAAGGAAATAAATGAAGCATATGACACATTATCTGATCCTGATAAGAAGGCTAGATACGACCAATATGGCTTTGATGATCCAACTCAGGGCTTTAGTGGTGGAGCTTCTGGCTTTGGTGGAGGCTTTGGTGGATTTGAGGATATTTTCTCTCAATTCTTTGGTGGAGGTAGAACAAGAAATTCAAATGCTCCACAGCAGGGTGCTGATATAGAAAAGCAAATGAGTATCACATTTGAGGAAGCAGTCTATGGATGTAAGAAAAAGATTCGTTTATCTGTAGATGAGGAATGTATTCAATGTGGTGGTACTGGTGCGGCTAGCAAAAATGATATTAAGACATGTACTAAGTGTGGTGGACGTGGTAGAGTTGTAATGCGTCAACAAACTATCTTTGGATATACTAATGTTGAAACAGCCTGCCCTGATTGTCGTGGTAAGGGTAAAATTATTACTAAGAAATGTCCTGATTGTAATGGTGCTGGACGTGTTAGAAGAACTAAGGATGTTGAGGTTACAATTCCAGCAGGTATGCAAACAGGTATGACATTAAGAATGGAAGGCTATGGTGGAGCTGGTATTAACGGTGGTCCTAATGGCGATTTATATATTTCATTCATTTGTGGTGAGCATAAGCAATTTAAGCGTGAAGGTCAGGATATTATTTTAACTATTCCATTAAGCTATTATCAGGCTGTATTAGGAGATACTATCGAGGTTCCTACAATTGATGGTAATGTATCATTAAAGATTCCTGCAGGTACTCAGCCAGGCACTAAGCTAAGATTAAAGGGACGTGGCTGTAAGAATCCTAAGGGTGGAGCTCAGGGTGATCAATATGTCATTTGTAATGTCATTGTTCCAACAAGCCTAACTAAAGAAGAAAAGAAGGCTATTGAGGAATTAAGAGACCAAGAGAAAAAGGATAAAAAGTCTCCTTGGGAGAATTTTAAAAATCTTTTTACTAAGAAGAATTAATAAAACCTGGAATATGTTTTTGCATATTCCTTTTTTATTGAAAAAATTTTTTGTTCTTGTTATAATATTTTTGTATTTTTAATTCGGAGGAAGAAAGATGGAACAAAATCAATTTGAAGGTCTAGACGAAGTTGAACAAGAAGAGGTTAAACTTAATTTAGAACCAGAATTAAAGGAATATGAAAAGCTTTTATTAGCTGAACAGGAAAGACAATTAGTAGATAAGGCTAGAAATCTATTAAATTATGGTTGCTTCCAGCAAAAGGAAGAAACTGTATTAGATTTTAAGATTTTATCTAGATTAAATACTAAGAAGTATAAGGGTAAATATGATTTATACCAAAACATTGAAACTGGTGATTTAATTTGGATTTGTCCTTTAATTGAAGCATCTGATGACGAAGATAAGGAAAAGGTAAAAAAGCCTTATGCTTATGATTGTGTTATTATCGATAAGATGGATGAGGAAACTTATCAAGAGGTAATTAAGGCAGCTAATCATAATTTAACAAATTTAGCATCTGTTTGCTACAAGGCTGGTATCATTGGGTATATCGTATTATTAGTATTTACATTAATTGTATTTATTAATAATCTTATTAGTTTCTTTGATAATGGATATGTTTTCTTTAGCGCTATCGCAAGTTCTATTAATTCAACTGGTGTTTATTTTGGATTTGATGTAGCTATCGCATTTATCCTAGTATTAGTTTCTATTAGATATAAGAAGTTTAAGAATCAATAATTATGCAAAAGTATTTTATTTCAGAAAGAGAATTTGCTAACAAAATAATTGATAGTGATGATGCATTTCATATCATAAATGTAATGAGATCAAAGATTCACGATCAAATATTAGTTAGTAATGGTATTAATACATATTTAGTAGAAATAACTAATCTTTCAAATAAAATGGTATCTTTTGAAATAATAAAGGAAGAAACCGGCAGTAAAGAAATGCCGGTTTTTGTTACAATTTTTCAGGGCTATCCAAAGGGTGATAAGATGGAAGATATTATTAAGCATGGAACAGAATTAGGTGCTTATTCATTTTATCCTACGATGATGAAAAGATCTATTGTTAAAATAGATGAAAAGAAAAAGGTATCAAAATTAGAAAGATTTAATAAGATAGCAAAAGAGGCTGCTGAACAGTCATATAGAGATATCCTACCTAAGGTAGTTGATATAATAGAATTAAAGAAAATTGATTTTAGTTCATATGATTATAAAATATTATGCTTCGAGGAATCTGCGAAGCAAAATGAAAATTCTAATTTTAAGAATATAATTAAGAAATTGAAGAAAAACGATAAGGTTGCTGTAGTAATAGGGCCTGAGGGTGGAATAGATGAATCTGAGGTTAAATATTTAGAATCAAAAGGATTTATACCTTGTGCCTTAGGACCTAGAATATTAAGAACAGAAACTGCTGCTTTCTATGTTTTATCTTCAATTAGTTATGAAATGGAGCTGAAATAGTGAAGTGTGGATTTATTACACTTGGTTGTAAGGTAAATATTTATGAATCTAATGCCTTAAAGGAAGAACTAGAAAAGAGAGGCTTTACAGTAATAGATGCCGAGGATGATTGTGATGTATATGTTATTAATACATGCTCAGTTACAAATATGGCAGATGCTAAAAGCCGTAAAATGATAAGAAAATGCATAAAGATGAATCCTAATGCCGTTATTTGTGTTATGGGCTGTTATGCTCAAACTAATCCTGAGGCAAAAACAATCGATGGTGTTGATATTTTAATTGGTAATGGTAATAAAAAGGAAGCCGTTGATAGAATAATGGAATTCCTAAATGGCGAAAGAAAAGAAAAATATATTAATATTTTGGATATATTAAATACTCAAGAATATGAGCCTTTAGGTGTAACAACATATGATCATACAAGAGCCTTTGTTAAAATAGAGGATGGTTGTCAAAATTTCTGTACATATTGTATTATTCCATTTGCGAGAGGCCCTGTTAGATGTAAGGATTCAGATTCTGTAATTAATGAATTAAAGAATATTACAGCTAATGGCTATAGTGAGGTAGTTTTAGCTGGTATTCATACAGGAAGATATAATGATGGTAAATTAAATTTATCTGGATTAATTAAAAGAATATTAAATGAGGTAAAGGATTTAAAAAGACTTAGATTATCGTCTATTGAAATAAATGAAATAGATGATGAATTTTTAGAATTAATGAAGAATTCTAAGGTCCTAGCTAATCATTTACATTTACCGCTTCAGGCTGGTAGCGATAATACATTAAAAAATATGCATAGAAAATATAATGTAGAATTTTTCAAGAATAAGGTGAAGAAAATAAAAGAGGTTAGACCTGATATTTCTATTACTACAGATATTATTGTAGGATTCCCATTAGAAACTGAAGAGGATTTTATTGAAACATGTAATGTTGCTAAGGAATTAGAAATGTCTAAGCTTCATGTTTTCCCTTATTCTAAAAGAGCTGGTACATTAGCTGTTAAGCTAGAACAGGTAAATGATAGTGTTAAAAAGGATAGAGCTTCTAGATTAATAGCATTATCTAATGAATTAGAGGAAGCCTATGCTAAAAAATTTATAGGTCAGGTTTTAGATGTTATTGTTGAGCAAAAAACAGCTGAAAATAGAATGATTGGTCATACATCTAACTTCCTACAGGTAACTATGCCTCTTGATGAGTCATTAATAAAAAAACAGGTAAATGTAAAAATTATTAGCGTAGAAAATAATAAAATTCTAGGAATTGTCGAAAAATAATGAAAAGTGTGAAAAAACTCTTTACAAATAAAAATTGTTTTGATATAATTCTTCTCGGAATTCGTCCTTGAAAGGAGGCTTAGTATGCCAAAAATCGTTGTACGTGAAAAAGAAAGTATCGAAGATGCACTACGTAGATTTAAACGTGATGTTTCAAGATCTGGTAATCTTCAAGAGGCGAAGAAACGTCAATATTATTTAAAGCCTAGTGATGTACGTAAACAAAAGCGTCAAGAAGCTAGAAAGAGATTTAAGTAAAAACTTGGGAGCAAAATTGCTCCCTTTATTTTTTTAAATATTGTATAATTAATTGGGTGGTGTTTTTATGAAGATATTAATGATGGGTGATTCTACAATGAAAAGAAATAATTATTATTCCTATCCACAATTTGGATGGGGACAAGGATTAGAGCTTTTTGTTAAGGATGATATATTAATATATAATTATGCAGAAAATGGAAGAAGCACAAAATCATTTATTGATGAAGGAAGATTTGATAAGCTATTATCTAATTTAGAAAAGGGAGATTTTGTAATTTGCTCATTTGGGCATAATGATGAAAAAATCCAGGATCCTAAAAGATATACAGAACCATATGGTGGATACATATCTAATTTAGATTATTTTGCTAAAGAGGTTGAAAAAAGAGGTGGGCATATTGTATATGCTACATCTATCACTAGACATAAATTTGAAAATGGAAAATGTGTAAATAGTCATGGTGAATATCCTAGTGCTATGATTGATTATTGTAAAAAAACTAATCACACATGCATTGATTTAAATAAGCTATCTATAGATTATTATACAAAGCTAGGAGAAGAAAAAACTAAAAAATATCATATGATATTTGAGGCTAATAGATATTCTAATTATATAAATGGCTCAGATGATCATTCACATTTAATGATTGAGGGTGCTCAGCTTATGGCTTATCTATTTGTTAATGCTATTAGTAAAACAAATGACCCTATTAATGAATGCTTTATTGATTTAAGCTTGACAAATCAAATTGATTTTGAAGCTTTAAAGGATTAGGTGATATAATGACCTTAGATTTTTTCTATAATAATTATGATTTAAAAAATCTAGAAATTAAAAGTGCTGAGATAAGAAATAATAAATTGATAATTACTGTAATAGTAGTAGCATATTTAGAATTAATAGCTAATGGCTATAGACCTGAATTAGATGTTAATCATGAAATTGAATTTACATTTGATTATGATGGATTAAATAAAAATTATAATAATCCTGTAATCAATAATGTTGAATTTAAGAATGATGTCTTAAATATTAGATTAAATGATGACCTATTAGCTATTAAAAATAATAATGTTTTAGTAAAACAAAAGAGTTAGTTTTACAAAAAAATTTTTTTGTGCTAATATTATAGTAAGGTTCGATTTTGGGGGCATCTATGTATACTAAGGAACAATTAGAGCAATATGAATATTTTAAAGGCTTAGATATGGAATATGTTTTAGATGACTTAACTGGCTGTGTATCTAGAGGATATATTATTGGTTTTGTAAAATATCTAATTGATAATAAGGAGCCATTTGCCTTTTCTATTATTGATTTAGATAATTTTAAGCTAATTAATGATAATTATGGTCATTCTGTTGGTGATGAATGCTTAATTAATATTTCTAATGCATTTATAAATTATATTGGTAATGACGGAGTTGTAGGAAGATATGGTGGAGATGAATTCATTGTTGTTTATTTATGTAAGGAGCCTACATATGAAAATTCACATCAATTCTTTACTAGACTTTTCCATGATAAGCAGATTGTAAGAAGAACCTTAGAATTAAGTAGTGTTCGTCTATTTGTTACCGCAACTGCTGGTGTTGCATCATTCCCATATGATTCTTTAAATTTTGATGATTTATTCCAAAAGGCAGATAAGGCCTTATATAGAGGTAAGCAAAAGGGTAGAAATTGTTATATTATTTATGTTGAGGATAAGCATAAGGATATAGATGTTCATAGAAGGGATAATGCATATTTACCTGATATGTTTGCTAGTCTTTGTAAGGCTACAAGATCGAGTGAGCCTTTTGAGATTAAGGTTAAATATTTATTAGATTATTTAGTTAATGCTGTTTCATCTACAGATTGCCTAGTGGTTATAAATGATTTAAATATTGAAACATTAACATCTAATGGTGCTAAAAATCTATTGAAGCCTTCTATGGAGGATTTTGGTCTTTTGTTTGATGATAAAACTGAATATATAGTTTCTAATCAATTAAAGGATTATAAGATGAAATCGCCAGGAATTAATAGATATATGACATCTACTAATACTCAATCTATAATGGCTTTTAAATTGGGTGTTACTAAAACATGTGGATATTTAGCTATAATGGAAAATAGATTATTAAGAGTATGGCAGGAAAGAGAAGTATCTTTAGCTATGTATGTTGGTAAGCTGGTTTCTATGCTATATGAATTAAATGAAAAGAAATAGGTCGATAGACCTATTTTTATATGGGGGAAATTCTATAATGGAATTTAAAATTATAATTGAAATAATATCGCTTGGTGTTGCCCTTTCTATGGATGCATTTGCTGTATCTGTAACTAGTGGATTAATATATCAGGATATAAATAAGAAAAAATCTTTTTTCATTGCCTTTGTCTTTGGCTTTATGCAGGCTTTAATGCCTTTAATTGGGTATTTTTTAGTAGAGATAGTTACTAATATAGTCGGAGAACAAACTGGTGGTAACGCAGGTAGTTTAATAAGTGTAATTGTTACATGGATAGCATTTAGCTTATTATTATTAATTGGTGGTAAAATGATTATTGAATCTATTAAGGAAATGAAATCACCTTTAGAGGAAAAGAATCCTAAGCTTTTTTCTATAAAGGAGGTTCTATATTTTGGGTTCGCAACAGCTATTGATGCGTTAGGCTCAGGCGTTGCCTTACATTCAGGATTATCAACTAATACTACAATATGGCTTCATGTAGGCATAATTATGGCTATAACGTTTGTTATATCGCTAGTAGGACTCTTCTTAGGTGGTAAAATAGAAAAACTATTTAAGGGCAAAATTGAGCTTACTGGAATTATTGGTGGTATCATTTTGATTGGTCTTGCGGTTTGGATTGTTCTTTCTTATTATTTAGGTGTTTAATTATGGATAAAACAAAGGAATTACAAAAATTAATTGATAGTAATAATTATGTAAAAATTGATAAGGGAGTTTACGAAATAGCTCCTCTTTTTTTGCATTCTAATATGATTTTAGAAATTTCAGATGGAGCAATTTTAAAGGCTACATTAGATGAAGAAAAATATAATGATATTAAAACAAGAGTTGCAGGAATTGAAATGGAATGGTATCCTGCATTAATTAATGTAATTAATTGTAATAATGTAATTATAAAGGGTAAGGGAATAATTGATGGTAATGGTCCATATTGGTATTCTAAATATTGGGGTATTGATATGAAAGGCGGAATGAGAGCGGAATATGATTCAAAAGGAATTAGATTCTTATGTGATTATGACTGTAAAAGACCTAGGAATTTATTGGTACAATCATCAAATAATATTGAAATATATGATATTAAATCAAAGGATTCTGGCTTTTGGAATATTCATATATTATATTCAAATACAGTTAAAATTAATGGTGTTATTATTGATTCAGCTATAGATTACGCTCCATCTACAGATGGAATAGATATTGATTCATCAAATAATGTTTTAATAGAAAATGTTATTTCAAATACAAATGATGATTCTATAGCTATTAAATCAGGACGTGATAGTGATGGTATTAGAGTTAATATTCCATCATTTAATATAGAAATCAAAAATTGCTTAATTGAAAAGGGATTTGGAATTACTTTAGGCTCAGAATTATCTGGTGGTATTTATAATGTTAATATTCATGATATAAAATATAAAAATACTGATTGTGCATTTAGAATAAAATCATCAAATATGAGAAAGGGCTATGCTAAAAATATACATGCTTATAATTTAGAATGCATTAATGTTAAATATTTATTCCATATTAATTTAAATTGGAATCCTAATTATAATAAATGTGTGATTCCTAAATCTTATAATGGTGTAATTAAGGACTATTATAGTCTATTATTAAAAACCTGTGATAATCTGCCTGATACTATAATTGATGATATTTATATTGATAATGTAAATTCTAAAATTCTAGATGATTATGATGGAATTAGTAGAGTATTTCATTTAGAGGGATTAGATACATCTCATATAAGAAATATTTATTTTAACAATATAAATGCGAATGCTATTGAACATGGATATATAAAAAATGTAGACAATCTAGATATAAAAAATTCGAATATTAAAACAAAAGTTGATATAATAAAAGAAAACAATGAATATGATAATAGGTGATGATTTATGAAGAAAAATATATTAAAAATATTCACTATTGTTTTATTATTTGGCTTTACATTTACATTATCATCTTGTGATTTCCATTTTGAAAAATTATTTGAATCAAGTAATGATAAAGAAAAAACTGATTCTAATGATTCTGATAAGGATAAGGCAAACACAGGAAGTACAGAAGATGAAAATGTAAATACAGGAAATACTGAAGAAAATAAGGATGATTCGACTGATAAAACTGATAATAGTGAAGAAGAAAAAACTGAAGATGATGTAGTTCAACCAATTAGTGATAAAATCCAAGAAATCATTGAAGAAATTGAAGAAGAAATAGTTGTTAGTGATCCAACTGATAATGAAAAGACAAATATTGATGAATTAAAAATTAAGGATTATTTGTTAGATTATACTAAGGATTATGGCTACATTAATTTATTGAATGATGAAAATGGCTATGATATGCAAAAGATTTATGTTGAGGCATATAATTTAGCTAAGGATGTTCTTACAAGTGCTAATGATTATGAAACTAAGGAAATAAATGTTACTGTAACAAATCCTGATGGAACAAAGACTACAGAAAAGCAGGAATATGTAATATTGCCAGCTATTAAATTTAATACATCAGATTATTCATCTAGCATGAATGCTAATATAGCAGCATCTGCGGTTATGGAAATGATATATGATAATCCATTATTCTATTTCTTAAATACTGGATATTTATCTAGTCAGGATTCTATCCAACTAACATTAGTCAAGGAATATAGAACAGCTGATGCAAGAAGTGTGATAAATAATAAAATATTAGCAATGCTTGATGATTTTGAATCAAATAATGATTTTACTGATTCAACTAATTATGATAAATATGAAGCTATCAATAAATATATTATGAATAAGATTCAATATGCATATGAAGCTGATGGTGTAACTCCAGCAGATGATTATTGGGCTCATAATATTGAAGGATTAGTTAATAGTACTTATTCTAAGGGTGTATGTGAATGCTACGCCAAGAGCTTTAAGCTAATAGCTGATCAATTAGATTTAGAAACTATTATGGCTACTGGTATGGCTCAATCTAATGGTTCTAGTGGTGGACATGCTTGGAATTATGTTAAATTAGATGAAAAATGGTATGGTATGGATGTTACTTGGAATGATGTATCTGTAGGAATGGCTAACAAGAATGGTAAATATTTCCTAAAGGGACAATCATTCTTATCAGATCATGCATCATATAATAGCAGTGTATATGGAATCTCTTATAGAGTAGATTCTCCAACACTTGCAGAGCATTCATATAATTCAATATTATTTTAAATGAGAGGGATGCGTTGCATCCCCTTTTTAAATGCATAAAAAAAGCACCGCTTCAATAGAAGCAGTGCGGGGGTTGTATTTTAGAATACACCTTGAGCTAACATAGCATCGCAAACCTTTTCGAAACCTGCGATATTAGCACCAGTTAATAGGTCATTCTCACGAACGCCATATTTCTTAGCTGTGTTATGAGCATTGTGGAAAATGTTCTTCATGATAGCCTCAAGCTTAGAGTCAACCTCTTCGAAAGTCCAAGATAGACGAGCTGAGTTTTGGCACATTTCAAGACCAGATGTAGCAACACCACCAGCGTTAGAAGCCTTACCTGGACCATAGATTACACCATTTTCAATTAAATACTTAGCAGCATCTAATTCAGTTGGCATGTTAGCACCTTCACAAACAGCGATTACACCATTCTTAACTAACATCTTAGCATCCTCAAGATTTAATTCATTTTGTGTAGCACAAGGTAATGCGATATCTACCTTATATTGCCATACGCCATGCTCACCATTTTTCTTTTCAAAATATTGAGCAGACTTTCTAGCTGCAGCATACTCAGTTAAACGAGCACGCTTAACTTCCTTAACTTCCTTTAATAATGCTACATCGATTCCTTCTGGATCATAAATCCAACCATTTGAATCAGAGCATGTAACAACCTTAGCACCTAAAGCTTGTGCCTTTTCAATAGCGTAAGTAGCAACGTTACCAGCACCTGATACTGCAACTACCTTACCCTTGAATGAATCATTCTTTAATGTCTTTAATGCTTCTTGAGTGAAGTAGCATAGACCATAGCCTGTAGCTTGAGTTCTAGCTAATGAACCACCAAATGATAATCCCTTACCAGTTAATACACCAGTGAATTCATTTCTTAATCTCTTATATTGACCAAACATATAAGCAACTTCACGTCCGCCTACACCGATATCACCAGCTGGTACGTCAGTATCAGCACCGATATGACGATATAATTCAGTCATGAATGCTTGACAGAATCTCATGATTTCCTTATCAGATTTTCCCTTAGGGTCGAAGTCAGAACCACCCTTACCACCACCCATAGGTAATGTAGTTAATGAGTTCTTTAATACTTGTTCAAGACCTAAGAACTTTAGGATTGATTGGTTTACAGTTGGATGGAATCTTATTCCTCCCTTGTAAGGTCCAATTGCTGAATTGTATTGTACACGGTAACCACGGTTAACACGTACAACGTTGTTATCATCTAACCAAGCAACTCTGAATTGAATTAATCTTTCTGGTTCAACGAATCTTTCAAGGATGTGCTCCTTTTCGATTTCTGGTCTCTTCTCAACAATTAATTCAAGAGATTCTAAGATTTCTTGAGCAGCTTGTAAGAATTCTTTTTGACCTTCGTTCTTCTTAACTAGGTCATCATAAACTGATTTTACATATGCATTTTTAAAAGCCATAATAATTAACCTCTCTAATAAAATTTAATTTGTTGCCTAAACAACGACAAATGTAGTATAGCACATCATATTCGAAAATTAAAGTATTTTTTGCACAAAAATTTAAAAATAGGCATTTTTCACAAATTTTATTCCAAAAAATTAAAGATTTTCTATTTTTTTGTATAAAAATTTACACAACTAACTATGTATGTTAAAATTGTTTAGAATAAAATTCGAATATTCGGGGTGATTTTTATGATAGATGCAATTTTATTCGATTTAGACGGAACTATTTTGGACACATTAGAGGATTTAAGGGATGCGTGTAATTATGCAATAACTAAATATGGCTTTAATGAGGTAACAAAAGAGGATGTAAGGAAAAATATTGGTAATGGTATTTTAATGCTAATAAAGAGATGTGTTAATTTTAATTTAGATAATATTGATTTGATGCATCAAAGATTTAAAGAATATTATTCTAAAAATTGTAATGTTCATACAAAGCCTTATAATGATATTTATATATTGTTAGATTATATTAAAAGTAAGAAAATCAAAATGGGAGTTGTTACAAATAAAGCATATTATGCAGCTAAGGAATTAATTGATTCACATTTTGATGGCTATTTTGATTTAGTATTAGGAGATCAAATGAATATTGGCTTAGAAAGAAAGCCTAATCCTAATATTATTTATTACGCGATGGATAAATTAAATGTGAATGATAAAAATAAGGTTTTATATATAGGAGATAGTGATGTTGATATAGATACAGTAAATAACGCTAATATTTTAGGAGCGTTTGTTTCATATGGATATAGAGATAGAGAATTATTGCTTGAAAAAACAAACCTTGTGTATGATAATGTATCTCAATTATTAGACTATGTTAAATCATTAAATGAATAATTTACTTTGATTTAATTTATGGTATAATCACTATGGTGAATAAAATTTATGAAGGATGTCAAAATTAGCAATTTAGAATTGTTTTATGATGTATTAGATGAATCAAATAATTTATTGTATGAGGCAACAAAAAACAATTATTTCGAGCTTATCGAAATGACTGCAGAAAACATCCTTGAGGGCAAGGTATTATCTGATGTTGATGATCAATATGTGAAAAAGCTTAAGAAGATTTATAAAAAGCTTGATAATGTTGATTTTTCGGTTGAGGATATTAGAAAGGCCTTGCAGTCAATTATCCTTAGAGGATTTAAGGAAATGAGAATCCCTAATGGTAATACAACACCTGATACATTAGGTATATTTATGACATATCTTATTACTAAGCTTACTAATAAGAATGAAATAAATGTATGTGATCCTATGTGTGGTGTTGGTAATTTATTATTTACTATATCTAATTATTTAGATAAATTAACTACATTATATGCCTGTGATATTGATCCATGGATGACTAAGCTAACAAAGATTTCAGCTGATTTAATGGAAACTAATGTAGAAATATTTTATCAGGATATGATGAGTTTAAATTTAAATAATATGGATATTGTGGTTTCTGATATCCCTAATTGCTTACCTGAAAAGGATAAATTCTTCCCATATGATGCAATCCTTCATATGGCAGATTATTTAACTCTTGATGGTGCGATGATTGTAATTATTCAAAATGATTTTTTTGATTATGATAAGGATCAGGAATTTAAAAAGGCTTTGCTTGAAAAGATATCAATTGTTGGTATTTGTGAATTACCAGATGATATGTTTAAGGAAGGAAAGCCAAAAAGTATCCTAGTACTTCAAAAGAAGGAAATAAAGGATCAATGCTTTATGGTCAAATTACCAAGCTTCTCTAATGTTTTGGAATTTAATGATTCGTTAAAATTAATTGAATCTTGGTTTTTGAAGAATAAATAAAAGAAGGAAATAAAGGAGATTTTAATTATGGCAAAAATTATGGCTGTTAATGCAGGCTCATCATCTATTAAATTCCAATTATTAGATATGCCTGAGGAAAAGGTTATTACATCTGGTGTAATGGAAAGAATTGGTTTAGCTGAAGGTATCTTCACATTAAAGTACAATGGTAAGAAGGAAGAAACTCATCCAGTTTTACCTACACATAAAGAGGGCGTAGAATTATTATTAAAGACTTTAATTGAAAAGGGTATCGTTAAGTCACTTGCTGAAATTACAGGTGTTGGTCACCGTGTAGTTCAAGGTGGTGAATACTTTAAGGATTCTTGCTTAGTTGATGATACAGTTATCGCTAAGATTCAAGATTTAGCTGATTTAGCTCCACTTCATAACCCTGCTCATATCATTGGTATTAAGGCTTTCCAAGCTGCACTTCCAAATGTTCCACAGGTTGTTGTATTTGATACAGTATTCCATCAAACAATGCCAGAAGAGGCATATATGTATGCTACACCATATGAATGGTATACAAAGTATGGTATTCGTAAGTATGGTGCTCATGGTACATCTCATAAGTATGTATCTCAAAGAGCTGCTGAATTAATTGGTAAGCCACTTGAGCAAACTAAGACTATCGTTTGTCACTTAGGTAATGGTGCTTCAATTTCTGCAGTTGATGGTGGTAAGTGTAAGGATACATCAATGGGCTTAACACCACTTGAAGGTATCCCAATGGGAACTAGATCTGGTAGTTTAGACCCAACTGTTGTTTCATACATTTGTGAAAAGGAAAATAAGACTGCCGCTGAGGTTGTTAATATCTTAAATAAGAAGTCTGGTTATTTAGGTATGTCTGGTCGTTCAAATGATGCTCGTGATGTTACTGCTGGTATGAATGAGGGCGATCATAGATGTAAGTTAACATTTGATGTTCAAGCTAAGAGAATTGTTGATTATATCGCTGCTTACTATGTATATATGGGTGGCTGTGATGTAATTGCATTCACAGCTGGTATGGGTGAAAACTTAAAGCATTTAAGAAAGAATATTATTGATCGTTTAGGTGTATTAGGTGTTAAGCTTGATGAAAAGCTAAACGATACATTCTCTGATGAAAGAATCATTTCTACTCCAGATTCTAAGATTCAGGTTTGGATTATTCCTACAAATGAAGAAGTTATGATTGCTCGTGACACTGTAAGAATTGCCAATATTAAGTAATTTAATCTTTTAAATGATGAGACTTGAGTTTTACTCAGGTCTTTTCTTAAGCATTAATAAAACATCAATTTAATTTCTATTAATTTTTTGTTATAATTTATAGAAAGTGGGTGATTGCTTTGGATTTCTTAAAAATGATGGATTTTGTAAAGAATATGCTAGAGAAGCATAATGCGATTAAGCCTTTAAAGCCTAATCAAAGTTTTAGATCTAGATATACACATTCTATAAGAATATATAAATGGTGCCAAAGACTTGTCGCTGATTTACCTGAATGCAACAAAGATATTTTATATACAGCTGCTATCTTTCATGATGTAGGATATTCCTATGGAAAGGAAAACCATGCAGAGGCATCTGCTAAAATTTTTAGAGAATATGGAAAAGAAAATGGATTTGATAAAGATTTCATTGATGAGGTAGCAAGAATTATTTCACTTCATTCTGATAAGAGTCTATTAAAGGATCCTAATTCAACTCCTGAATTAATAATATTGCTAGAGGCTGACCTATTAGATGAGGAAGGCTGTATGGGAATAGTATGGGATTTATTATCTAAGGGTGCCTTAGGCTGTGATAATTATGAGGATTCCTTATCAGAAATATGGCATCATTCTGGTCATATTCTAAAGCAGGATTATATGGTTACACCACTCGCTAGAAAATATTGGGATGAAAAGAAGCAATTTGTTAATGAATTCTTAGCTCAGTTTAGTAGTGATTTATTTATGGAGGATTAGATGGAATTCTTTGAGGTATTAGAAAAAAGATATTCATGCCGTAGCTTTAAGGATACTATGGTTAGTGATGAATTAATTAATAAAATATTAGATGCTGGTATATTATCTCCTACAGCTGTTAATTTTCAGCCAGAAAGAATCTATGTATGTAAATCTAAGGAAATCATTGAAAAATTAAAGGAAGCATCTAAATATACATTTGATGCTAAATTAATATTTGTTATTGCTTATGATACAAATATCTCTTGGAAAAGAAGAAGCGATAATAAGGAATTCGGTATGGTTGATGCTGCTATTGTAACAACTAATATGATGAATGCTATTACAGCATTAGGCTTAGGCTCTTGCTTCGTTTGTAGTATGCATCAGGATATGGTAGAAAAAATATTAGGATTACCTGATAACATTAAGGTTTTAGCTATGTTACCTACTGGTTATCCTAATGAAATTAAACCTCATAATAAGAGAAAAGAAAAAAATGAAATTGTAGAATATAGGTAGTTTTTATGAATATAAATATTATTGGAGCTGGCTTAGCTGGTGCTGAGGCATGCTGGTATTTATCTAAAAAGGGTTATGGTATTACATTATATGAAATGAGACCTAAGAAGATGACTCCGGCACATAAAACAGAAAAGTTTGGAGAATTAGTTTGTTCTAATTCATTAAAGAGTGATTCTGACACAAATGCTTGTGGTATTTTAAAGCATGAGATGGCTCTTTTAGATTCACTTATTTTAAAATGTGCATATGATAATAAGGTTGAGGCTGGTGGTGCTTTAGCTGTAGATAGAGAAGGATTCTCAGAGGAAATAACAAAAATTATTAAATCATTGCCTAATGTAAAAATTGTTTATGATGAAATAACAAAGATTGATGTAAATGTTCCTACTATTATCGCTACTGGTCCACTTACATCATCTCCATTATGTGAAGAAATCAAAAGATTATTTGGCTTAGATGATTTTTATTTTTTTGATGCTCAAGCACCAATTATTTATGCTGATTCTATTAATTATGAAAAGGCATATTTAAAAAGTAGATATGATAAGGGTGAGCCATCATATTATAATTGTCCAATGACTAAAGAGGAATTTGATGCATTTTATGATGCATTAATTAATGCTGAATGTGCTGAAACTCATGAATTTGATTTAAAGGTTTTTGAAAGCTGTATGCCAGTTGAAATTATGGCCAAAAGAGGACCTCAGACATTAACATTTGGTCCTATGAAGCCTGTTGGATTAAGAACACCTGATGGTGTAAAGCCTTATGCAGTTGTTCAATTAAGACAGGATGATGCAGCTCGTACTATGTATAATATTGTTGGATTCCAAACTCATTTGAAATTTCCGGAGCAAAAAAGAGTATTCCAAATGATTCCTGGACTTGAAAATGCAAGATTCGCTAAGTATGGAAGAATGCATAAGAATACATATATAAACGCACCTAAAATTTTAAAGCCTAATTTTCAAACTAAGCAATATCCTAATTTATTTATTGCAGGCCAGCTATCTGGTGTTGAGGGATATGTAGAATCTGCAGCATCTGGTATTTATGCGGCAGTAAGTATGGATAGGTATTTAAGAGGATTAGAACCAATTTATTTGCCAAGGACAACAGTTCTTGGTGCATTAAGCCATTATATTTGCGAGGCAAACGAAAATGACTTCCAGCCTATGAATGCTAATTTCGGTATTATGGAGGAATTGAATATTCCTCATAAAAAGGCTAATAGGAAGGAATTATATCGAGATAGAGCATTTTTAGATTTTGAAAGAGAGCTAAAGAAGATTAATGATAACTAAGGTAAACCCTGAAGAGGCAGTTGAGGAATTTTTGTCATATTTAGAAAATGAAAAGGGGTATTCAGAAAATACCCTTTCTAATTATTTGCATGATATTAATGATTTTAGTGCCTTTTTGAAGGTAGAAAAGATGGCTAAGGATATATTGCATATATCAAAAAGGCATCCAGAATATTATGTATCATATTTATCTAAGGATAAGTTTAAAAGTACTAGTATTAGAAGACATATATCTTCTCTTTCATCTTTTTATAATTTTTGTGTAAGAAATGAAATTTGTAGAGAAAATTATTTTAAGGATATGGATTTACCTAAAATCCCTAAGCATTTACCAAAGGTTATAAATGAAAGTGAAATTGTAATGCTTTTTGATGCTTGTGATTTAGATAATAAGCTTGGATATAGAAATTTCTGTATTTTAGGATGCTTATATGGTTGTGGATTAAGAGTATCTGAGCTATGTAATATGGAAATTAAGGATATTGATTTTTCAGAAAGAATAATTAGAGTTAGAAGCGGTAAGGGTGGAAAGGATAGAGATGTAATTATGTATGAGGGCTTAGGTGATATGCTTAAGCATTACATTTCTCAATTTAGGCCTGAAATATTATATAATTCTAAGGATACTGAAAATAGGCATGTATTTTTAAATAAGAATGGTACTACATTAACTAGAGTTGGTGTAAGGAAAATTCTAGAAAAGCTTGTTAAGGATGCTGGTGAAACATTCCATATTTCACCTCATATGCTAAGGCATTCCTTTGCTACATCATTGTTAAATAATGGAATGGATTTAAGAACTGTTCAGGAATTACTTGGTCATGAGAGCCTATCAACTACACAAATATATACTCATGTTACTATTGAAAAAATGAGAGAGGATTATGCTAAAGCACATCCTAGGGCTCAAAAAGAATCAAAGAATAAAAGTTAATCTTGTAATATTTGATTGATTTTGTTATAATTCTTTTTGTTCAAAGTAAGGAGAAATTATTGTATGAAAAAGAAAGTGATTTCAGTTACTGTTGGTTTAATGGCAATGGCAACACTTCTAGCATGTACATCTACTCCAGATGGTGATTTAACTATTGTAAGAAGTGATTTAGCATTAGATCTATCAGAGGTTAAAGATAAATATAATATTGGTTTTATTTATGATTTAGATAATCAAGCAAAGAGATTAGATGCAAATGTAGATATTAATTCAGATACTGATTATTATACTGCGTATGTTTCTAACGATGTTAAATCATCTGCATTCGTATATTCTATAAATATTGATAATGATTTTGAAACATTAGGTACAAGAGTTCAAAGCTATACTGCAAGCTCATTATTCTTTAGAACATCAAGTGGTATTTATGATTCTGAGGCATCAGCTGTTGCAGCTAAGCTATATGATACTGAAAAGGGATTACATCAATATAATGATTTATTCGATTTTGAGGTAAGTACTATTTCAGCATTATCATTTGGTAAATCAGCAAAGGGTGCTTATAAGGCATATCAGGATGGTAATAGAAATATTACTGTTGATATTGTATATGTTCCTACATTTGTTGTAAGAAATTATGGTGAAAAGAATATGCAAAAGCAAAGAATTTTAGAGAAGGTTGTTTTTGCTCCTATCTATTGCCAATATACTACAAATGATAAGGAAATAGATTTTGATGGTAATTTATCTGAATCAAAGGTTAAATCTATTAATAAGATTGATATAAAATTTGATGAAAAATATGTATCAACTGGTAAAGAGGTTACAGAGATTAATTAAGAATGGGGATTTTCCCCATTTTTCTTTCGCCTTAAAAAAATAGTTGCATTTCATCTAGTGCTATGATATTATTTAAAAGGCACAAAAAATACACATGCTTTTGGAGTTTGCCGTCGTGTGCAAGAATTTGTTGGAGGCGAACGTTGAAGAAGGCAGAGGACAAAAAACAAAAATAAAATGGAGGAAATTAAAAAATGTCTGAATCAGTAGTTTCAATGAAACAATTATTAGAGTCTGGTGTTCATTTTGGACATGCTACTCGTAGATGGAATCCTAAGATGGCTAAGTATGTATTTACAGCTAGAAATGGAATTTACATCATCGATTTACAAAAGACTGCAAATGAAATTGAAAAGGCTTATGCAGCTCTATTTGAAATCGCTAAGAATGAAGGAAAGGTACTTTTCGTAGGTACAAAGAAGCAAGCACAAGAGGCTGTTAAGGAAGAGGCAGCTAGATGTGGTATGTACTATGTTAACCAAAGATGGTTAGGTGGTACTTTAACTAACTTCAAGACAATTAGAAAGAGAATTCAAAAATTACAAAGCCTATATGAGATGGAAGAAGATGGTTCTTTCGAAAAGCTTACTAAGAAGGAAGCTGCTCAATTAAAGGCTGAAAGAGATAAGTTAGAGAAGTTCTTAGGTGGTATTAAGGATATGAAGAAGCTTCCTGATGCTTTATTCATCGTTGATCCACACAAGGAACACAATGCTATTTTAGAAGCAAGAAAGTTAAACATCCCAGTATTTGGTATCGTTGATACTAACTGTGATCCTGATGATGTTGACTATGTTATCCCAGCAAACGATGATGCTATCCGTGCTGTTAAGTTAGTTACATGGGTTATGGCTAACGCTGTAATCGAGGCTAATGGTGGTGTTGTTGAGAAGTTTGATGACGCTGCTGAAGGTATCAACCAAGCAGAAGAAATCAAGAAGGAAGACGCTGCTAAGAAGGAAGAAAGAGCTGCTAGAAAGGCTCAAGCTCCTAAGAAGGACGGCGAAAAGAAGCCTGCTAAGAAGGCTCCAGCTAAGAAGCCAGCTCAAGAAGCTAAGGCTGAATAATTTATTCGGAGGATAAAAAAATGGCAAATATTACTGCGCAAATGGTTAAGGATTTACGTGAAAAGACTTCTGCAGGTATGTTAGACTGCAAGAAGGCATTAACTGCTACAGATGGCGATATGGAAGCTGCTGTAACTTGGTTAAGAGAAAAGGGTATTGCTAAGGCTGTAAAGAAGGAAGGCGCAATCGCTGCTGAAGGTCTTTGCTCATATGCAATTAAGGGTAATAAGGCTGTTGTATTTGAATTAAATTCTCAAACAGACTTCGTTGCTCAAAATGCTAAGTTTGTTGATTTATTAAATAAGGTTGGCGAAATCATTGTTAATTCTGACGCTAAGTGTACTGAGTGTGCATTAAAGGTTGAGGCAGAAGGCAAGGATTTAAATACAATTATTCTTGAGGCTTCAGGTGTAATTGGTGAAAAGATTTCTTTAAGAAGAGTTACTGTATTAGAGAAGACTGATGCACAAGTATTTGGTGCTTATAAGCATGCTGGTGGTAGAATTGTAGTTGTTGCTGTATTAGATGGTAATGATGAAGTTGTTGCTAAGGATGTTGCTATGCATGTAGCTGCTATGGGTCCTAGATATGTATCTAAGGATGATATTCCAGCTGAAGAGGTTGCTAAGGAAAGAGAAATCATTTTAGCAACAGCTTTAAATGAGAATGCTACATCTGCTAAGCCAAAGCCAGAACAAATTATTGCTGATAAGATTGTTCCAGGTAGACTTGAAAAGAGCTTAAAGGAAATTTGTTTATTATCTCAAGCTTTCGTTAAGAATCCTGATCAAACAGTTGAGGCTTATGTTGCAGGCGCTAAGTCTAAGGTTGTAACTTTCATCCGTTTAGCTGTAGGTGAAGGTATTGAAAAGCAAGAAGTTGATTTTGCTGCTGAAGTAGCTGCTCAATCTGCTCAATTCAATAAGTAATAATTGATAACCGCGAAACTCGCGGTTATTTTTTTCTAAAAAAAGTATTAAAAGTATTAGTATTAATTAAAACAATATGGTAAAATAATCTTTGAAAAAATAATAGATTGTTCTATTAGTTATAAAGGATGGAAAACTATATGTATAAGCGAATATTATTAAAGCTTTCAGGTGAAGCATTAAAGGCTAATTCTAGTGCTATTATTGATCCTGAAACTGTTAAGGGTATAGCCGCTCAAATTAAGCAAATCTACGACCTTGGTACTGAAATCGGTATTGTTGTTGGTGGTGGAAATATTTGGAGAGGCAAGATTGGTGAAGAGCTTGGTATGGAAAGAGCTCAAGCTGATTATATGGGTATGCTAGCTACTATAATGAATGGATTATCAATCCAAGATGCTTTAGAGGGAATGGGTGTACCTACAAGATGTATGACTGCACTTCCTATTGATACAGTTGCAGAGCCTTACATTAGAAGAAAGGCAATTAGACATTTAGAAAAGAAGAGAGTTTGTATCTTTGCAGGTGGACTTGGAAGCCCATATTTCTCAACTGATACTGCATGTGTACTTCGTGCAACTGAAATTGGTGCTGAAATAGTATTAATGGCAAAGAATGGTACTGAGGGTATTTATGATTCTGACCCAAGAAAGAATCCAAATGCTCGTATGTACCAGGAATTAACATTTAATGAGATTTTGGAAAAGGGCTTAGCAGTTATGGATTCAACAGCTGCTTCATTATGTAGAGATAATAAATTACCACTTATCGTATTCAATATGAATAAGGATGGAAATATCTTAAGAGCTGTAAAAGGCGAAAATATCGGAACAAAGGTTAAATTTTAAATTGGAGGAATAATATGGAAGAATTAGAAATGGCTCAGCTTGAGGCTGAAGAAAAAATGGACAAGGCTATTGCCGCATATGAAAGAGAATTAACTACTGTTAGAACTGGTAGAGCAAATGCATCATTATTAGATTCTATTTCTATTGATTATTATGGAGTTTTAACTCCTGTTAAGCAAATATCATCTATTACTATTCCTGAGGCAAATCAAATTTATATCAAGCCTTTTGATAAGTCATCTTTAAAGGCTATTGAATCAGCTATTTTTGCATCACCTTTAGGATTAACTCCTCAATCTGACGGAAATGGTATTAGATTAATCTTACCTCAAATGACAGAGGAAAGAAGACGTGAGCTAGCTAAGCTTGTTGCTAAGATGAGTGAAACTGCTAAGGTTAATGTTAGAAATGTAAGACGTGATTTAAATGATCAAATCAAGAAGCTTGAGCTTCCTGAGGATGATGAAAAGAGTGCTTTAGAGGACTGCCAAAAGCTTACTGATAAGAAGATTGAAGAGGTTGAAGCAGTAACAAAGAAGAAGCAAGACGAATTAATGTCAATGTAAAAGCCTGTATAGGCTTCGTTAATTGCAAAAGTTAATTCCGC